>DAOTTD010000295.1:0-14052 GCA_034438015.1 Ktedonobacteraceae bacterium | reverse complement strand
GCAATTTGCGCACGGGAGGAAAAGGCGAGTTTAGATAAGATGGTGCTCACATGGGTCTCGACAGTTCGGTAGCTGACAACCAACTGGTCGGCTATCTCACGATTCGATTTCCCCTTCGCAATCAGTGTCGCCACGCACGCGCTCGCGCTCGGTCAGCCCTCCAAATGCTTGCTTGGCGGCACGACGGGGTGAGGAAGTCGCACGCGTGCGTGGCAGAAGAGCTTCGGCCTCGTGGAAAAACAGCTCCTGCACGTGTTCGTCTTGTATGTTCGCTGCAAGTTCCTCAATGATCGCACGGGCGGTCGAAAATGCCTGTTCTGCTTCGGCCTCTCGTGATTGGGTTTGATACAGAGTGCCGAGCCTCACGCAAATGCGCCACAGCAAGGGGCGGGCTCCCTGTGCAGTCGTCATCTCTTGAGCGCTTCGCAGCGCCGTTTCTGCTTCTGTTGCCTGGCGGAGTGCGACCAGTGCCTCACCGCGTAATTTCGAGAGACGTGGAATGCCCCGCTGTGCGGAGAGGTTCGCCGCGGAGGCGCTCAATCGATCCGTGATCTGCAGAGCCAGGTCGGGATCGCCACGGGCAAGCGCAAGTTCTGCTCGCGCACACCACGCCATGCGCTGCCCCATTGTCTGAACGGGAGTATCCCCACTGAACTCAGCATTGAGGAGGGCTTCTGCCTGCTCAAGCTCGCCTTGCAAAATACAAGCTGAGGCAAGGCTTCCGATGGTCGTGTTGATCCAATGCCTTGAGCCAATCTCATGCGAGAGCCGCAGGGCCAGCTTCAGATGGTGCTGCGCCATGAGCAGGGAAAGAAGATCGAGGTAGAGCGCTCCAGTTGCCCAGTGTGCGGCGACCATCCATTGACGATGCTCAAGTTCTTCGGCGATCAAGAGGCTTTGCTGTAAGGCATCCAATGCGCGCCTATACTCACCTTGCGTGCTCAGGCAGAGCCCCAACTGATAGAGCGCGTAGGCTTCGCCAGAACGCTGGCCAATTTCGCGTGCGATTTTGAGCGCCATCTCAATGTCGGGCAGAAGCTCAGCGAGAGTGGTTGCCGCTGAAACCATCGTATTGGTGATGGAAAGCGCGCCGCGAAGCGCCAGCGAGGCCAGACTGGAAGTGAGGCCCAGGCGATCGTCCAACTGGCGAAAGAGCGTGACCGCTTGTTCATAATACCTCGTACCCTGCAGCAGGTCACCACCCAGATAACTCGCCATGCCCAGCAGATCAAGCGTCTCAGCAATGCCGTGCGGATCGTTGAGCTGCCGGAAAATGGCCAGTGCCTCCTGGTGGCATCGGAGCGCTTCGAGCGGCTCTTCCACATTGAGATGCCAGTTCCCTACCCGGTTCAGACTGCGTGCAAGCATGGGCGGCTGACCTATTGCTCGTGCGTGTTCATAGGCCCGCTGGAAAAATGCGCTTGTTTGTGTATAGTCACGTTCCGCCCACAGAGCGCCAAGATCGATGAGGCTCTGCCACTCTGCGACAGCATCTTGAGCAGTACGGGCAGCCTCCAGGGCCTGCTCATAATCGCTACGCGCGTGCTCAAAGTCGCCCAGCGTTTCATACGCTTGTCCGCGGGCTCGGTAGGTTGCCGGTGAGGGGAGTACCCCCAGGTGATGGGCGGCATCCAACGCCCGCGTAAAGTGTTCGATAGCGGCCCACAACGAATAGAGACGTTGTGCCTTTTCTCCCGCGCGCTGCGTATAGAGTAGCGCCTTTTCCCACATACCGGCTTCGTAAAAATGGTAGGCCAACTCTGCCAGGTGGGCGTCGTATGCTGAGGCGTAGAGTTGCTCCATCGTTTCGGCAATCGTGCCGTGCAGCTTCTTGCGTTCACGCACCAGAAGTTCTGCGTAAACGGCCTCGCGCGTCAACGCATGACGAAAGGCAAACTGCTCCTCAGATTCTTCGACGACGAATTGAGCAGCCATGAGTTCTTTCATGAGAGTGAGCAGCTGCTGTTCATTGTGTTGCGTTAACTCCTGGAGGAGAGCGAAATCGAAGCGGCGTCCGGCAATCGCTGCCAGGCGTAACACCTGCTAGGCGGACTCGCTTAATTCATTCGTACGCTGTTGTACAGCGTCGTGTAGGCTGCGCGGGATATGCAGCTCATTGAGCGGCCTACGATCCCAGGTGCCATCTTCGTAAAAGATCCCTCCCGCTGCGATCAGTGATTTGAGGCTTTCCTCAACGAAAAAAGGATTCCCTTCAGTGAGAGTATACAGCAGATCTGGAAGTTCTAACTGCCTTGAGAGGGGGAGTGCGAAGATGGCGCGCAGCATCATGTCGAGATCACTGCGCGACAGGCGTGCGAGCAGGAATTCCTGAGTCAGTCGCTCACGATCAAGCTGGGTCAGCCAGTGGCTGAGACTGGAACGGACCTCCTCACTGCGATAGGTCACCAGCAGCAGCAATGGATGAGCAGCATAGCGCCTTGCCAGGTAATGGAGCCATTCCAGGCTGATATCGTCGCTCCAATGCACATCCTCAATGACCAACAGGATCGGTTGTTTGGTGCCCAACCCGGTGAACCAGCGTGTCAGTACCTCGAAGAGGCGACGTTTCTCTTGTTCTGGTTCAAGCGGGGGAAGTGGCGGCATAGGAGGCGAATCGGGCAGCACATGAACCAGGTCAGGGATGAGTTGAGCAAACTCGCGAACAAACGGTCCCAACTCCGTAGCGATCTCAGTTCCGGACTGATCAGCAAAATGTGTTCGTAACAGGTCGAGGAGAGGAGCGTACGGGCAAGAAGTATCCCCTGGGAAGCAATTTCCCTGGAGGAGTCTGAAGCCCTGTGCAAGCGCATACGTTTTCCCCTCGGCAATCAGGCGCGATTTGCCAATCCCCGCCTCACCGCTCATGAGGGCAACCTGACCCTGACCTCGCTTCGCCTGGTCAACGAGCATACGAAGAGCGGCCAGCTCGCCTGAGCGGCCAATCAAGACTGGGCAAACGACTGGTTTATTGAATACTGTTGCCATGAGTGGATTCCCCTTTCGATGAAGCGTCGCATACCCACTCCCCCGCTTGCTAGTGCTTGCTTCACTCATACAGATCGACGAAGAGGCACCTCTACGCTCAAACCTCTTCTGCTCAACTGGCCGCAAGCCTTGTTTCCAGGCCTGGGTATCGCACGAGGAATTATTTCCTTCTCCTCGTGAATCACACCCAGGCGATCTTCTCGACTTCCTTTTGCAGATCGCTTCTCGTTGCTCGAATATAAATCATGGTCGTGTCTAACGAGTCGTGCCCCATGAGCTGTGCCAACCGATGCAAAGGGACTGACTCGGCCATGCGGTACCCAAAGCGATGACGAAGATCATGAGGACTGACATCGTATACTTTCGCCCTGTCAGCATATTTCTTGATAAGATAACCTAACCCTCGTTCGGTCAACCTCATGTTGGTCTTTGCTGAGAAAAAGCGGCATCGTATCATCCGAATGCTTTCGTAGGAGTGGATCATACCCCTCGAGAGCGGAACGAGCAGTCGCATTCAGGGGAATCTCACGATACTTGTTGCGCTTTCCAAGGACCTGGATAGTACCGCTCCGCTTGCCGAGCTTGATCTGGGAGCGTGTGAGCATGCAAACTTCTCTGGCACGTAAGCCCGTATGAAGCATGAGAACAATGATCGTGCGATCTCGCAGGCTTCCCCCGTCTGTGACAGCTGCTACAAGGGCTTGTTCTTCCTGATCGCTCAGATGACGGGGTGGTGAGACTTCCTGCTCAACTAACTTCACTACCTTTGCTGGGTCGTGCTTGATCTGCCCCGTTTCAGCCAGCCAAGCGAAATAGCGTTTGAGACTGACAAGCGAACGGTTGACTGAAGCCGGTTTGAGGTGAAGAACGTGCTGGAGATACGCCCGATAGGCGGTAAGTGTTGGCGTTGCTACAGCTTTAGGAGTAAAGGGCAAGGCCTCTTCTTGCCCCCTTTGGAAGCATACTTCATACCATGCCGCAAACTGGCGTATATCGCTGAGGTAGTTCCGAATGGTGACTGCACTTAAGTCTTCCTCAGTGCGAAGCACCTGTTCGTAGCGGTCGAGCGCGACTTCACCAGGCGCTGATATTGCCGGAAGTGCCCCTCGCTTCATGGCTGTTTCCCTGCAAGAACATTAGCAGACACCGTAGATATCCGTTCTTTTCCGTGTTAGCAGACATATTTCCTACAAAATTGCTTTATGTATATCCACTATTGGATCTTAGCAGATATGACAGAAGCTCTGCAAGAGGAGGCGAAAAAGGGATGCCGGTTGATTTTCTCACCGAAGAACAGAAGCAGCGCTACGGACGCTACGTGGGAGAACCCTCGCCAGAGCAACTCGCTCGCTACTTTTACCTGAGCGACAGCGATCGGGCGATCATCGCGGAACGACGCGGCGACCACAACCGCCTGGGCTTCGCGCTGCAGCTGGCTACTCTCCGCTTTCTGGGCTTGTTTCTCGGAGACCCGTTGGCCGTGCCGATGGGCGCAGTTCGCTATGTCGCCGAGCAGTTGTCTCTCACGGATATGTCTTGTTTACCTCGGTACGCTGAACGTGCGCCAACGCAGCGCGAGCACACACTGGAGATTCGCAACCGCTTTGGCTATCGCGATTTTAACGATCCGCGTGGCGGCTTCGCGCTGATGCGCTTTTTGTACGCACGCGAATGGGTCAGCGCCGAACGTCCTGGGGTGCTCTTTGACCTCGCCATTACCTGGTTGGTCGATCACAAAGTCGTTCTACCCGGAATCACCACGCTGGAGCGGCTGGTTTCTCGCATCCGAGAACAGGTGGCTCTGCGCGTCTGGCAGCGTTTGAACACAGTCGTAGAGCCAGAGCAACGAATTCGCTTAGATCACCTGTTGGAGCGGTCAGGAAAAGGGAATACGCGGATCACTACCTTGGAACGCCTGCGTCGTTCGCCCACCTACGCCAGCTCCAGAACCATGTCAACAGCGCTCGCTCGACTGGACGAGATTCGCCAACTCGGGGTAGGAGCGATCGACCTGGGGAACATCTCTCCCAGTCGCATTCGTACGCTTGCAACCTATGCGATGACGAGCAAAGCTTCCACGCTGGCGCGGCAATCAGACGATCAGCGAGCCGCAACCCTCTTGTGTTGTGCCCGTGCTCTCGAAGTAACGGCACTCGATGATTCGCTGGACGTGCTGGATATGCTGCTGCGTGATCTGCTCGCCAAATCAGAGCGCAAAGGCAAAAAGGAGCGCCTGCGCACGCTGCGCGACCTGGATAACGCTGCTTTACGTTTGGCGGAGCAGGTCGAACAGCTCTTCAAAGAGGAACGCTCAGATGAGGAGCTTCGTGCGTATTTGGAAGCCCAGCAGACCACGATGCAAGCCTCTATTGAAACTATTTATGCTATTGCCCGTCCTCCCGATGACCACTACTATCAGGAGGTGGGGGAACGCTACAAATCGGTGCGTCAGTTTTTCCCGCAATTACTTCAACAGATTGAGTTCCAGGGTAACCGAGCCGGGCAGCCTGTCCTCAAGGGACTCACCTTTCTCAAAGGCATCGAAGGAAATGCACACCCCTCGATGAAAGGAGCCCCTTTGGATTTTGTGTCCCCTGGCTGGAAACGTCATGTGGCTCCCTATCACCAGACGCCAGACCGCCGGTATTACACCCTGTGTGCCCTTGCTCGTCTCCACGAGGGCCTGCGGCATCGGGATGTCTATGTTCCGCAGTCGTCTCGCTGGGGAGATCCACGGGCCAAGCTCTTACAGGGAGATGCCTGGGAACGTGTGCGTGCTACCGTGTGCCAATCGCTGGGTCGCTCCCTCTCCCCACAGACCGAACTCGATGACCTGGCAAAGCGGCTCGATGAAGCCTACCGGCGCACTGCTGCCAACCTCCCGAGTGCCTCAGTCCGTATTGAGCGGGAAAAGCTCCCGACGGGCCAGGAACAAGACAAGCTTGTCCTCACCGGCTTGGAAAAGATCGAAGAACCAGACAGTTTGCTGCTCTTGCGCCATCGCGTCACTCGACGCCTGCCACCCATCAATTTGCCAGAGATCCTGCTGGAATTGCATGTGCGGACGGGTTTTCTTTCAGAGTTTACCCATATTCATGAGAGCAAGAGCAGAATCAGTGACTTGCCAACGAGCCTCTGCGCAGTGCTGCTTGCGGAAGCGTGTAATATTGGTCTGGCACCGCTGGTCCACAAGGGCATCCCCGCCTTAGAGCGGGATCGGCTCTCCCATGTGCAACAGAACTACATCCGCCCCGAGACGCTCTCGCGTGCCAATGCACGCCTGGTCGATTTCCAGGATACCCTGTCGCTGGCCAAAGCTTGGGGTGGTGGAGAGGTGGCCAGCGCGGATGGATTGCGTTTTATCGTCCCTGTGCGAACCCTGAATGCTGGTCCCAATCCTAAATACTTTGGCACTGGGCGCGGCATCACGCTCATCAACTATGTCAGCGATCAATTTTCAGGCTTCAAGAATATCGTCGTCACAGGGACGCTGCGCGACTCCCTGGTCATTCTGGCAGGGCTGCTCAACCAGGAGACGAAACTGCGCCCGACGGAATTGATGACAGATACTGCCTCCTACTCGGTTATGTAGACACTTGACACCCTGTAGAGCATCTGTTCATAATAAGAACAAATGACCTAATCAGAAGGAGCAAGTGAACCATGCGAGTCCACCGTATCCAAGGAAGCCTTGAGAATGCGAATGACATCTCGTTTGAACTCCTTGATGAGAACAATGAGCCTATCAGCGCGATCTCTGGCTTCATGCAGCATTTGCGAGCTCGTAGGTGCTCGCCTCATACCCTATCAGCCTACGTCTATGATCTCAAGCATCTCATGCGGTTCCTCAACGAACAGCAGCTTACCTATCAGGAGTTCAGCCCAGCACACTCCCTAGCATTTCTGGAGTATCTCAGCACGCTTCCTAGCCGTAAGCCTGCTCGACGGCTGGGATTGGTGCTCTCCACGACCACGTCTGAGGGAAACTCCACCACACGCCTCTCGCCGACCACGATCAATCGGATCTTTGCCGCCGTCTCGTCCTTCTATGAATATCTGATACTCTCCGGTCAGTTCGCAGAGCTTGAGAATCCTATTCAACACATGGATGATCCCGCCTGCGCCCGTGCATCTTCGCGCCATCGACCGTTCGTGGGGCGGGCAAGCCGTCAGCGCCCTATGCGACGAGCAGTGCGTGTCAAAACCGTTCAACGTCTTCCGCGACCGATGGATGACGAACAGATCGCTGCGCTGCTTTCCTCGCTCAAGCGGAGACGTGACAGGGCTATGATTCTGTTGATGCTTCATGGCGGTTTGCGCCCAGGTGAAGTGTTAAATCTCCACCTGGAAGATCTCCAGTATGGGCGCAAGCGGGTCATCATCCGGCATCGAACGGATCATCCCAAGCGTGTACGTACCAAGTCCCGCATCGAACGAGTCGTGGATCTGCTCCAGCCAGAAACCTTGCAGGCGGTGAGTGATTACGTGATGTACGAGCGTCCCGCCGATGTGGAGAGTCCTTACGTCTTTCTGGTGGGGGGAGGTGGCAAACGACGCCATGAGCCACTGGGATATCACGCCTTGGTCAAGCTCTTTGAGCGACACTGTGAGCATCTTGGGATTCGCAGTCCTTGGGTTACACCACACGCCTTACGGCATACGCACGCAACTCGTATGTGGGAGGGAGGTATGCGCGAACTAGCTCTGCAAAAACGCCTGGGTCACGCCTCTCCTGAATCAACGCGTCTTTACACCCAGGTTTCTGATCCGATGGTAGTAGCCGAATACCGACGTGCCTTGGGTGAGGAGGGAACCAAATGAGTATCTTCTCAGTCCTACAAATATCTCCGTACAAACATGCCAGCGAAACAGAATATATGGCCTTTGTGGAGCACTACTATCCCAATGAAGGTACTCGCAACTTCTACCGTAAGAACCGTGCGTTCTTCGTTCACACGTATCCAGACCTTGCTGATTGGTTTGCTGCACCCTTAGAAGAGCGCATTGGGCGACGACATGGCATGGCCCAAGGACACTACACCCATCGGGCATCCTACGAGGCTCGCCAGTACTTGTTCTATCTCGCGATGCGCAGATATATCACCCTGGATTGGGAATGGCTCATTGCGTTGCCAAAGATCCATCTGCATCACATGCTCACGGAAACGGGTCTGACAAGAAGTGTTGCACAACTCATTCGTGAAGCAGAATTACTGGGTTACCATCCCGTTACGTCCTCTGAGGATATGCGGTGGGCACTCAGTCGTATTTTTCTTCGCACAGGCTTTCAGCCTATTGAACAGCTCACCGAGGCGCATTGTACCGATCTGGCACAGGCTATCCGGCAATTTGGCCTTCGTCCAGATGTGACCGCTTTTTACACCTCGGTGGATCATTACCACCAGGAAGCGCGCAAAAGTTATCTGACGGCCTTGCACATGCTCCACGTTGTCCTCTACCATCGGGGACAAGCGAAAACGGAACCTCGCCGCGTCATGCCCCTCTATGCTGAACGCGGAGGCGGTCACCCACGTATGCAAGCCATCGTCGATCGATACCTTACCGCCCGCCGCTTGACGGATCGGCCAGGGACCGTTGCGAAACTTGATTTAACATTGCGCCGATTTATGAAGTGGCTTGCGACGACGCATGCTGAAATCACCTCTTGGACACAGGTGACCCGCGATCAGGTTTTGAAATTTGCTGAAGCGTTAGATACGCTGCAGAGCGCATCGACGGGGAAACCACTGAGTACGCTCACCAAGCGAGGGACGCTGTCGAACCTCTCGGTGTTCTTTCGGGATGGTGCCAGTTGGGGATGGGAAGAAATGCCAGAGCGACCACTGCTCAGTGCAGGAGATCTGCCAAAGATCCCTGAGCGCATTCCCCGCTACATCCCTGAAGACGAACTCTCGCGATTGATGGAAACGATCCGCACACTTCCATGTCCCTATCAACGCGGAGCATTGCTCATCGCGCGTTGGAGCGGTGCCCGACGTGACGAGATTCGCCGACTGGAGGTCCAGTGTCTGGACCAGTATCCAGATGGAACGGCACGCCTGCGACTACCCGCTGGCAAAATGAAACGAGAGCGGGTCATCCCGCTGCATCAAGAAGCAGCTGAAGCCATCCAGGTGTTACAGTCTCTTCGACGTGCAGACGAGCGGGGATTTCGCGACGCGCAGACTGGGGTTGAGACACACTATTTGTTCCTCAATCACGGCAAACTGTATTCGACCTATTACTTGTTCGACTGCGCACTCTCCCAGGCCTGCTCTCTCGCTGGTTTGGTCGATGCGCGAGGGAAACCCACGATCACCGCCCATCGGTTTCGCCACACCGTAGGCACACAATTAGCCGAGCGCGGAGCGAAACTGCACACCATTATGAAAGTCCTGGGACATACTTCCGCCTCGATGACCATGACCTATGCTCAGATCAGTGATCGTGAGGTGCTCAAGGATTACCAGGCGGTGCTTGGTCCAGGAACAATGATTGCTGGGCCATTTGCAGAAACACTCAGGTCTGGTCAGTTGCCCGCGTCCTCTGTGACCTGGTTGGCGAAGAATTTTTTCAAAACGGAACTCGAGTTAGGGAGGTGTTTACGCCTCCCACAAGAAGGACCCTGTGAATGTGATCTCTACCTCAACTGTGCGAAGTTCGTCACCTCACCTGAGTATGCGCCACGGTTACGCAGAAGGCGAAGAGTTGAACTGAGCCTGATCGACGATGCAATGAAACGGGGCTGGGAGCGAGAAATTGAGCGGCATCGCTGTACGGTCAAGCGTATTGAAGCGTTGCTTTCAGAACTTGACGAACCTCTTGACGGTCCAGAAGCTGAAGATTAGACTGGAAGAGGTATTTGATGAGCAAGCAGCACACAAGGAGGGTGCCCTTCATGAAGAGGCCAGCGAACCGAAGGTCCATCATGCAACAGCTTCTCGACGTTGTGTTCAACAAGAAGTCTGGAAAGACTCGACAGCTAACAGTCCAACGACCTATTCTGCCTCAGGGTGCCTCAAAGCCTTTAGCAGAAAGGACAAACACCCTCTCAGTTGAACCGAAGATTTTTGAGCGTATGGAAGAGTACCAAGCTATTTTGGAACACCATGCGCAGCTAAGTGCTCGGCGTCAACATACGAATGATGTGTATATCGGCCTCAATACGGTCTTCTTAACGGCCATTGGGTTGCTATTACTGCAATCACATCTCGATACGTGGTGGATCTTTGCAGTGGTGAGTGCCATTACGATCATCGTTCTGCCCATTAATGTCACATGGCGGCTTGCTCTTCTCCGTTATGGGAAAACCATTGCTGCCCGCTATGATTATCTCAGGGAGATAGAGCAGGAGTTTCGGACACGAAGAGGAAACATAGCTCATCAGCCGCAGATTGGATTCTTTTCGAGATTCAAAGAGAATGGTCTGCAAGGGAAAGGCAATACCGAGCTTGAAATACGGCTTGTTACGTATTTCATTTGTCTCTACCCGGCTCTTTCCCTAGTGGTAGGAATCTTGGTCTATTTGGTTGAAACAGGCCTTATTCCGCCGTTGAAACTCTTGTAAAAGAGGTTGGTTCTCTCACGAACCAAAGTGGCGAAAGTGTCTACATAAACTCGGACGCGGTCTTTGGTCTGTTCCATCTGTTGGGCTATCAGTTCAGTCCGCGCCTGGCTGATCTCGGCGGGATGCGCTTCTGGCGTATGGATCCAGCAGCCGACTACGGGACCCTCAATGGCATTGCCCGAAGCCGGATTGATACCACCCTCATCACTGAGAACTGGGAAGACGTACTGCGTGTCGTTGGGTCGCTCAAGCTTGGCACGGTTGATCCCATCGAATTGATGCGAACGTTGCAAAGCGGTGGGCGTGCTTCGACCCTGTCGAAAGCCATCGGGGAGGTAGGCCGGATCGCAAAATCACTTTTCCTGCTTTTTATGTGGAATACAAATCACCTGTTCACCTATTCTACCGTTTTCGACGTACTCGTTCAAGGGGAATGACCGTTTTCAATCCCCGATCACTCGTTTCCGGCGCTTGCAGCGTGGATCCCCCAGCTTGAACATCGCCAATGAGCTGCCTCGGCGTTGGCCCAGCTGGAGTTGGTACATCAACGAGCCGTTCCAACAACTGCTCGAGTGCGACCTTCCCATCTTCCACTGCTGTACGTTCTTCTTCTGTGAGAGGAATGCTGGCCAGCATGTGCTGCAGGTTCCCTTTGGCCTCAAGGAGTTGTCCTTTGGTCGAACCTTTCGGCAAGTAGAAGTCACAGCGAGCACAGGCCATGCGGTGTGGGCACTGCTCGAAGAAGCTGTAGGTGCAATAACCGTGCCCCAGGTCGAAGTATTGCCAGGGAGTCCCGGTCGAGGCCTGGCCACTCTCAATGGCCTCGCGGTCGATCAGCACTTCGATCGTTCGCACGTTGCGCGAGAAGTATCCTGCATCGGTGTACGCCTTGGCCAGGGTTGTTGGGGTAATGCGCGCGTAATATTGCGTGGTTTCCGCTGAGCGATGGCCGAGCCAGGCTTGCAGTTCAAACAGCGTCATCCCCTCTTTGGCGTTGTAGAGTTGACTGGCGATGGTCGCCCGAGCGCGGTGGCGGGTGATGCGCCCCCGTACGTCCTCTAGGGGCACGCCGGCCTTGCGGCCTAAAGCCGGAATCAGTCCCACATTGAGATACCCCTTCGCGACACGCGTTGCACGGTAACCAAAGAGAAACTGAACAGACTCTCCTGTTCGGCGGTCCAGCATGGGTGGCTGCACAGGCCGAACGGCTTCCCAGGCAGCAATGGCTTGCCCAACCAGGGGATCAACAGGCTTGGTAAAGGCCATGCCGGTTTTGTGCGTGGGGATATCAAGTAAGCAGACGGCTTCTTTGGGAACGTCCTCCGTCGGCTGTCCACGCACCAGGATCTCTTCGCGTTGCCACCGGATGCAGCCAGGTCGCAGACGGGAAAGTTCATCGCTGCGCAGGCCGGCGAAGAGCCAGGTGATGGCCAGAGCCCGCACCAGTTCCAGCGGATAGAACTGTCCGCCGGTATTGGCTGGCAAATCACTGGCTTCGAGATTCAATCCCGCCCAGACGAGTTTGGCCCAGACCGCGTCGGAAATGACCCGTGGGTCTGGCCCGGTGAGGGCACGGATACTGCGAGGAGTCGCCAGGGCGCGCGAGGGATCAAAGCGACGCGCGATCCCTTCCCATTCCTGACAATCATGGAAGAAGGTACGAACCGCCGTGATATAGCCTGCTTTTGATTTCGCCGACAACGGACGCCCGATCCGGTTGGCGAAAGGAGCCCGGCGTTGTGCATAGTCCCCAATACATAAGCGCTCGACCAATGCCAGGTACTCAGCACACACCTCACGCGTCCATTGCGCTGGTTCGCAGATCTCCGGGTGTACATCAGTCAGCCACCGGCCTCCTTTCAGTAAAAGCGTACGGAACGTTCTGCGCACTTTCTGGGTCAAGGTGGAGGTGGCCGTCCAGCGCTCCACCCATTGCTGCCAGGTTGCGTGGACTCCTTCAACGAGGATCTCTGGTCCAGCAGGCAGGCGAGCTGGGGGATCGACATACCCTAGAGCTGCCACGGCACGATGGATGGCGTAGATGGGAGAACGCATCGAGTGGTGGATCGCAACATGTGTGCGAAACTGCTCCAGGGCAGGCGTCGTGAGGTCCGCGAGGTACGGGCTGCGATTGAGCAAGAGCAGCGTGCAGATGAGGCCAGGGTATTTGTCTCGGCTGTTTGTCTCGTGGTATCCCCATCCGTGCAAAACGGTCAGGATCTGCTGCATGGCTTCCTCCAGAAGCTGCGGGCCAAAGACTCTCGTCGCCAGCGTGAGCCGATTGAATGATCCGAGCAACTGGAAGGCAGAAAAACAGTCCAGCACATAGGCCATCGCAACCATGTAAGGGCGAACGGTGGCATCGAGCCATCCAGAGAACTCTCGCCGCTGGAAGGCGCGCTGATCTGCGCCGAGGACCTCGACCCATGTGGCTTCGTTCCATTGCCAGAAGGCGGTCGTGTGTGTGCGGCATCCGTGCAGGAGGAGGCCAACCGCATCAAGTGCGCTCCGCTGGTGATAGCGCGTGGTGGGAGTGTACAAGCTCAGGCGGGCATCATCCAGGGGACGAAGGAGACGCTCAAGCGTTGCCCACTCTGGTCGGGAAGTCGCGTGGCATCGGCCCCGGCGCACGTCCCAGTCCAGCGCGACGAGAGCGGCAAGCTCGTTGGTTGACAACTCGGGCGTACGGTCGTAGCACGTTGGGTCGATGGGCCAGTGCCACGATGGAAGGTCGAACGTCGATGCCGAGGCTTCAGCTGCGGGGCGAGCAGTGTGGTTCATCATGGGGTATCTCCTTTCGAAGCCGTCCCCTCGGCGAGCAGTTGAGCACGCCAGCTATGGATCTGGGCCATTGAACGCCCAAGCTTGTCGGACAGGTCGCGTCCTGACCGGTGGATATATTGAAGGGTAGTAGACAGGTTTCGATGGCCGGCAAAGGTCGCGATGGCATGCAGTTCCCAGCCTGACCTGGCCAGGTCTGTAAGGCAAAGATGGCGCAGGGTATGCGTGCTGAATTGGGGAACCGAAGCCAGAGCGGCGATCCGCTTCACGACCTTCGACCAGGTCCAGATCGTGATGGGCTGCGAGAAGTTGCGGTCTGATTCTGACAAGAAGAGCGGCCCACGCGCGCGGCTCACGGTCTGCCGGTGTCCAAGGTAGTGTTGCAACAAGATGCTCGTGGAGGCTGAGTAGGCCACGATCCGTTCTCGGCGTCCTTTCGTCGTCTCCGCCCGGATGCGCAGCGTTCGGTGTGCAGGATCCAGATCATCGGTGCGCATTGCGCACCGTTCTTCGCGTCTGAGCCCGGCGTCGTAGGCAAGGGCGAGCATCATCCGATTCCGAATGGGTTCGAGGCCTGTCACACACAAGATGGCTTGCCATTGGTCATCGTTGGGGATAGTAATTAGGGTTGTAGAAAAAAGTAGGAGAGAAGTCCTGAGAGGCTTTACCTGTCTACAGCATACTCCGTTGAAGAAATCAAAGGAGGAATAGCTTGAAAG
>DAOTTD010000294.1:0-20799 GCA_034438015.1 Ktedonobacteraceae bacterium | reverse complement strand
AATACCTGGTACGCGATAGGATTCGACTTACGGAAATCGTAAAAAAGCCAGCCATCGCACATCTCTGCGCGCAAAGCTTCTTGAATACGTTCAAGATTCATGCAGAAAATCCTCCCTGCTCATAGATAATGATGCCATTGTATCATATCAAATCCGTTTCAATGATGATTATTTGGGGACACCCCAAACCCCGCCAGGGGTTTCCCCTGGACCCCTTTTTGATCACTTTTCAGCCGGATTTGATATCACTTGCCCTTGACATCTCGTTTTAAATAGTACATCGATGACTGGCAATTTTCTCCATGTTCGTTATACTATGCTTAAGGGCTTATTGAAAGGCCGACATCCAAAAAGCCAGGGACGAAATGGATGTGCTTCCCGCTTTCTTAAAAATCACATGCTGAAGGGTAAATAGTGTATCTATGGATGATAAACCCACCACCAGACTTATCAGGCGTGCCAATCATCCTGTGGAGCCACCCCCCAGGCCGCCCACAGCGCCTCTGCAAATGGCGCCTGTGATGCCGCCGCGCAAAAAGAACGGCAAAAAGCGCCGCGACCCCACGCGCATAGCATTGACCATCTTCCTCGTACTGCTCGGTGGAGCATTTGCTACCGGCTATTACTTCTACTACCAAATTGTTCAGGAGCCAGTCGCGCAGTTCATCCACCCGGTCAGCAGGGGCAGTACCGAGCCGCAAATAGGGACAATCCCTTCGTACGATGCGATCGACGGGCGCTCCTGGAACCTTCTACTCATGGGAAGCGACAATGACGGAAAGTATACCTTCCCGGCAATTCTGACACAGGTCATGATGGTTATCCACGTCGATACCGGCGAGAAGACCGTGCACATGGTCTCTATTCCACGCGACTCGTGGGTTCCCGTTCCTCAGATAGGCGGTATGCACAAGATCGACCAGGCGTTTTTTCTGGGCGCGACCCAACATAACAGCTTCGATGATGGCGTACGCAGTGCCCGCCTCACGATCGAGAGCGATTATGGTATCCCGATCGATCGCTACGCGTGGGTCGGCCTGAGCGGTTTTGCCAAAGTTATCGATACACTTGGAGGCATAGATATAGATGCCACACACCCGGTCGTCGACGATAACTATCCCAATGATACAGGCAAGGAGAGCAACCCCAACGATCCCTACGCGTACAAGCGCCTCTACATCGCGCCCGGTCCGCAGCACATGAGCGGATCGCAGGCGCTGGACTACGTGCGTTCGCGCCACTCCGATCTCGTGGGCGACATCGGACGCACTCAGCGCCAGCAGCAGGTTCTGGAAGCGCTCAAGCAGAAGCTCAACGCGGGGAGCGTCATCGCCCATCTCTCGGACCTGATCAATGATATGCGCGGGCAGGTCTATACCGATCTCAGCGAGCAGGAGATGCTGGCCTTCGCGAACTTTGGGCGCACCCTGGACAGCAGGTCGATCAGCCGCATCACGCTGGGACCAGGCAGCGGCAGCCAGAACTTCGGCGCTTACCAGACCGTCTACGATCCAACCATCGGCGCCAATCAGGACGTGATCATACCCAATTGCACGAACATCCAGCCGGTGATCAGCAACATCTTCCAGCTCGGCTTCTTCTCTGCCGGCTGCAACGTCTCGGCAGGGTAGATCTGTGCAGGCGTTATGGCGAGCAGGGCGACCGCCAGGGTCGCCCGTACAAAAACACGGTTGAGTTCATCACCGTCACGTGTTCTTGTAGGGGCGGACCCTGGCGGTCGCCCTGTGGGCAGGCGTTGTCGCCCCTCGCCGGCATGTGATATGCTGAAACAGAAAGACATAGCATAGCCAGAGGAGTCGTTTTGATCGAACAACAGTCGGGCGGTGTGCGCTACCTGCAGTTTAGCCACTACCGCCATTTTCCGGACCTCACACACGGCATCTTTACGCGTCAGGGAGGATGCAGCCTGGCACCGTACAGCAGCCTCAACACCTCTACTCCGCCTTTCAAGCAGGGGGATAGCATCGACAACGTGATCCGCAACCGCATACTGGCGCTACAGGCGCTCGACCTCGCGGACTATCCATGCGTGACGTTATGGCAGGTGCACAGCGCTGATATCGCCATCTACGACGCCAGCAACGCATGGCGCACTGACTGGGCCAATCGCTCTTATTACGAGCTCGCCTGGACGCCCGCGACTATTCACAAGGCCGACGCCCTGATCACCAGAGAACATGGCGTCGCCATCGCGCTCTCCTTCGCCGATTGCGTCCCCATCCTGCTCTACGACCCGGTAGAACGGGTCATGGCCCAGGCGCATGGAGGCTGGCGCGGCACAGCGCGCGGCATCGGCGCGGCGACCGTCGCTGCCATGAATCAGCAATTCGGTTGCCTGCCGAGTAACATCCTCGCCGGCATCGGACCTGCGATCGGGAGCTGCTGCTACGAGGTCGGCGAGACCGTCCAGCGGCTCTTCCTGGGGCAGTTGCAGTTCGACACGCAGCCCGCCGAGCAGTACCGAGACCTCGTTCACGCATCGGCAGTCTTCTCCACGCTCTCCCTATCCAACAGAAAGAGCTTGCGCCTGGACTTGCAGGCGACAAACCGCAACCAACTCCTCATGGCAGGCCTGTTGCCTGAGCACATCGAGGTGATGGCGGTCTGTACCAGTTGCGCCAACGAGCTGTTCTTCTCTCATCGCGCCGAACAGGGCAAGACCGGACGTTTCCCGGTGCTGATAGCGCTCTCCTGAATAGAGCATCAACCAGCCAATCAGGTCATCGACCCCAGATCGCTTACCTGCTCGAATAGCGACCAGAATATATCATCGGTCGCCCGTTTATCGCCGGATTTTAGCGTCACCGTCGGACAACCGCCTTGCAGCACACTCGCATTTATAAGGGTAGTATGATTGTGATAAAACGTCAGTTGATATACGGCGATAATGTACAGGGGGCAGATTTTATGTGTAGGAGCCGACGGCAGAGAGAGTATATGGTAGTAGAGTTGCTGGATCACCTGGGGGTTTGTCACAGTCTCACGTGCGCCATCGCTACCTATGCCCATAGAACGCACAATCAGTAGCTGATTCGGTCCCGACGCCGCATAGGCAGCCGGGGACAGTGGAGTCAACGATACACATAACGCTAGAGCGACAACAAACAGCAAAAGCAACGAGTGTTTTGTATTCTTTGTATGCATAGAGGTCATTTCTCCTTCTCCCCACCTTCTTCACACGTACTTAGCAAAATGCAACTGAAGCAGAGATTTCATGCAAGCATCTCTATCTCGCGTGAAAAACTGGTTGTATCAGTGAAAGACTGGACTCAGCAGGAATCTTTCCTACATTCCTATACTTTCAGTATAACCACAGCTCCAAAAACTCAGTCTTCGTGCTGTTCGTGAGGGTACATAGCCTGGGGCTGCTCATAATCCGTGGGGGAGCGTTGCGCCTGCTCTGGATAGATCGGAGGGGGTACGTCATTATTCTGCTGTGGGGGTGGCGCCTGATACCCTTGCTCGTATGAGCGATAAGCGGGCGGTGCGTCAAAATGATAAGTCGTCCCTGACTGCTCGTAGTACTGAGAAGTGGGCTGCTTCGACTGCCCTGACCGTCCCACAAAGAAGTAGATCAGCGCGCCGATAATATGCGTAAAAATGATCAATACCACCCACAGGGCTTTCTGCATGTCGGAGAGCCTCTTATTCATTACACAGTCAACCAGCATCCAGATCCAGAAGGCCGTGCCCAGGATCGACACTCCTCCTATCATACATGCGAAGAAAAGGGCCGCGCTAGAGAAGAGCATCGGCATCGTACACACCTCCTTTCGCTAGAATTACCTGTTCCTATTCCTTGCTCATAGTAACACGACCATGACAGAAGATCAAATCTTTTCCTATAACCCCGTGCGCGCCTCGGACGTACTAACAAGTAAGAGTACCATTGTCAGTCAGTAGCGGAGAGATACATAGAAGTGCCAGACAATCACCCCATAAGCGACCAGGAGCGCATCACCGCCAATATCGACGCTGTACGCGCCGGTATCCGCAGCGCGGCGCACCAGGCAGGGCGTCGTCCCGAGGATATCACACTCATAGCCGTTTCGAAGACGAAACCCGTTGCCCTGGTCAAGATGGCGTATAATGCAGGAGTAACTCAATTCGGTGAGAATCGTGTGCAAGAGGCGCTACCCAAGATCGCTGAGTTTCGCCCGCCGGACCTGCGCTGGCACATGATCGGGCACCTGCAAAGCAACAAAGCACACAGAGTGGCAAGTTCATTTGATTATGTACAGAGCGTCGATTCGCTGCACCTTGCACAGGCCCTGAATCGCTACACAGAGGCAGAAAACAGACAGCGCCTGCCGATCCTGCTTGAGGTCAATATCGCGGGTGAGCAGAGCAAGGAGGGTATCACGACGGCTGAAACGGTAGCGCTGGCGCGCCAGGTCGCGGCCCTTCCACACCTGGATCTACAGGGCTTGATGACGGTTGCACCACAGGTAGAGGACCCGGAGGAGGTGCGCCCGGTATTTCGCGCCCTCCGTAAGCTACTGGAGCGTTTACGCAATGAGGTACCCGCTTGTTCATGGCGTCACCTGTCTATGGGCATGACTGATGATTACACTATAGCGATTGAAGAAGGCGCCACCATTGTCCGCATTGGTCGGGCGATCTTCGGCGAACGTGTCTACAAAGGAGACCAGCAATGAAACTCGACGATCTATTCTTTAGCCGTCGCATCCGCCAGAATCATGCCCTGGAGCATGCCACCATCACTATTCTCAGTGGTCGCCTTCCCGAGCTGAGTGTCAGCGCGCGCTCCAGTTCAGACGGCTTTATCATCTTCGGCGATGTGGATCTGGGAGAGCTGCGTATCGCTCTGGACGAGGCGCTGGCACGTCTCCAGGCCGGTGAAGCCGAACTCGCCATCCACCCCAACTGCGGCACCAATCTCGCCGTCGGCATCACTATGATCACGCTCGGGACGCTGCTGGGCATGGCATCCAGCCAGATACGCACGCGCGTCGCTACGGCTGCCGCATCATCCGTCGCAGGCTGGGCCGCCGCTCGCCCGCTCGGTGAATATGTCCAGCGCCACTTTACCACACTGCCAGATCTGGACGGCGTACGGGTTACCGAGATCGCGCGCCGCAAGTTCCTTGGCATGACCTTTGTTGAAGTTCGTACTGTACAGGAGTAAGTGTAATGCCTCTGTTTATACCGCCGGTTCCCATCGTCAGCTTCCTTGTGAAGTATGGCATCGGGGTAATCATCCTGGCCATGCTGGTGCGCGCGATCGCGTCCTGGTTTCGCCTCGATGAGCGCTACGCCTTTATCCGCTTCCTGGCCCGTATCACCGATCCGTTCATCACGCCAGTGCGCCGCATTGTGCGCCCGGTCGGTGTGATCGATCTCTCTTTTATCGTGGCCTGGTTCCTGCTCGTCGTGATTCAGCAGCTCCTGCTACAGGCTCTTCCCCTTGGCTGGTAGCATATGCTGATCACGGTACGTGTCATTCCTCGCAGCAGCAGGAACGCGCTCACATGGGAACAGGGAACGCTCAAGGCGCGCCTGACGGCTCCTCCTGTGGATGGAGCCGCTAATGCTGCCCTGATCAATCTGCTGGCCGAACGTCTCTCGGTGCCGCGCCGCAGCATCAGCATCGTGCGTGGCGAGACCGCTCGCCAAAAAACGTTGGAGATCGCTGACCTGACACCAGATGAAGTCGAGCGCAGGTTAATAACCCGGTAGGGGCGCGATTTATAAGCCCGCAAACGCAATCGGGCTTATAAATCGCGCCCCTACCGGGTTTTTGGGTTTAGCCAACCTGGAGCACACCTGCTCCCAACCCCTCCATCATGACATGCCCATCCTGGCTCACTGCCAGAACCAGCACGGCCTTGTTGACGGGATCACCAGTATTGGGATCGAAAGAGATCTGCCCACTGGCACCCTGGATTGCCTTATTCCCCGTGATACTATCAAGCCCGGTCTTCAGCTTAGCGGGCGTGAGTCCCTCTGTCTGACCGCCCAGCCCATTCTTGCTCCCATTCAGCAGCGCCAGGGTGGCATCGTAGGCCAGCACGACGTTGTAGGCCGCGCGCGAGAAGCCGTATGGATTGCCCTGGTGGGCGTTACCGGGATTATAGGTGGCGGGGTAGTCCTTGTAAAACGCTGGCTCCTGGTTCGTTTTACCCAGAACGGCCCATTCGTCGGGATAGGAGAATGCCGTGAAGCGCAAGCGATTGAACTTCGAACCAACGCCCGGATAGCCCGCCAGATTGTAGAGGGCATCACCACCCAATACCTGCAGCTTGCTAGCATCGGGGAGGGCCTTCAGCAGCGTACCGACATCGGACGAGTAACCGGCGAAGTAGATCAGGTCCGGCTGCGGATTGCTACTGAGCACCTGCTGCATTGCGGTCGAAATTGTATTTGTCTTCCCTACTGTGTAGTCGATAACAGTAACTTTTCCACCAGCTTGAGTAAATTGCTGATTGAACCCGCTAGCTAGACTGCTACTATACGCATCGCTCGGGTCTTCGAAGAGCGCCACATTCTTCGCATTCAGCTTCTGTCTGGCATAGAGTGCGCCAACCGCTGCCTGGCTCTTATCCGGCGGGGCCACGCGGAAGAAGTACGGAGACACGCCGCTCAACTGATTGCTTGAGGCGGTCGAGGAGACCATTGGGATCTTTGCTGGTCCCAGGATACTGACGGCATTCACCGTCTGACCACTATAAGGCCAGCCCATCACGCCGACGATCGTCTTATCTTTTTGTGCAGCCTGGACGATCTGATTGGCCACCGCCTTGACGCCGTTGGTGTCATCGCTGCCCGAGTTTGCAATCAGCAGACGCACCTCAACGCCACCGAGCAAGGCGCCATTGTTAGCGTTGAACTCCTTCTGCGCAATGTAGGCCCCCTGCAGGTTATCGTGGCCGACCTGTACCCGATCGCCTGTACCGGTCAGCATCGTGCCCACGATGAGCGTGATATAGGGCACGCCAGACGTTTTGACGCGCTGGTTCTCCAGGTAGATCAAGGGTTCAGCGTCGTCCGTTGCCTTACTGCTTGCAGCTTGCCAGAGCGACTGGGCGCTACCAATGTTGCCGGAAGCATAAGCAGTCGCGGCCTGGCTCATAAGCGAGCCATCATCGCTCCGGCTCGCATCGAAGGAGACGGCACCGGAGCTGATGCCGATCGTTTCGCCGTTCACGCTTGCTGTGCCGGTGCCATCGCTTGAGACCGGCAGCGCGGCAACGGATGCCGAGGAGGTCGCCGTTGCGCCGGAGCTTCCATTTCCGCCGGTGCCGCTCTTGTTCAGGCCAGGCAAAACGAAGAAGGCGGCGGCGATCACGGCCACAACAACAATGAGCAACAGAAAGCTAAAGAGAACGAAGCTATTATTGCGCTGGCGCCCCTGGGCGGGGGGCTGTCCGAGCGCTCCGCGCTGCGGAGGCGGATACGGCGTCTGAGACCCCATCTGCCTCTGTCCTCCATAAGGGGGCGCCGGGGGTTGAGCCGAACGAGCTTGATTGATCGGTATCGGCGCGATGGGCGGAACCGGCGTGCGTGGATTTGACTGCTGACGTTGCGGGGTTATGGGTCCCGAAGCGCCAAGCGTATAGGTGCTGGTATCGCCGGAAAAGCCAAAGTGATCAGTCAGAATCTCGTCGATATCGCGCTTCATATCTGCCGCGCTCTGATATCGATTATTCACATTGATCTGTAGTGCGTGTGCCAGTACACCCTCTATATCTGGTGTCAGTTGCGCATTGAGCGAGCGCGCGGGCGGATAGACAAATGGTGGGTAGTCGCGCGGGTCCCGATTGGTCAGCACGTGGTGCAAAGTCGCGGCCAGCGCGTAGAGATCGGAGCGCGGGTCCGCGTTGCCCTGGTACTGTTCGGGCGGCGCGTAGCCCGGCGTTCCCAGCGCAGCGGTCTGCTTGCGCTTCGCGTTCCTGGCCTCGTCGGCGCGCGCAATACCAAAGTCCACCAGGTGCGCACGCTTATCCTTGCTGCCAATGATAATATTGGCGGGCTTGATGTCGCGGTGCACAATCGGCGGCTTTAACTGAGACAGATAGTCGAGGATATCGAGCACCTGAGACGCATAGGTCAGCACCTCGCGTTCAGGCATTGGCTTCTTTAAGCGGGCCAGGTGATCTTCCAGGTTTTCGCCCGCCACATATTCCTGCACCATAAAGTACCGCGAGTACTCCTGGAAGCTATCGGTCACCGTTGGCACCAGGGGATGATCGATCTCGGTCAGCGTTTTCACCTCGCGCCTGAAGTTGTTTACATCCTCCTGACGCTGCTGCGGATCGGTGCTATCGGCGATAAGTTCTTTGATAACCACCAGTTTATCGGCTATGCGCGTATCCTTCGCCAGGACAGCGGCTCCCATACCGCCCTGGCCGAGCACCTTCTCGACCACATAGCGGCCACCCTGGAGTTGAGAGCCAGGAGCCAGCGTGCGCAGGCCAGAGCTGGTCCCGCCACCTGTCGTAGTGCGTGGATTTGTATTACCTGTGGGGCTCAACACCGCTATATTACTCGCGCCCGTCGTGCTGGTGCCACTGGAAGAGGCCGCCGTCAGGGCGAACCCACAGTTCTCACAAAACTCCTCTCCTGGAGGATTAACCGTACCACAATTAGGACATTTCATGTTTGTGCCTATCACTCATTCTCTATTTTTTCGAGTCCAACAACGCAGAGAGCGGCGCCTCGTCGCGCAACCCTACTATTTCAAAAAGCGACCCTGGTCCGACCCCATAGGCTCCATCTGGATATACCCCTGGGGACTTACATGCAGCACCACAATTGCCTTGTTCACCGGATCGCCATTTGCTCCAAACGCGATCTGTCCACTTACTCCCTGGAAGCCATTGGCCCCACTAATCTGCTTCAGTCCTTGCTGCAGATCCGTTGGCGTCAGCTTCGTCTTGCCTGCGCTCAATTCGTTATTGGTACCTTTCAACAGGGCAATCATTGCATCATAAGAAAGAATAACATCATTATCGGCGCGTGTGAACCCATATGGGCTCCCCTGGCGCAGCCGGTTGGGATCGAAGTAATTCGGATAGTCGCTGAAAAACGTTGGCTTCGGCGTGTAGCCCAGGACATCCCATTCGTCAGGGTAGGCAAACGCCGTGAAGCGCAGGCGAGTCAGCCCGCTACGACTGGGATAGCCGCCCAACTCATAGAGCGCATCACCGCCCATAACAGGCATCGAACCCGACTGCGGATTCGAGATGAGCGTAGCAACATCGCTCGCATAGCCGGAAAAGTAGATGATATCGGGATGATAATTCGCAGCATCCACCACGCGTGCGGTAATGGTATTAGTCTCCCCTTTGGTGTAATCCTCGGTCGCCAGGATCTTAGCGCCGTCCGCCTGAAACTGCTGGGCAAAATCCTGCGCCAGGCTTTGACTATAGGTGTCAGCGGGATCGACGAACAGCACCGCCGTTTTTGCCTTCAGAGTATGTTCGGCGTAGCGCGCGCCCACAATCCCCTGGATCTTGTTCGCCGGCGCCACGCGGAAAAAGTATGGAGAGATATTCGTAAGGTCATCACTGGACGACGTCTGCGACATCAGCGGGATATGGGCCTGCGTCAGCGTCCTGATCGCGACCACTGTACGCGAGCTAAAGGGCCAACCCATCACGCCCACAAACGTCGGATCGTCCTTCGCTAACTGCACAATCTGCTGCGCCACCTGATTTGTGTACGTCGTCTGACTACCGGAGTTCGCGATCAGGAGCCGGACCTTGACGCCTCCTTGCAGCGTCGCGTTATCATTATACTCTTTCTGCGCAACGTACGCGCCTTGCAGATCGTCGCGCCCCACTCCAGTCAGCCCTGAGCCGGTGAGCATGGTAGCAACCACGAAGGTGACGTAGGGCTGGCCGGAACTGAGTACGCGCATATCTTCGCGGTAGATAAGCGCCTCCGCGTCATTCGAATCGTGCTGAAGCGCGGTATCGAACAGGGCGATGACCGAGCCAGGATCGTTGCTGTTCTGCTTGAAGCGGTTGACAGCCTGCTGCTTGTACTGCCCATCGGCGCGCCCGCTATCAAAAGAGTAACTACCATCGCTAACGCCGATGAGCTCGTTGCCGATCTCTGTCACGCCAACGCCACTGATTGTTGCAGGTGCCTTTGTTGGAGTGCTTTGCGTCTTGCCATTTCCTGAATTATAAGTCCCTGTGTTACGAAAACCAGCAAAGGCAAAGACACCACCCAGAATAAGAGCGAGCAACACGAGCAGCACAACAACAAGCAGCCAGGGGCTCCTCCGCGGCTTTGACTGCTTTGGAGGCGGCGGCACGGAGGAGATCGGCGGCGGCTGATAGTAAGAGGGCGGCGGCGTAGCTGGCGGCGACATATTATACGGCGGTACAGGCGGTATAGGCGTCAACGTCGACTGGCTGACCTGTGTTGGCACCTGCGAGACCGTGGGCAGGTTGGAGCTATCCAGCGTCGCCGGTGTCGTCGCGGTATTGGCCACCACGGCGCTGAACACGCCCGAGTTTCCAAGCATATAGCTACTGGTATTGCCGGCGATGCCGTAGCGTCGCTGCAAGATATCATCGATATCGCGCTTCATCGCAGCCGCGCTCTGATAGCGCTGATTGACATCGTTGGTAAGCTCGCGGCTCAACACGCGCTCGGTGTCCGGAGAGAGCTGCGCATTGAGCGAGCGCACGGGCGGATACGCGAATGGCGGATAGTTGCGCGGGTCCCGATTGGTCAGCACGTGGTGCAAAGTCGCGGCCAGCGCGTAGAGATCGGAGCGCGGGTCCGCGTTGCCCTGGTACTGTTCGGGCGGCGCGTAGCCCGGCGTTCCCAACGCGGCGGTTTGCTTGCGCTGCACGTTCTTCGCCTCGTCGGCGCGCGCAATGCCGAAGTCCACCAGGTGAGCACGCTTATCCTTGCTGCCAATGATAATATTGGCGGGCTTGATGTCGCGGTGCACAATCGGTGGCGTCTGCTGGGCCAGGTAGTCGAGGATATCGAGCACCTCGGAGGCGCAGAGCAGCACGTCTGGCTCTGGCATTGGCTGTTTGATCCGCTCCAGTCGCTCCTCCAGGTTTTCCCCCTCCACATACTCCTGCACCATAAAGTAACGCGTTCCCTCTTGAAAATGGTCGGTCACGTTGGGCACGAGAGGATGATCGATATGCGCCAGCGTCGAGACCTCGCGCTTGAAGTTGCGCACATCCTCCAGATTCCTCTGCGCATCAGTATGGTCCGTGATCAACTCCTTGATCACTACAAGCTTGCTATCCAGACGCAAATCCTGAGCGAGCAGCGCCGTTCCCATGCCGCCTTCTCCCAACACCTGCTTCACTAGATAGCGGCCACCTTGTAAACGAGAACCAGGGGTAAGCGAACGAGGAATAGTGCCACTACTCCCCGATCCGACCGGAGTGACAGAGGTTACAGCAGGGCCAATCTGCTTCCCACAACTTCCACAATACCGCACTCCATCCCGATTCTGCGCTTTACAGTACGGACATTCCATAATTTCTGCCTGCCTTCTGAGGCCCAGAGGAACCAGAGGGGCCTCGAGCGTATTCTTCCAGAAAATTATACCTTAGCCCAGGTCGAGTATTCCGCAAAAAGATAGTGATCCTCTTCGACCAGATGCTTCTATATGCATAAACGTATTCACTGAATATATACGAAATCTCAGGGGAAAAGTTCAACCAGACAGTTGGGGCAAACGAAAAGAACAGGTGCAAATATTTCTATCTACTGCACCTGCTCTCCTATTTTGTTGTGAGTGAAAGGATCTCTATAGATGCTGGCAACGCAGGGAGATGATGCCGGGAGCGAAATGATTTGCCTTTTGCAGGTATTCTTGTTCGTTGCCTTCGATCATCAGTTTGTGCATCACTACAACATCGCCATCGGGCAATGGCTCAGCGGGCTGTAAGCACAATTCCATGACCGCGCAGCCGCGCTCGTAGACCTTCACCAATCCACCTGAACTGGGAATACGGTAGGTACGACTGTCTATAGTAGGGCTCGATACCTCAAGATAGCCAAACTTGATCAGTTGTTGATACTGGTTCTCGGAAAGCATTTCGCGCAAAAGCGCTTTGGCCCGACTCTCAGCGGACAGATGCTCACTGACCGACTCTCGGAAACGACCCACGCCTCCATCCGGGGACTGAGAAAGGTAGTAGATCGCCAGTAAGAGGAACAGTAGCCAGATACCGAGAAATAGACTCAGTGTTTCCAACATGGCTGGCCTCATCCACCTACGACACGCGGTACAATGACGATCTGCTCGGCGGTCCGATCAAACTTCTCGATACGTTCTGCAGGTTTTCCTGTTTCTACTTTAAAGGTTGTTGCCCCCCTCATACGCTCTTCGTTAAAGATCCGTTCGGCTTCACGAACTGCCGCCACAGTTTCGGGATCATTTGTTTCCGCCTTCCGCGTATCCCATATGATCCGATCGTCACCGCGACGGGACATAACCCGTAGCATACCCACAGTCTGTCTCCTTATCCTGTACAAGCTTACATTACCGGGCTCCATTCCTGGCCGTTTCTATCAGCAAGGAACATGTTGGGATAAATTGAGCATAGCACGCATTCTCTGATGCGTCAAGGGTTAAGGAGACACAATCGCACATATCTCTTGTCCGATACCCGATATTCCTATATGCTTCTCTTTGTATTACGTTGTCGGATGACGAGACTGTTACGATAGCAGGCACGGCAAGACACAGGTAAACGTACTCCCCTGTCCCGGCGCGCTCTCGACTGTGACATAACCACCGTGGAGTTCGAGGATCATCTTCACCACCGACAGGCCCAGGCCCTGCCCGCTGCGCGCGCTGCTAGAGCCGGGAACCTGGTAGAAGCGCTCGAAGATACGCTGCTGGTACTCCGGTGCGATGCCGCTGCCAGTATCTCTTACCTGTAGCCTGACCACGCGCGTCTCATCGTCAGCCGACGTAGCGAGGCTCGTCTCGACCCGTGCCGAGACGGTGATCTGTCCCTTCGACGGCGTAAAGTGCAGGGCATTGCTGATCAGATTGCGCAGCACCTGTTGCAGTCGGACCGCGTCGGCGTAGAGGCGCGGAAAGTCTTTAGCGATCTTTATCTCGATGGCGATGCCCTGATCCCGTGCATTCAGCTCCAGCTCTTCGACGGCATTGGCGATGACATCCTGCAGGTAGATAATCTCGCGGCTCAGTCGCAACTGTCCAGAGTCGGCGCGCGATGCCAATAACAGGTCTTCGATCAGTGCGTAGAGGTGCTCGCTGCCGGCCCGCGCACGCTGCATAAAATCGCGTTGTTGTTCGTTGAGTTCTCCGCCGATGCCTTCCAGGGTCAGGTCCAGGTAGCCATTGATCGCGTTGAGTGGCGAGCGTAGTTCATGCGTAATCATGGAGAGGAAGTTGGCCTTCATGCGCGTGGCATCGCGTACTGAGGTCACATCGCGCGCCACCAGCAGGCAGAGAGGATTCTCGGTGCTCATTATGGGCGTGATACTTAAACCAAGCGAGCGCGGTATATCCTGAAGCGTCAGGTCAATCTCGATATATGGCAGCGCCTGCCTCGTTTGCAGTGCATCCTGAATCTTACAGATCTCGTGACAGGACTCTATCCCCTCTTCATCGTCGCAGCCAAGCAGTTCCATACACTCCATACCAGCAATTTGCTCCGGCTCCATGCCAAAGATGCGCCCAAAGGCGGCATTGGCTTCAATGAAATGGTTACCCGCGTCAAGGAGTGCGATGCCATCGGAGCTGGAGGTAAGAATGGCACGCAGTTGCTCCTGATCTGTACGGACCACCTGGAAGAGTGCGGAGTTTTCCAGAGCCGCCGCCGCCATATGGCTCAGGTTTCGTACCAGGCGTAGCTCTTCGCTATCGAACGGTTGCGCCCGTTTCAGCGAGAGCACGCCATAAAGCGTACCTTTAGAAACGAAGGGCGCTGCCAGCTCTGCTACAGGCAGCGCACCACCCTGCTCGTTTTGCGCAGGGACTTGCAACATAGGATGACGATGCACTGCGGCCAGGGCTGTTACCGAGTGGGGATCATAGAGGCTGAAATGCTCTCGCTGCACATCGCCGGTCTTTATTTGCAGACTACCTTCGTCCTCATCGCTAGAGAAGGCCTCGGCCACTGGATACAATTCCTGCGTACCTTCGCAATAGAGGTAGATCAACGCAAGGTCGCAAGCCACCAGGCGACGCACATCAGCAAGGATGGTACGGTACAGAGTTTCGGACTTCAAACTGGTCGTAATGCCGCGTGAGAGATGCATGAGCATCTCCAATTGTTGCGCCTGGCGCAGCGCTATCTCTGCATGGCGCGCATTCGTGATCGCCAGTACCGCCTGCTCGGCAAAGATCGAGAGCAGGCGGACTTTCCTTTCGTCAAACGCGTCGGTCTCGGAACTACTGGCCGTGATTGTGCCAATGAAGCTATCCTTATCGATAAGTGGCACACAAATGATCGAGCCGATAGGGATACGACCCAGGCGCTTGAAGCGTTGATCGAGGCTCACATCGTTGATAATCAGCGCTTCCCGGTGTTCGGCTACCCAGCCTGCGACACCTTCATTGAGACGGAAACGCGTCTGACGCAGGCGCTGCCCTTGCTTTTGCAGGGCAGCCAGCGTGACCAGCGTTGTCTGTGTCGCGTCCAACAGCGCAACAGAACAATTTTGCACGTCGAGTAGTGCGCCTGTATTTTGCACAATCTTCTGAAGGACATCGACCAGTTCCTGCGACTCTCCCTCGATCGATGGAATAGTATTCACAGCCTGACGATCATGAATAAAAGTAATATTGACAGTCATGAAGATCCTCTTTACTTCTCTTTGTTCTCGCAGGAATGGAGGCATCCCTCGTTCGCCTTATTGAGATCATATCCTCACAGTTCATATACAAGACGCATGAGGGGATGAGGGCCACCTCACTCCTGCGAGGATTTAAGCTCTGAGTAGTCTGGAGAGCATTAGCATCTCATCATCTATGTTTATTGATCGGCAAACAATGCAAAAATATTTAGCGCTAATGCAAAAGTATATCATTCGTCCTCATAAGCGTCGAGTTCATGAGGCATATAGGCCACGCCTTATCTTAAAAATGGCATGAACTTAACCGGTGGGGGTACCGTTGCCGCGCCCGAACGGTATGTTCTGTCCCGTCGGCGCCCCGAACTTACGGTGCAGGAGCAGCGTTGTCTCATCACTCACGGATGGAGGCTGCTGCGTGAGTGGCAGTGTAAAAGTGAAACGCGCGCCGGCACCCGGCACATTCTCCGCCCAGATGTGGCCGCCGTGGGCTTCAACAATTGCACGCACGATCGCCAGCCCCAGGCCGCTCCCGCCTGTTCTGGACTGGCGAGCGGTATCGGCACGGAAGAAACGCTCGAAGACGCGCCCCAGGACTTCAGGAGGAATGCCCTTGCCGGTATCGGTGATAGCGACTGCCAGCATATTCGCTTGCTGCTGTGCCTCGATCCTCACGGAGCCGCCCGGAGGGGTATACTGCAAAGCGTTGTCACAGAGATTCGAGACCACGCGTGTGAGCATATCGGGATCGGCAGCGACGGTCGGCAGGTTGTAAGAGACCATATTGAGCGGCTCGACCCTGGCGCGTTCGAACTCAGTCACCAGGACAGCCAGCACTTCGTCGACCAGAGGGGCCAGGCGTACAGGCTTGCGTTGTGGCACCAGGGCTCCAGCCTCGACTTTCGCCATCATATGCAGATCTTTGACCAGGCGGCGCAGGCGCAGCGTCTCGCGTACGATCACACGCCCGGTCTCTTCGTAGTCCTCGCGGCTCTGGTTGACGCCATCGACCAGCGCATCACCGAGGCCGGCGATCGCCGTCAGCGGGGTAGCCAGGTCATGGGTGATGCTCATGATCAGCTCGCGCCGCCATAGCTCCTGTTTGCGCAGTTCCTCCACATCGCGCTGCAATTGCGTCGCCATGTCGTTGAAGTTATGGGCCAGTTCGCCCAGTTCGCCCGGCGCGTGCGTCAAGACGCGGGCGCTGTAGTCGCCGGAGGTCAGTACGCGCGTCGCCTCCGTCACCTTCGCGAGCGGACGGGTGATCGTGCGTGCGAAGAGGATGGCGGCCAGTGCGGCCAGAATGGCGACGATCAGCGAGGTACGCAGCACCACCAGGCCGGCTTCACGGACAAAATCCGGCAGGGTGTTATTGGCAGCAGAGATCGGTGTCATCAGCAACACACCAACGACAGGAGCATTGGTCTGCGTTCCCGACCTGATAGGGGCTGCGATAAAGGGACGCGGAAACAGGCCGAGATATCTGGGGCCGATTTCGCCTGAGGTTGTAATGCCCTTCTGTGCCTGCAGTACAGCGGCGCGCATAGTGCCTGTACCGGCATTACCGTTCAGCGCGTTACGCCTCAGAGAGTTGATAAGTGCGCCCCACGCGGTCAGATTGTGGGTGGCCAGTTGACTCGCCGTGGGAAAGACGAGGTGATCGCGCTGATTAAACACAAGGAACAGGTACACTTCGCCATGACTATCGCGTACCGTCCCGCTGGTCGCCAGTGCCCGGCTCGTCGAGCGCGTCGGGAAGGTGCCATTGATAGCACTTGCAAACGTGCCGCCCTTTGCATAATTTTCGCTAAGGCTTTGCGCGTTCGTATTCGCGCTCGCTGCCAGGCTATGCTGCTGTTCACTGCCATAGTAATATGCAATCGCCAGGATAGCCGAGAGCGCCATGACGATTGTCGCCAGGATCACGACAGCTACCGATCCAAGCGCCAGGCGCCAACGAATACTCTGCCACCAGTGCATACGCATAGCCGTTTCCTCAAGTGGATGACGTAGTGGAGCGTGTCTTGACCTCGAAGCGATAGCCTACGCGCCATACTGTCTTGATATAACGCACCCCTGGATCGACCTCAATCTTCTTACGGAGCGCGCTGATATGCACATCGATGGTATGCCCATCACCGAGATAGTCATAACCCCAGACTTTGTTCATCAACATTTCGCGCGTAAAGACGCGGTCGGGCGACTTCGCCAGCAATGCCAGCAGGTCGAACTCAGTTGGTGTGAGCGCGACCTCGCCTCCATTGACCTCTACACGGCGCGCCAGCAGGTCAATGGTCAGGCCGGGAAAACGCAAGATGTCTTTCCCCTGGACTGCCGGCGGCCTCGTACGTGTCTCAGGCGTATCCTGTCCCGTCGTGCGTCGCAGAATTGCGCGCACCCGGCTCACGAGTTCGCGCGGGCTGAACGGCTTCACCAGGTAGTCATCCGCGCCGAGCTCTAGACCATTGATGCGATCGTCCTCGCCACTACGCGCGGTGAGCATCAAGATCGGTGTATTCGACCAGGCGCGCATACGCCTGCATACCTCAAACCCATCTATGGCGGGCAACCTAATGTCCAATATTACAAGATCAGGATGCTCGCGCGCATGCAGCGCCAGGCCATCCGCGCCATCGTGCGCCGCCACAACATCATACCCTGCATCCTTAAGATACAGGTTCAACAGGTGTATTATGCCCTCTTCATCCTCGATAATCAAAATCTTCTGCGTCATCTCCAACGCTCCTGCCACGCGTGCAATTCTTCACCTGTATAGTAGCATAGAAAGAAGGTAGAAATATATGCCATTTCAATAGTTTATCGCTCCCCGGCTCAATCTTGAGCAAATCTTGATCGTTCCGAAAGAGATCCTTCACTATCAGGTTCTATGATATCAGTGTTACAGGAGATCTGTTGACGTACCTACACTACTAAAAAATCAGTCCTATGAAGTTATGATAGCTTGCAGAGAGCGAAACAATAAAGATCAAGAGGGATGTTTAGATTATGGCAAGAAGAATAGTGCTTATTATCATCGGTGCCGGCGTCCTGGTTCTGATATTGATCGGTGGAGGTCTTTTTCTCGTTCTCCATTCCCAGGCCAACGTGACCAGCGCCACGTCGACACCCACGGTCACACCAGTCCCAACGGTGCGCGCCAATCCATACACACAGATTTTAAAGCAGTACGCGCCAGAGATCAGAAGCCAGATGGCCCAGGGACTGAAGCTCACTCCCGAACAGGTCGCGGCACAGCTCAAGGCGAGCAAGACGCTCAGCGCCATCGCTACCGCGCAGGGCCTCTCGACGGTCCAGTTGCAGAACCTCATCTCTACTTCGCTACAGAGTAGCCTGCAGCCAGCCATCGCAGCGGGCGATCTGACCCAGAAGCAGGTGGCGACTCTGATCAAGCGCTGGCAGAAGAATCCGAAGCCACTGGAGCGCCTGCTGGGGGCCAAAACTGCGAAGCAGCCTGCCGCAACGGCGACGCCGACAGAGTAGTTCTGCTATTCTCCAGGGTGGAGCTGGCTTGCAACCTCCATCCTGCCTCACCTCCTACGCTCTTGAATATGCATGAAACAAATTACAACACAATGAAGTAGTACTTGAGCATGCCCAGAAAAATTCCTTTCCTTTGCGCGTGTTATGTATATGTGCTGTAGCTAAGGATCGTACACGATAGACAAGCAAAGAGCGATATAGGAGGGTTTTACACATGGCAAGACGCAATACGAAACGCCTGGTATTCATTGTAGGTGGAGTTACGCTGCTTGCTCTGGCGCTTATCGCGGGTGCCGTAATATTACAATTGCCAAAGATAGCCGCGACAGGTACCGTGCCGGCCTCACAGGCATCTACGAACAGTCCCGTGCAGACGACGATACAGGGGACAACGAAGACCGACCAGTCGGCGAAGGTGGCTCCGCAACCAACTTCCGCCGCGAAAGTCAACACACAGGGCCCGGCTGCTCCTACTGCAACGGGCAACGGGCAGCAGAAGACTACGACAACCGGCAATCAACCAACCGGTACCATGCCTGCCGCGGCAGCCGGCATATTTGAGCAGCCCCTCAAGCAGTATGGTTCCAGCATCCAGCGCATGGTCGCGCAGGGGCTCAACATCTCGAACAAGCAACTGGCAATGCAGTTGCAGGCGGGCAAGTATCTTAAAGACATCGCCCAGGCCCAGGGCGTCTCCGACAATCAGCTGCAGACGCTGCTCGCTAATTCCATTCAGAGCGGCTTCGGGCCTGCCATCCAGGTTGGTCAGCTTACCCAGGCCCAGGTCTCTTCGTTTGTGCAGCAGATGCAACAGAATCCGGCGCTGCTGGAGCAGACGCTAAGCGTCACGCCACCACAGCCAGCCCACTGGTAAAAGCTGGCCTCTCGGCAAGGAGGGGTCTTGCACCCCTCCAATAGGCACAACCTAAGAATGGTTGAGCTTAAAAGGGAAGGGGAAACGGATAAAAGAATGCCTTGAAATCCTCTCATACCCGTTTTACTCACCGACCTTTGGGCAAAAAGCAAAGTGAACGTCAATGGACAGATGAGCAAAGGCTTTCTGCTCGTCTGTCTATCGACCGAATGAAATTGGTAAAAAAGGACAATACGAGCAATTACCGTATCCATTTTCGATTGCTCCTTGCGTTTTTAAACTCAGCGGTTCTTAGGTTGATGCCTATTGGAGGGGTGCAAGACCCCTCCCTGTTGTAGGTACCCTCGACGCCCTCTCTCGCCTGGGATATACTGATGGAAGTTGTTGCAGTACGACGCTGTAGAATGCGACCTGCCATTGCAGACACCAGCAAAGGAGAGGATATTTACCATGCAAAAGACCACGAATATGACCGACTACGAGGCCGAACGACGCAGTTTTCACCTCGATGTTCCCGCGCAGTTTAATTTTGCCATCGATGTGATAGGCAAATGGGCCAGCGATCCCAACAAGCTGGCGATGCTCTGGATCGGCCAGGACGGCGAGGAGCGCCGTATCACCTTCGCCCAGTTTTTCGAGCGCTCCAATCGTGCGGCAAACGCGTTCGTGGAACTGGGTATTCAGAAGGGTGATCGTGTCATGGTCATGCTCCCGCGCATCCCCGAATGGTGGGAGACCGTGCTGGGACTGATGATGATGGGAGCGGTGCCGATCCCCTGCACAACGCTTCTCACCCCTAAAGACCTGGAGTTTCGCGCCGGAATCGCCGAGGCCCAGGGGATCGTCACCGACGAGGAGGGGGCGCATAAATTTGACCAGGTGCGCACTACCAGTCCGACTATTCGCTACACAATCCTGGTTAGCCCGCACAATCTGCCCAACTGGACCAGTTTTCAGGGCATCGTCACAGCGGCATCTCCGACGTATACAGGTCCAAAAACGAGCAGCGATGATCCCTGCCTCGTCTACTTCACCTCCGGCACCGTCGGCTATCCTAAGATGGTCCTGCACACGCACACCAGCTATCCCATCGGCCACACCATCACCGGGAAATACTGGCTCGATCTGCATGAAGACGATCTGCACTGGAACCTCAGCGAGATGGGCTGGGCAAACCACCAGAATTGATATTCCGATGCTCCACCTGCTCAGCAAACTCCTGCAATCCCGCAGCATATAACCAGACCCCATAGGATTTATTATTCCTCCGGCTTGCCTCAGTGACCAGTATTATCGCCCTGTCCCTGTCCGGTATCGCGTCCAGGTCTTGCATGGCGACGTTCTGGGGAATGCTGTTTAAGGTGTTGACCTTGCGGTACACCCCTAGCGTCAAGGCTCGCTGGTATATCATATTCCAGGTGCGCACCGGCAAGGCTTCCAGCATCGTCCATTTATCGCCTTCCGGGTAGTTTGCCCGGATATAGTCGTCCTCTTCCTGGTTGACTGACAAATTTAATGTGCCTGAGAAAACGCTGAGTTTACACAGCAATTGGAAGGTCAACATCGTTCTTCTCTCCGACGGCGTCTCGACGAGAGGCGAAAACTGGGAGTGGGTCGGGTGC
>DAOTTD010000293.1:0-34566 GCA_034438015.1 Ktedonobacteraceae bacterium | reverse complement strand
GCCGACCAGTTGGTTGTCAGCTACCGAACTGTCGAGACCCATGTGAGCACCATCTTATCTAAACTCGCCTTTTCCTCCCGTGCGCAAATTGCGGTGTGGGCCGTTGAAATAGGGCTTGTCAAACAGACCCTGTGAGCAAAGCTGCGTGGAATCACGCACAGATAATAGCGATACGCCTCGCTTCATACCTCCTGGTAACACCTTTTCTCTGTGCTCTTCCCGCCTACATCTCTAAGTAGTTCGTCCAAAAACCTCTGTGTTTTTCCTGATGGAATGTGTGCGCTTTCTGAGTACACTACTGTCAACGATCGGAATCAAGAGGGATTCCTCTCGCTTACCAAGCGATACTGTTTTACAGAAGTTGATGCAAGGAGAAACACGTTGACAGACAACATTTCTATTCGGGCCCACAGTACGGCGCTTGCGGATGTGTTTGCGCAACCAGCCTGGCTTGCGGAGCACCTCGACGATCCAGATGTACGCGTGGTCGAGGTGGATGTCAGCCGGGCGGCATATGACCAGGGCCATATCCCAGGGGCCATTCTCTGGAACGCCTACACCGACCTCCACCATGCGCAGGATTACAGTCCATTGGAGCGTAGCGAGTTTGAGGAGCTGCTCCGCAGATCTGGCTTTAGACCCGATACCACGATCGTCTTTTACGGCTATGGTCCCTATCTCGGGTTCTGGCTGACGAAGGCCTATGGGCACCAGCGCGCACTGGTACTCAATGGGACGCGGCAAGATTGGCGCGAGGCGGATTTGCCCTGGACGACAGCTCTCCCTGAGTTGGTGCCGTCCACCTACACGCTTCCTGCAGCCGAGATTACCCAGCTCATGGCGCTAGAGGCGCTGCAAGCAGCCCTGGGGAGTGGGGACCCACTTATCCTTGATGTGCGTTCGCAGGCCGAATTCGTTGGCGAGCGCTTCTGGCCATCGGGTGCTACGGCAGGTGCCGGTCGCCCCGGCCACATCCCTGGTGCTGTCCATCTGCACATCGACCTGTTGCACACAGCCGATGGTACCTTCAAGAGCGCGGCAGCGTTGCGGCAACTCTTCCAGGAGCGAGGCGTGGTCCCTGAGCGCAGCATCGTCACCTACTGTACCATTGGTGCCCGCGCCAGCGAGGCAGCGCTGGTCTTGCGGTATCTGCTGGGCTATCCCGATGTCCGAGTCTACGACGGCTCGTGGGCCCAATGGGGTACACAGGCACAAACTCCCATCGAGACCTGAGGCTCGGGGGAAAGCCGGGCGCAGAGATGCCGCAGATGGTTTCTTTTTGCAGGAAACGGAACCTATGAAATGAACAGGAGTCGGGGAAAATATTTCCCCAGTGTATTCATCTAAAAATGACGGAGGGAAAAGACATGACAACGCATACGACAACTGAACAGGCAACGACCGAGGTGTTCCTCGGCCAGGTACTCAGTGACACCAGTGGTTTGACGACGACCATCATGGCAAGCATTGGTGATCGTCTGGGGCTTTTTAGAAACCTCGCAGAGAGCCCCGCGACCAGTGCAGAATTAGCGCAGCGCACCCACAGCGATGAGCGCTATGTCCGAGAATGGCTGTGCGCTATGACGAGTGCTGGCTATATCGCCTATGATCCAGCAAGTTCACGTTTCACGCTTCCAGCAGCGCATATTCCGGTACTCGTCCAAGAAAGTGGCCCCATGTTCTTTGGTGGCATCCATCAGTGGGTCACCGCGCTTGCACGTCAAATTGAACCCATTACCCAGGCCTTTCGGGATGGAGGCGGCGTTCCCCAGTCGGCCTACGACGAGATCACCTGGGACGGACAGGAACGCTTCACCAATACCTGGTTCGAGAGTTTGCTCATTCCCGTCTGGATGCCATTAATGCCTGAAGTGCATGCGAGACTGGAACGAGGAACCACACTTGCCGACGTTGGCTGTGGTCGCGGGCGCGCTATCGTGAAGCTTGCACAAGCCTATCCCAATTCTCACTTCGTTGGATACGATGTGTATGGTCCCTCGATTGAACATGCCAGGCTGCTGGCGCAACAGGCTGGAGTGACAGAGCGAGTACGTTTCCAACAATTGGACGCTTCGCAGGGGCTTCCTGAACAATACGACGTCGTTACCACCTTTGATGTTATTCACGATTCAGCAAAGCCACGAGAGCTCCTCCGGTCGATTCGTGCTGCATTACAACCCAATGGCCGGTATGTTTGTCTTGAAATCAATGCGGCGGAAACATTGGAGCAGAATGCGGGACCATTGGGGAGTTTCCTGTACGGCTTCAGCGTCCTCTACTGCATGACCTCGTCACTGGCTGAGCATGGCGAAGGCCTGGGAACGATGGGTATGCCAGAGTCAAAAGTACGAGCGTTGTGCGCCGAAGCGGGCTTCAGCAGGGTGCAACGTGTACCGATGGAGAATCCATTCAATAGCCTCTACGAGGTTTGGCCATAGCCTTGTCGAGAGAGGAACACACCTTGCGAATATTCCCGTATCGAGGAATATGAGCGTGCCAGAGCGGTTCTTGTGACGCAGGGAAGCAAGAAACTTGCCTTTCCCTGCGTCATAGTTCCGATAACCTACACGTGTTGTTTCCTCACACCCTCCGTGTTTTCATCGATGCAACGATTCGGAAAATACGCTACTCTCGTCTCAGAAGCCGAAATTCGGTACAATAGTTCCTGGTGAGTGGAGCGTCAATAAAAGCGACAGGGAAACGATAACCAATGGCTGATGCACTGAAATTGATGGCCGTCCTGGCCCACCCAGATGACGAATCGTTAGGCGTTGGCGGCATTCTGGCGAAATATGCTGCCGAGGGTGTCGAAACCTCCCTCGTCACCGCAACGCGAGGTGAACGCGGTTGGGCTGGTAACGATCAACAGCATCCGGGCTTAAAGGTGCTGGGTCAAATGCGTGAGGCTGAACTGTGAGCGGCGGCCGAAGTCCTTGGCATTTGCAGCGTTGATTTTCTGGGGTATATTGATGGCGAGCTGGACCAGGCCGACCCAGCCGAAGTGGTGGCAAAGATCGCCAGGCACCTGCGGCGCGTGAAGCCTGATGTGGTCGTCACCTTCGGCCCCGATGGAAGCTACGGGCATCCAGATCATATTGCCATCTCGCAATGTACCACCGCTGCCATCGTCGAAGCGGCGAGCGCCGACTCTCCGGACCAGCGGGATCTGGCTCTCCATCGCGTTGCAAAGCTGTATTATCTGGCACCAACCAGGGATTTGTTGGATGTGTACCAATGCGTCTTCGGTGACCTGGTCATGCAGATCGATGGGGTAGAGCGGCGCGGAGCGGGATGGCCTGAGTGGCAGATTACCACCCAAATTGATACCTTGCCCTATTGGCGCACGGTCTGGAAAGCAGTGTCCTGCCATCAGACCCAGCTCCCTGCTTATCACCTCCTTGAACGCTTACCTGAAGAACAGCACAAAGCGCTCTGGGGTTGTCAAACGTATTATCGTGTCTTCAGCCTGGTCAACGGCGGAAGGACAGTTGAGGACGATGTGTTTGAAGGGCTACGGTTGTAGGGCAGAGAGGGAGTTGCTCCCACCAGAGAAAAGACACACTCCCGAATCATCGCAATAGCGGAGGACTCATATTCATTTGGCCGGATTTCTCCCATAGGATTTGCTGACCTTGTTGGCTGGTTCTGGTAGCCGGAGTTAGGTAGAGGGCGGACTTGATCAGTAGGGTGAAGCGGTTCTCGATCGCATCTCCAGAGGCTCCTGTCTGAGCGTACATTTTCGTTCCATTGTTCCTCAGAGGCCTGTCATACTGAGATAGCATCGATGTCTTTGACCTCCTGTTTTCATGAAAGGATTCCAACTCTAGTGTCTTACAGGAGGTCTTTTTTGCCTAGCCCTTTCCCCTCTTTGGCTATCGAACTTTTTTTCTACTTTTCTGGGATGTCTCATGCACCGGACTGGTGCGAGCCGCAGAGCGCGCGGAGCCACGATGGGTCCGGACGAGGGGTATCTGAACAGTTACAGTCATCCGGACTTTTTGAGCATATGTTCGAGAGGTCCGGTTTGGCAAGGGGAGCTAACGCATTTTACTGCTGATTCGCTTGATCGGGTATGGAGACGAACTGCTCAAGAGACTTTCCCTCCATCATCGTATGGAACTACGCACTATGGGACCCGCGCTTGTCCAGGTGCTCAACGCACTCACAGAACGTCAGAGCAGCGCAAAGGAGTGATCGAGCAGGGGGCAATCGAATTGCCATGACATTTCTATCACAGCCTCTTGATCGACTGAGCATGTCGTACGTGTTTATTCAACGTAACGGCGATGGCGAGTGCGAGCTGTGGCACGAACAGGACCAGCACGGTTGGTATAGGGCCGATCGTTTGCAGCAGTATTCCCGTCAGGGCCAGCCCGATCGGCTGAGCGCCGAAGGCGATCAGGCGGAAGACGCTATTAACGCGGCCCTGGAGATGGTCCGGTATCAGCGCGAGTCGGTAGCTGAACTGCGAAACCATGTAGATTGGGACGATGGTGTAGCCCAGGCCATTGGCGATTCCCAGCAGGAGAGGATTGTACGCGAAGGCAAAGAGCAGCCAGGACAGCGCCCAGAACCACGTCGCACCGATCATCAGGCGTGCGAAGCCGAGGCGCTTCTGAATGGAGCTGGCGAGCAGCGCGCCGACAACGCTGCCCGCACCTCCACTGGCAAAGATGACGCCAATCGTGAACGAGCTGGCGTGCTGGCTCTGGGCCAGAACGATGACGATGAGCGTATAGCCTATGCTCGATACGATCAGTCCGCCCGTAACGAGCGCGGTGAAAAAGATCAGTTTCTGACGCCACAGCCAGATCAGCCCCTCTTTCACCTCAATCCAGAGCTTCTGCGGTGCCGCGCTGCGTTTCTCCTGAAATTGTGCGCGAATGAAGAGCAGAGAGCAGACGGAAAATGTGTAAGAGATCGCGTCGGCCACGAACGGTACAATGCTGGAAAAGGTGTACAGGATGCCGCCGAATGCCGGACCGATCATGACGGAACTGGAGGCCAGTACCTCGTTCTGCCCCGTAGCCATCGAGAGCTGGTCTTTTGCTACCACGTGGGGCAGCGCCGCGGCCTCCGCCATCTGGAAGAAGACAAAGAGCGTGCCTTCGATCAGCGAGACGAGGTAGAGCTGGACGATATTCAGCCAGCCGAACGCAAAGGCCAGTGGGATGCTGGCGAGCGCGATTGCTCGGCCCGCGTCGCAGAGGATCATCACCAGCTTGCGGTTCCAGCGATCGACCAGCGCGCCCGCAGGGAGACTGAGCAAGGCGTATGGCAGGCCGCGCAGCGCCGTGATCAGGCCAGTCTGCGCAGGGGAGTGGGTCAGCGCCAGGATCAGGAGTGGGAAGGCGAATTGTGAGACCTGCGTCCCTATCGCCGATATCCCCTGGCCGCTCAAGAGCAGCAGGAAGTCCCGATTGCGCCAGAGCGGAAGGCGCGGCTTCGTGCTCGTTTTCGTTTCATCGTATTGCTGTGTTGACATAGAAATTACTCCATTGCTGCGTCACAACTTCAATCACAGTGGGGACACCGATTCGTGTCGCGTGCACAACAAAAGAGTGAGTGGGATGCTACACGGAGAGCGGTGTCCGGCGACACCGCCGAGGGATGAGGAAGGGAAGTTAGAAACGCTACAGTGCCGGCAGGTCGCTCCATCAGTCATGCGCTGAACGGAGTAGACGTACCAGCAGTTCGCCGCTTCTTAACCGCATAAGCCCGGCGGAGTCGCTTATGCGGTAAAATCGACCATTTGGATGTATGCTCCAATGAGCCCGATCAGTGTTTTCATACCAATAATGCTACCTCCCCTTGATCGTTGTGTCAAGTTATCGCGCGACATTCGGCGGTAGCATCGCTTCTCCTGACCGTCGTCCTCTGCTGGCTGAGCCGTGCGGATGGGCCGCGCTTGCTATCCATGCTGATCTTCGGCCTGAGCATGATCGAGCTGTACACGGTCAGCGCCATCTATCATAGTGCACGCGCCCTGGCAGCCTCTTCTGTGCGGTTCCTCGGTGGTGCGTTCGTCTCGAGTGAGCCGAGAAGAGTGCTGGAGGCCGCTGTTATCGCGTCAACAGCAGCAAAGAATGCAGCTTCATTGGCTTGCGATGGCTTGTTAAAGCCACTTACCTTTCGCACGAATTGTAAGGCTGCCATACGAATCTCTTCCTCGGTCACAGGCGGTTCGAAGTTGAAGAGAATCTTGATGTTTTTACACATAAGCGTTACCTCGATATGTCAGAGCCACCAGTTGAGAGAAGTAGACCATCTCTCAACTGTTCTTAAGATATACTACCTCCATGCATTTAGCCGCTTGGATGATCGGTCCCACCCAACCAGAAGTAGTGTCCCTGTTGTGAGCGGGCCCAGTGGTTGTTCCCGTTCACGTTTTCGCTATGGACGACCTCGACGAAATTGAGGACGGTTCCTTGCGGATAAGTGGCGATGAGGGCGGACTGGCTGTTGGGCTGCGCGCGCACGTTCAGGCCACTGGCGGAGATCACTGTACAGGTCTGGACATGTGGGGCAACAGCCGGAGGAATAAAGATCACTTCACCGACACGAAGGAGATTAGGATCGTCGCCGATCACCTGCTTGTTCGCATCGTAGATCTTCTGCCAGGCACCGGCATTGCCATAAGCCTGCTGTGCTATTGAAGAGAGCGTGTCGTTTGCTTGCACGGTATAGTTTGAACCGGGAGTGGGTTGAGCCATAGTTATCCTCCTTGTCTGTTCTTAAAATCAATCTTTGAATGGGCATCCGAGCAAGGAATGGGAAGGGGCGGAAAGCAATATTTCCACTTGATACCGTGTATCTGTCCCTTATTGGTCACACTGACCCCGTATGTGGTGACGCGATTGGATACCCTCCCATTGCTATGGGAGAGTACGCGTTGTTACCATATCATGTCGATGCATCTTTGTAAAGGCAAGTTGATTTTTGCACCTGCGCTGCCCATTTGCTAACATGCTCAGTTCAGTATGTGGGCGTGTCATCTCCCTGTCCCAATCCCGCCGTCCATGCCGCGTGCATCGCCTCGGCCCGGTCGGCGACCTGGAGCTTGGAGAGGATGTTGGAGACGTGGTTGCGCACCGTTTTGGGGCTCAAGACGAGGCGAGTGGCGATCTCGGCATTGGATTTGCGCTGGGCAATCAAGGTGAGGATCTCATATTCACGATCCGTCAACTCTGGGAAGAACTGGGCGGGTCCGCTTTTGCCTGCTGGTCGAGTGCTGCCAAAGTAGTGTATCAGGTGCTCGGCAATGGCTGGACCAAAGATGGCCTCGCCGCTCGCCACGGCACGGATGGCGCGTAAAGTCTCTTCCTGCACTGCCCCCTTCAGGAGGTAGCCGCGCGCTCCAGCGCGAACGGCGGCAAAGACGGACTCGTCATCCTCAAACATTGTGAGCATCAGAATGCGGATATGCGGGCTCGTTTGCACAACGCGGCGCGTGGCCTCAATGCCATTGATACCGGGCATTTTGATATCCATCAGGATGACATCGGGCTGCAAGACGTGTGCCTGGGTGAGCGCCTCATCACCTGTTGCTGCCTCACCGATCACCTGCATATCGGTAACGGACTCCAGCAGGGCGCGCAAGCCGTCGCGGAAGAGGGGATGATCATCGGCAATGAGGATGCGAATCGCGTCCATATTATTCCTCCTGGAGAATCGCGCTTATCTCATTTGCGCGGACAATGACAACATCCTGCTGGCTGGCAGCTTCCGCTTCCTTTTCCAGAAGCCTCGGTAATCTGACCTGGATCAGCGTCCCACCGGAGGAGCCCGCAGTGAAGGTGCAACTGCCTCCCAACTCGTTCGCTCGTTCATGCATCGCGTGTAGCCCGACTCCGATGTGGTGCCCGGCGGGAATGCCTTTCCCATCGTCAGTAATGATGAGATGCAACGTCTCAGCGTCGATGGAAAGCTGGAGTAGGCCATGCTGTGCTTCGGCATGGCGAGCGACATTGCTCAGGGCCTCCTGTGCGATGCGATAGACGGCCACCTCCACGGCGGCTGGCAGGGGCGGCAGTGTTGGTGGTGCGTCGAGGGCCACCTCGAGTCCCTGGTGTTGGTAGAGCGCCATATGCTCGCGCAAGGCGGAGAGCAAACCGAGTTCGTCCAGGGCCGGGGGGCGCAGATTATACACCAGACGGCGGATATCTGTGATCGCTTCCTGAGCTTGCAGACTCACCGCATTCAGCAAACGATCTGCCTTCTCCGTATCCCGCGTGAGCAGGTTGCGGGCGGCATCGACCTTGAAGGTGAGGCTGGCGAGTGCCGGACCCAGGCCGTCGTGCAGGTCGCGGCGCAGGCGGCGACGCTCCTCCTCGCGGGTCGTGACCAGGTGTTCCCTGGCTTGCTGCAGGCTCTCCGTCAGATGTTGGAGATGCGTGGTCAGCCGCACAGCGTACACCGCCACGCCAGCCTGCCGCGCCAGGTCCGTCAGCAGGCGAGAATCCGTTTTGCCGAACGTATCGCCTGCACGAGCAGCCAGGAGCAGGTAGCCAACGGTCTCCGCCTGGTACACTAGCGGCACGCGCAGCAGGTCAGGGGTGGGTGTGCCAGAGGAGGCCACGATATCTGCTGGCATCGCGGCCCCTGCTACGGTCAGGTCTCTGGCTGCCCAGGCGGCTGTTTCCGGTTTATTGAACGACTCCTGTTGCGGGAGCAAGGCAATCGCCACGTAGGGCAGTTTGAGGGCCTGGGCCACGGTTTCCACAATGGTCGGCAGCACCTTCTCCGGCACCAGCGTCGCTTCTAGACGGCTGCCCAGGCGCGCTAATACGGTATACGGGTCGTCGCGCTCCCCGTACAGCAGGCGGTTCACTGCGCGCTGAAGGCGGAGACGGAGCGGTTGAAAGAGGACCGCTATCAAGCCAGTCGCCAACAAAGAGAGCGCGAGATTGCCTTGTACCTGGATGAGCGTTCCCAGGCCGACGACGACCAGCACATACAGCCCTATCACGCTCACCGTGAGCGTCACGTAGACCAGTGTGCGATTAATGATGACATCAATATCCCATAGCCGGTAGCGCAACAGCGCGATGCCAACGCAAACTGGAATGGGCAGGTAGTAGAAGCGGAACAGTGGCTCTGTTCCCACGGGCAGGAGCGAGTTGGAACCGTGGAGTGCAGGAAACAGCAGCAGGGCAAACTGGAAGCAGACCGAGACAATGAGCACGGGTGCGAACCCATAGATGAGCCACTTGATCTGCTGACGTTGCACTGGGGAGGCCACTCGCCGGTAGCGGTAGATCTGGGTAGCGACCGACCCTCCAAACACAATGGCAAGCCACAGGTACATGAGCACCGGAGGCCAGTTGTTGATGTTGAAGGGCGAGTTTGCAGGGACGGTCCAGAAGACGAAATTCACGATCCAGAGACTGACCAGTGTCCATGACCAGCGCGGGACGAGGCGGCCATCGGGGAAGGTAAAGAAGAAGAAGGCCAGGCACAGGTAGGCGAGGCCCGATAAGGGCTGCGCGATGCTCCATGCCAGAATGTACACGGGGTGGGGGGGCACAGCCAACAGCGCATTCGCATGCGTAATAGAGAGGCCCAATGACCCGAAGTTCAGCAGGAAGAACGAGACAAAGAGGCCCATCCAGGTATGCGCCTTCCGCCAGAAGATCACCGCACCGAGGAGAAGGAAGGCCAGCGTGGTCAACAGGTCCCAGGTGAACGCGTAGAGTGCGTATGCATGGATGGAGAGACCGGCATGTTGAAGGGCGGCCACGCCCTGTGGGGTCAGTTGATCGTCCTGGCAACTGGCAATGAAAGTAGTGCAGATACTGTGCAGCTCGCGGTAGAATGCCGGAAGACTGACGATGAGCACAAACAGATCGCAGAGCACGAGCACGAGCCAGAGCACCTGTAAGAGGCGAAGGAGGACCCCGCGCAACTGCACCTCGCCACCGTCTGCCCTTGTTGCACTCGATGTCGGATTCACCGTTGGCGCTAGAGAGGATTGTGACCTATGCTCACCCCCTTCTTTTTATCGTCCCTAATGCATTTTCATTTGACATCTTCAGGTTTCGTCTGTATCCTTCTTTGCGGGAGAGGCGGCAGAAGTCTGTATTCTTTGACGACCCGCTTGAGGGTACTGAAACTAAGAAAGGCGCCTGGATTCCACTCTTTTCGCTGTACAGAGTCCTCTTCTTCCCATGATAGGTGTTGATAAGATGGTGGACGGCGGTAAAATACCCTGCCGTCCACCGCTAGCGCAACTCACGACGAACCTGTTCGTCATACTTTATTGTCTTGCCGAGCCGACAGCATGCGTGTAGCCTTATATACAGGGAGTGAGGGCAGATCCCAGGCATCATTCGGTATGATGAGTATAGCACGCGCAGCAGCTACACAGCCAATGACCAGCAGGGCGAAGCCGAGGATGTCCAGAGGTCGGATGCCAAGAGCAAATCCGACCGGGTGTAGAAGGATACCGAGCATCACTGCTACGGCGGCCCACAGAGGCGCTGCCCGCGTCCGCACGAGTCCAATGCCGAGCAGTAGGGTTCCAAACTCATGCCCAACAACGAAGATCGTCGTGAGCAGGTTCACAACGATGTTTCCATTCACCTGATCCCAGAGTGATGCGAACTGATTCGCGTCGGCCCCGCTGTGAGCCATGACATAGGTCATCGCGTCGATCGTCACCAGTGTTGGTACCAGCGCCCACCCGATCAGGGCAAGGCTGCCACCGAGCATGGCAAGTATGGGCGAGCGGCGCATCACCAGTCGCGTCAAGCCCACAATCGCAAAGGGCAAGAAGAGCGTGGCAACGACCCCAGCCGCGAGTTCGATCCGCGCCATATCGGGGTTGGCTATCATGGCCGCGATGGCCGCTTTGCCATCCGGTGGACTCACGGCTGGGACCGTGGCACGGACAACGCCTACGGCCAATGGTCCCAGCACGATGCTGATGGCGGTAACGATGCGCCGCAGGGCGCGAAAATCGCGTGGGACTCTGGCTCTAAGGGCTTGCCCTCCTGCCGCGATCTCTGCCGACTTGTCCAAGGGTCTGGCTGATGCAATGCGATCTGATGTTTCCATGCTTTTTCCTCCCTATCGTAATAGCAGCATATTCATGCTGATCACCGTACTACCGCGCTAGATGCGCGTTCAGCCGCATAGGCCCGACGCGCTGAGGGGAGTACTACGAGGACAATAATCACAGCAGACAGCACCACATACGCTCCTGCAAGAACCAGCAGCCCTGGATTCGGGCCCGCCAACACGCCAGGGGCCGAGGAGAGCAGGTTGAACGCCGAGACGATGATGGTCAGGATCATGCCCCAGCGTCTGGCTTTCCAGAGGCCGAAGGCGGCGATCAGGCCAATGACCCCCGCCGCAATACCTGAATAGACAATAGCTGCTGGGATTTGATTGGCCCCAGGCACGAAAAGGAGAACGAAGTTCCCCAGGCTTAAGAGGACCAGCAAGGCGAGAGCAACCATCAAGGACGTTGGACGTTTTGTGTTCATAAGTCTTCTCCTTTGGGATAGATGAACAGAACTTATCGTGAGCGGAAGCGCGGCAGTGTACCAATCCAGAGAGCGGTCGCTATGCCGTCTGCCCACTCGTTGTTTCTCTGCTGGAAGTGTAGCGGAGTGGGCGTCCCGCTGTCATGAGGCAGTGTCCCGGTTTTGTCCCGATGGGTGTCCTGATTTAGCGGAGCCGAGAGAGGCGCTTCTCTCGCTCCGGCATTGATTTCAGAAGAGGGGTGCGCGCTCACGCCGTTGAATGTACCTGCCCTTGAGCACATTGACCTCTCTATCGCTTTCTATGCCAATCTCTATATTTGTAAATGTGATAATTCGATGTCGTAGAACAGATATTTCAGTGAATGGATGAGTAGAAGAAACGACCGTTATTTGGACTCAGCTATAAATATCTGAAGCAGCCCTCTCCCCCATGAAAGGGACTTGCCGATCACATCGGTCAGACATGCAACACTGTCTCCACCATCCGTCGCCACTCCTTGCGGCTTGCGCTGCCTACGGCCAGGTCGCCAAGCGCCTCCGAAACCGCTCTGGAGTAACGAGCGAGATCGACAGGGGCGGCCTCGCCCGGCAGGCACTTCCCCTTGGTGCCTGATCGAGACTCTAGAGGAAGGCATCCTCGCTCGCCGCATGGCGCGAAACCACGCGCCTTTCGTACAGGAACCACCTCATCTCGCGCCGAAGCCCGCGCACCTTGCACCATGAGATGTCCCGCCGACAGGATCACCGTCGTCATCCACATTTATCATCAGGAAGAGCACGCATTTACCCGCCAACGCTCGTTTCCTCAAACGCCCCCAGGGCGCACAACGTCGTCTTCTGTGCCTCGGTCACGCCCCTGATCCCCGTGATATTGAGTCGCTCGTAGGGGCGGTCTCTCCTCACATCCCACGGGATACGCATGAGAGAGAAGCAAGCGGGGAGAAAGATGAAGGGGACGTACCTTTGTCCTACCATCAGTACGAAGGGAGGAAAGGGTAAATGAAGGACAAAGAGAAAAGAAGAGTGATCTTGTTTGGCAAAAAGCGTGATCTTTCAGAAACCAGGGAGCGAAAATCGGCAAACGGACCCTCTCGACGGGAGAATCCCAGTCGAGGATGAGCTTCCTTGAGCGTGCGCAGCCTGCTCAAATGACGCGCAAGCCCAGGAGCTGGGCAAACTCCGATGAGAGCCCAGAGATGGTCATCTCGATAGGGAAGGGTGAAGCGAACACGCTCGGAAATGTCCGCGCAGCAAGCCCAGACGAGTCAAGGTGTGGGCGATCAGAGCCACTTCCCCAAACCATGCAGGGAACGAAGGGATCGGCGAAGCATCGGTCTGAAGAGTCACTGAGGAAGGATTGTCCGTACTCATGCGCTCTCCCGTCTCTGTGTTTCCTGCTCGATCAGTAGGAACTGAACGAGTGTCAAGAAGGCTTCATCCTCTCACATGAGGGAGCCATCATCTCAACACGCTTTCAGTATGACATATACGACCTGCTCTCCACCAAAGGCCGCTTTCTCTTTCTCTGCTCGCTTGCTTCTCTCTCGTTGCGTATCCCGTGGGTCTTTTGCTAGCGCGTGCCTTTCGCCTGAGAGCACTTGACTTCCAGGCGTTTTTTCTTTATCACATCGTGCCAGATATGCTCGTTTCGCATGGTATCGCGACGGTTTCAGCGGATAGTGTCGAGCAGTTACATCTCTGAAGCACGTATAATAGAATAAGGAAACAAGAGAAAGGGAAATTACTATGAAAGTGGAGATCTGGTCGGACGTTGTCTGCCCCTGGTGCTATATTGGCAAGCGCCAATTTGAGTCGGCATTAGCCCGCTTTGAGCATCGTGATCAGCAGGAGGCTGACACCTGCGATGACGATACCTGCGCCACCTCGTGAGAACAAGGATCGCTATGAAACTTGCAACCCGACCTGTTCCTTCAGAGCCGCCAGAGCCGCAAAGTAAAGCGCTCCGGCTCCCAGCATTGCTGCTCTTCTTTATCTTATGTGGACTCCTGCTCTTCGTTATTCTGCTGGCGGTGAGTTTCGGCTCAACCGCTATTCCGTTGCCGACGATTGCACAGATTCTGCTCAATGCCACGGGGCTGTTCCACCTCCCACGTACCTGGGACCCCACCTTCGAAGTGATCGTCCTGCAGGTGCGCATGCCCGTCGTGGTCGGAGCCGCACTGGTGGGCGCGGCACTCGCGACCTCGGGCGTCCTGTTCCAGGGCATACTGCGCAACCCTCTGGCCGATCCCTACCTGCTCGGAACCTCCTCGGGCGCGGCGCTGGGCGCGGCGATCGCATTTGCCTTGCCGTTCGATACGATCTTCCTGGGACCCCTGTTCACACTGACGCCCCTGCTGGCGTTTGTCGGGGCGCTAGTTACAGTAATGCTGGTCTATCTCCTGTCGCGCACGGATGGGCATACACCTGTCGTCACGTTGTTGCTGGCGGGAGTCGTCGTCAATGCCGTATTGATCGCGTTCCAGACTCTTATTTTGACACTCAGTGCCAACGCGCGATTTGGCATCCAGGCGCTCTTCAACTGGCTCTCCGGCGGCATCGCTGTGACGAGCTGGCAGCCGGTTTTGATCGTGGGCGCCATCATTATCTTTGGCATCGCCTGCTCGCTGGGTTTCACAGGCATTCTCGACACGTTTGCGCTGGGCGAGGAGAGCGCGTCGCACCTGGGGCTGCATGTCGAGTGGTACAAGCTCTTCTTTATCGTGCTGGCATCGCTCATGACCGCTGCCGCCGTTTCTATCAGCGGACTGATCGGCTTTGTGGGCCTGGTGATGCCTCACGTCATGCGCCTGCTGCTGGGACCGAAGCATCGCCTGTTGCTACCAGCTTCAACACTTGGCGGGGCGATCTTTCTGACTCTGGCTGATCTACTGGCACGTACTATTATCGCGCCCGCCGTCCTGCCCGTGGGCATCTTCACCGCCCTGGTGGGAGCGCCGTTCTTTTTATTTCTCTTGCGCCATAACAAGCGCGCGTACAGGTGGTAAGGATGAGAGAAGAGATGAGGGAGGCCGCGCCGTTGTTGGAGGTGCGCGCTATCTCCTTTGGCTATCAACACAAGACGCTCCTCTACGCGCTTGGATTGAGCGTGCAGCGCGGCGAGATGGTGGGCTTGCTGGGACCGAACGGCTCCGGCAAGACGACGCTGCTGCGCCTGCTCAGTGGAGTTCTGCAACCTCAGCAGGGAAAGATCCTATTGGGGGGACGCGATCTGCGCGCGTGGGGACGCCGTGGCGTGGCGCGGCGTATTGCTGTGGTGCCGCAGGAGCTACACACGCCCTTTGCCTTTACCGTCGAGCACATGGTAAGCCTGGGCCGCACGCCCTTTGTCAGGCCGTTTCTGGGCTCACGGAACAGGCAAGATCAGGAGGTCGTACAGGCCGCCATGCTCTCGGCTGATATCGCGCCCCTGGCCGGGCGCATCTTCAACGAACTGAGCGGCGGTGAGCGGCAGCGGGTGACGATTGCGATGGCGCTGGCACAGCAACCATCCCTCCTCCTGCTCGACGAGCCGACCTCACATCTCGACATAAAATATCAGATCGAGACGCTGGAACTGGCGCAGAAGCTCAACCGCGAGCAGGGTGTAACGATCATCGCCGCCATGCACGATCTGAACCTTGCCGCGCGCTACTTCCCGCGCCTGTTGCTCTTCCAACGCGGCATTGTGTCCGACGCCGGCCCCGCCGAAGTGCTGGAGCCGGGCCTGCTCAGTCGCGTCTACGGCGTCGATGTACAGGTGGGCATCCTGCGGGGCGCCGAGCATCTAAGCGTCCTGCCGCCTGACGAGAAGGGTAAGGGGCGCAGTCATGCTCTCCAGCCCCAGGTCCACGTCATCGCCGGCGGAGGGTCCGGCGCACTCCTGATGCGAGCGCTCGCCGATCTGCACATTCCGTTCGCGACGGGAGCGCTGAACATCGGGGATAGTGACCACACGCTGGCGTTGCGCCTAGCCGCTGACATCATCACCGAACAGCCCTATGCTCCGATCGCGCCTGAGACGCTAGCGCGCGTGCAAAACAGCCTTGCCCATGTCGAGGTCCTCCTCCTGTGCCCAACGCCTATCGGCCCAGGCAACCTGCCGCTATTGCAGGAGGCCGTGCGCTTCTCCGCCAGTGGACGTTCCGTCGTCTTGCTCTCTCCTCCCGGCGTCGAGACCGTGTGCGCGCCCACGCAGCCGGTGCAGATGGATGATGGAGCACTGCGCGGTATGGCGGTGCGTGATTACACCGGTGGTGAAGCGACACGCCTGGTCACTCAGCTCTTACGCCAGGGTGCGGTCATGGCAGGATCGGTCGGGGAGGCACTTGAGATCGTGAAGAAACAGCTCTCCCAAATGGGCCAGACCCCTCGCCTTTGACGAAAACTCAGCAGAAAGCGGCCAAAGTCGCCGGAAAATAACTTGCACCTGTGGGATAAATATGATATCGTTAGTGTAGTTTGAAGAAAGTTGAGTTATCTGATCAACCAGATAATGTATCGGACTTTCAAACCGCATGAACGTGTCAAGGTGATATTTTTCATGTAAAGTTAGGAGCAAATGTATGGCTGAGAACAAAGGATACGCTCGACCAGAGGCACTGGTAGACGCGGACTGGGTACAGGCGCATCAGAACGATCCAAAGGTACGCTTGATCGAAGTTGACGTTGATACCAAAGCATATGATCAGGGTCACATCCCTGGCGCGGTTGCCTTCAACTGGCAAAAGGATCTGCAGGAACAGATCGTGCGCGCCCCCGTCAGCAAGGCGCGCCTGGAAGAGTTGCTGAGCATCGCAGGAGTAGATAAAGACACTACTATCGTGCTCTATGGCGACAATAACAACTGGTTTGCGGCCTGGGCGCTCTGGATTCTCAAGTACTACGGACACGACGATGTACGCCTGCTGGATGGCGGGCGCGTGAAGTGGCTCGCCGACAAGCGCGAGATCACTACTGTGATTCCTTCCTATCCCAAGACCAACTATCAGGCCGAGGAGCCAAACACCGTAGTGCGCGCATTACGTGACCAAGTAATCGCTTCGATCGGTAAGGCTGGCATCGCCCTGGTCGATGTCCGCTCCCCCGCGGAGTACAGCGGCGAACTGCTCGCCCCTGCCAATCTGCTCCAGGAGGGCGCGCAGCGTGGCGGCCATATCCCTGGCGCCGCCAACATTCCCTGGGCGCAGGCGGTACGCGAGGATGGTACATTCAAACCTTCCGATGAGCTAACGAGCCTGTACCAGGGGAAGGGTATTACCCCTGAAAAAGAGATCATCGCCTACTGCCGCATCGGCGAGCGCAGTAGCCATACCTGGTTCGTGCTGAACTACCTGTTGGGGTACAATCATGTGCGCAACTACGACGGCTCCTGGACCGAGTGGGGCAGCCTGATCGGTGTGCCGATCGAGAGGTAAGCAAAGGACAAGGTGCAACAGCGTCGTTGCACCGACCGCTTGACCTCCTTTTTTCTCATTATCTATCCTATACTCATCTGCAGATCCTCATGTCACTACTCATTTCGGTCTCCGCAACAATTGCCAAACGTCCATAAACGTTGTATTCTACATTTATAATTTCAGGCGCTAGAACATCTGTATATATGTGATCGTGTGTAGAAAACCGGTATAGTCTTCATAAAAAAAGGGGCGCCAGAGGGTAAATAAGTTATGACCGATGAAGAGAAAGCGGTAGTGACCCTGCGCCTGCCGTCGACATTGAGCGCCTATAGTGGCGGGAAGAGCCAGATCGTGTTGCAGGCTGATACGGTGGAGCAGATGCTGACGCTGTTGGCGCAGCAACATCCGCGCGTGTGGGAGCGCCTGTGCACGGAGCAGGGCCATGTCCGCGCTCACGTCAAGATTTTTGTCAACAATGAGGTGATCAGCGGCACCGATGGCCTGCAGATACGGCTGAAATCGGGCCAGGAGGTCATTGTACTGCCAGCCACTTTTAGCGTATAGACCAACAGAGTTACTATGCTTGCTTAATCTGACCGTATATGGCCTGGTGCGTGTCTATAAACTGCCAGCTTCCCAGGGGCCAGTAGACCAGAACCGCTTTTCCCACGATATAATCTTTAGGCACAAAACTCCAGGTGCGCGAGTCGTCGTCGATTGCTCGATTGTCGTTGAGCACAAAATATTGATTGGGTGGCACTTTCCAGGCGTTGGCGACGGGATTGGTCGGCGTCTTGATGTATGGTTCGTTCAGCAGAATGCTGTTGATTTTAATGGTGATGCTATCCATCTGAATGGTATCGCCCGGCAGGCCGATGACGCGCTCAATAAAGTCCTGACTGGTGTTGCGGGGTGAGTGGAAGACGACGACATCACCTCGTTCGATGGTGCGGAAGAGGTAGGCCGTTTTGTTGACCATGACGTACTGGTTGGCGGTGAGGCCCGGCTGCATGCTGGAACTCTCCACATGATAGCTTTGAATGACAAAGCGGATGGCGATCAATATGAGGAGCGTGAGTGCGGCTATTTCAACGATTTCTCGTGCCAGATGTGAACGTTTCACTAGCAGACCTCGCCTGAATAATGTATTTTCTCCTGTAAAAAATGGTTCTCGGTGATGGTATCCTGTCCTGAAGAGCAGTATAGCGAAGCGGTTGTGTAAACACAAGAAATAGAGTGAAAATGGGAAAAAGGTGGTATGGCAATGATTTTTTGTTAACCTGTATGGACTTTTCAGGGCTTCATGGCTCGCCAGTTGCTTGCTACATATCTGCCCTGAGATGTCTATTACGTACTCAGAGAGTGCGAGCCAGCTATGAGAGCCGAACCTCTTTTCCTGTGCGTGCCGATTCATAGGTGCCCAGGATGATCTCGACGAGATGGCGCGCCCCGTAGCCGTCGAGGAGCGGCGTCCCGTTCTCACGGACGGCGCGGATCATATCGGCGATCTGCTGAGCGTCGGTCGAGATGGTTGCCGGGTCCGATGCGCCCGCTGTCGCATGATCTTGATGCCAAAGCGTAGTTTTGCGGTCATTCGGTTTCCTTCTTCCTATTGGTTGGATTTTGAGATACTGTAGCTCACCTCATCTAGAAAGGTCTCAAGGATGTGGGCTCCCTGCCCAGGGCTCCCGTCGATGAGCAGCAAGAAACAGGTGCGTCCCTGCTCGATCATTGCTTGCCAGGTGCTGACCGCCTGGGCACGCAGGAAGGTATCGCTGTACGTGCCCAGCAGGCTCTTTTCGTGCTCGCGAGACAGGACGCGCAGGCTGACCAGGTAAGGTGGACCATCCATCTCGCTCTGTTCCGTCGAATGATAGTCGGCGGGCGCGACGCGTACCTTGACGGGGACGCCCAGCCGCTCATTGCCGATATGGTGCCAGCGGGCGGCAACGCTCTGACTCGCCTCGCGGGAAACATCACCATTGAAGGTGAAGTCGAGATAGCCGAGGCGTTCCTGCCCATCCTGGACGAACTGTTGTAGCACACTGGCGAATACAGAGGCCGGCGATCCATGTAGCGCTACATCGGTTGGTGCCAGCAGCGTCAGGTGCTCACCTGCGACGGTCGCTTGCCAGTCCTGCACGGCCTGTAGTGGATCGGGCAGGGCGCGCAAGGCACGGGCGCGGGCTTTGTAGTTTTCTACGGCTGGTTGGCCCGCGAAAGTAATGTTGTGCAGGTAGCCGTAGAGGGCCATGCTGAGCTGCCAGCCGAGAAAGCTTGCCGCGACGGCTGCCAGGCGTTCATGCGGCTCCTGTCCTGTCAGATAGGGCAGGGAGAGCGTATAGAAAGCGTCATCCTGGGGCGTTGCGCCGGTTACGACGCGCACGTGCAGTATGTCGTCGCCGTAAAAACCGGGCGCTTGAGGCTGTAGTGGTTGCTCGTCGAAGACAACGACACCTTCGCCGCCCTTACCGAGGCTCTCCTCCATCAGTTGTGCTATCCAGGCGACGAGTGCACTCCATCCTTCCGGCATCTTTAGTAACAGGCGACACGCTCCGGCGACGCTCGCTGTGTAGAGCGCGGCGGCCAGTTGGACGAATGGATGCTCGTCTGGTGCGCTGGTGGCGAGATCAAGATCGTAGTACTGCCATGCCTTGCTGAGCACGGCGCGCAATTGCCCCGTCGCGTCGTTCTCGCGGGTGAGATAGAGGGCCGCCGGGAGCAGAAATACGCGCGTCGTTGGTGCGCTCATGCGACCGCCCGTCCCGGTCCCGCGATCGAGCTGCAAGGGACGGCTCGGCGCCTGGCGCTCCCTGGCGAACTGATCGAGATACGAACCGGGCAGGGTCATGACCAGGAGGTGTTCGGCGGGCGTGATCCCCGCTTGCTCTAGCAGTTCAACGAACCATGTGAGATGGGTGATCGGCTCCTCGGAGGTCATGCCCATCGAGACGCCGACCATCATCACATCGTCAAACAATGTGTGTAGAAAGGCGTGGGTTGTATCAGTGGATGGTAGTGGGAGTTGCTTGCTCTGAGCTATGCGGCGCACAATAGCGTTCAGCGCCGCCGGATCGGTGCTATCGAGGGGATAGATCGCGATGCCCTGGTCGCCGCTGCAAAAGCCGAGCTCGTCCAGGACGCGCACGGTGATGATCGAGCCACCCATGCCGGCCCAGATCAGGTGACGAATGCCACTCCGCCACAGTTCGCGCGCCTCTTCCTCAACCTCTTCCAGCAACGTGTTGTCCGCCGGCAGGCGCGCCACGCCCTCAACCCAGTCCAGCTTTAACACGCCGTTCTCACTGCCCAATTCGGCCATCTTGCCATCGCGACGCCGCAACTGACCGACGGCATCCTCCTCCAGGAGCCGTGTCAGCGTCGCGGTATTCCACAGGACATCATCACTATCACGCATGGAAAGGGTCCTCCTTCAGAAGTGTAGCCTGTGATCTATGATGGGATCACACGCTGTTCCCATTGTTCCTTGAGAACGACCAGCGCCAGATCAACCTCGGAGATAAGGTCGCGCCAGTTGCACTCAATAGAGATGCGCTGATCGTAGCCACTGCGCTGCAGGACAGAGAAGTAGGGGCGGAAGTCTTCGCCATGCTGTCCCGGTGCCGTGCGTCCCTGCTGCTCGGCCACGTGCACATGTGAGAGTAGCGGTATCCAGAGTGAGAGCGTCTCGGGCGCTTCACGGTTGCAGAGCATATGGTAAATATCGGCCAGCAGACGCGCGCCGGAGTCCGTAAGGCGAGAAACGAGCGCGCCGCCCTCCGCGACGGTATTCAGCGTATTGGTCTCCTCGTAGCGCAGCGGCTCAAGCACGATCTGCACGCCATGATCACGCGCCCAATCGCTCCAGCACGCCAGGTGTTCGCCGATCTGGCTCACCGCGTCGGCAATATCATATCCAGGAGGACAGGCCCGTGCTTTGCCACAGCCAAAGACGATGATGCGTATACCCGCCTGCTCGGCGCGTTGCAGGGCCGTCTTGATGTAGCGCGCTACACGTAGAGTGTCTACCTGTTGCGTCGGCGTTGCCACCAGGACAAGGTCGGCGGGCAACAGCGAGTTGGCGACTTCAATTGGAACAGGCAATGCTCGTGCGGCCTTCAGTTGCTCCTGAAAATACACCTGTGATCGTTCGGGTGCCAGGAAACGTTGCACGTTCTCCTCAAGATAATCGAAAGAAATGCTGGTCAATAGGGTGACCTCTCGCAATGGAGCGCAGATGCCGAAACGCATCGTTTCTTCCTTCTTTCTAGTGAGTGGGTAATGGACAGGCGACATATGCATGCTTGCTAGACGTGTATGGCATAGGCGAGCAGTTTCTTGCGCATATAGATGTAGCATATCATATCGCGGCGTGCAATCGCCATGGATATGGGGGAAACAAGGCGAGCGAGAGAAGAAGGCGTCGTGCCATACCCTGAGAGGTTTGCGCTCATGACGCGTCAGAACATGATGCGTGACGCCATCTACGGAAAGTGTACAGGTTTATGTGTAACAGGGCAATAGGACGGCATGGACAACTACCCCACTACTATGCAACATGTAGCGTAACAGATGATAAATGTAGAATGCCCCATTTCTTCCTTTCCTCGTGGCCATCATTCGTCCTCCCTTGCCCATTTGTGGTTAAATATCTTTGCAGGAGCCTACCCGAACATATTTCATGGTACCTGTCAGGACTATAAAACTATCGACCAGGGATCAGTCCGGCATTTTTTAAGGAGGAATAGCAATGGCGCTTTCGTTTCCAACTATAGTGTTGCGTCTGGGTCTGGCGCTCGTCCTGGGTGCTATCATCGGATTGGAGCGCGAGAGCCGTGAGCATGAAGCCGGAATGCGCACCAATGCCTTGATCGCACTCGGCTGTTCACTCTTTACGATCATCTCAGCCGATGGCTTCACAGATCTGCTGGGGCAGCCACATATCCAGCTCGATCCTACGCGTATCGCGTCCTACGTGGTTGCGGGCATTGGCTTCCTGGGCGGAGGTGCTATCTTTGTCATGCAGGGGAAAGGGCGGATCAAGGGGATCACCACAGCGGCGGCTATCTGGGTCGTTGCGGCGATCGGCATGGCATGTGGGGCCGGTCTGCTCTGGGTCGCAGTCTTAGTCACCGTCTTTGCCTTGATCGTCCTGGTCCTGCTGCGTTACGTCGAGCGGCTCCTCTCGCTGAGGGGAGCGCCCGAAGCGCAGCGCATCCACCTGGAAGCGACCGGGGCGAAGGAGCAACTGGTGAGCCTGGTCTACGATACCTGCGCTGGCAAGGAGCTCCTGGTACAAAGAATAGAAGTGCACGCGGTGCAGGGGGTCGAGTCGCTGGATGTTACCTGCATAAGTAGAGATGTGGAAAAGCTGGCCTACGCGGTTGATGCTCTGCGTGCTTTGCCCGGTGTGCAGGCTGTAGATGCAAGTCTGCGGGATGTGAAAAGAGAATATGTCTTCGTGAAAGACCTTCTGGGATCTTGATTCCTCTAATATTTCCAGGCGTGGTAGAATAAGGCGTCCTCTGCCAGCTATCGTCGTCGCTTTGGAAACATACATGAGGTATTGTGTGACTGAGATATTGAATATGGGCCAGACCCGACCCGCTATCGACCTGGCAGCGGATTATTCCTCCTCCATCCCGGCGCTCCTGGTCCTGGGAGCTGGTCCCAAGGCGATTGCCATCGCGGCCAAAAGGGCAGCGCTCAAAAAGATGGGCTATGCGGTGCCACGGCTGGTCATCGTTGACAATAAGGGCATTGTTTCGAACTGGTCCGGGCGCGCCGGTTTTACGGACGGGCGACAACTGCTGGGCACGCGCCCCGAAAAGGACATTGGTTTCCCATATTCCTCTCTCAGTTGGGGCAACAAGCTGATGAACAAGGCCGTCGCGAACCAGATGCTGCTGCTCTCCTGGCCGAGCTATCTTATTCATGAAGGGAAATACGCGGATTGGGTAGACCGGAGCCGCTCGCGCCCAACGCATAAAGAGTGGGCGGGCTATCTCCAGTGGGTCGCGGCCAAAGTTGGCATCGACGTAGTGCAGGCCGAGGTCTACGGCATCGGGTGCAGCGAAGACAATACACAATGGCAGCTTGCCTGTAGATCGATTATGGATGGCACGGAGCTGACCCTGCAAGGGGATGGACTCGTCATGACGGGTCCCGGCACGCCGATTACCATACCAGGCCAGCCTGTGCAGCACCCGCGTGTGATGGATGGCAGCTCTTTCTGGTTGAGGGTCGACGAATTTGCACGCATGCGCGGGACGACGCGGCCCCTGCACATCGGCGTCATCGGCACGGGCGAGACCGCAGCGGCTGTCGTGATAGCCCTGGTGAACGCCCTCGACGATACCTCTTATATCGAAGTGGTGAGCCGCTACGGCGTACTCTACTCGCGGGACGAGGGGTTCGGCGAGAATAGATTGTTCTCCGATCCCGATGGCAGGCTGGCGCGCATGGAGGGTGGACACGAGCACATACTGAAGTGGACCGGCCTGACCGAGGGCGACAGGCGCGAGTTTGTACGGCGCACCGATCGCGGCGTCTTCTCCGTGCACGCGATGGACGAGGTGAACCGCGCCGAGAATGTGCGCTCGATCGTGGGCGCGGCCCGGAGCATACGCGCGACCGACGAGTGCGTATTCGTCGACATGGAGTACGACGGAAGGATGGAGCGTGACCAGTACGATTATGTCATCGTAGCGATCGGCTTCAACTCGCTCTGGTTCACCGACCTGCTCGACGAGCAAACGCGCGCGCGCCTGAGGGCAGTCACGAATAACCTGGAGCGCAAGGCCATCGAAGAAGCGATCGAAGAAGATCTCTCTGTGCGCGACTTCAGACCGCGCCTCCATCTCCCGATGCTGGCGGGCGTCGCCCAGGGGCCGGGCTTTCCCAACTTGAGCTGTCTCGGCCTGCTCGCGGACCGCGTGCTGGGACCTTATGGTGTCGCGATGCCTCTCAATCGATAGCTAGAGCAGCGAGTTGCCAGGCACTCGGGAGGCATTGTCTGTATAGAATGAAAAAAGCTTAGATAAATCTGGAGAAATCCTATGCATATACAGCAGGGCGAGACCGGCTCTCGCAAGCAAGCGTCCAGGCAGATCGGTGCCTCTCCCTTCACCTTTGCCTATCGTACCATCGCGCATGAAGGGCATCCCGAGCGCAACGAAGACACCCTGCTGGTCGATAGACACCGTGGCCTGGCGGGAGTCTTTGATGGTGTGGGTGGATCAAGCGCGGGAGCAGTCGCCTCTCAACTCGGTGCGCGCATAATGCGCCGGGTCTGGAGGCGCATACTGTCACAGGCAGCGAACGGCTCAGACCTGCTGGTATTGAACAACGAACTCGATGTGCAGTCTCTCTTGCAACAGCTTTTTGAGCAGGCGCAGGCCGCCATTAGCGACGAAGGGGAGCGCAGGGCAAAAGAGGCTGCGCAAGAGAATTACAGCTACCCTTCGACAACAGCGGTTGTGGCCGCGCTCTGCAAGCAGGCTGACGAGAAGAGCTACGTCCTGGGGTACGCCCATGTGGGGGATAGCCGGGCCTATCTCTTGCGCCAGGGAGAGCCGCTGCAGCGCTTGACGGTTGACGACGGATATTTCCTGCTGAAAGTGCAAGACGACACGATTAGCGAGGAGGCCGCTTCACGCATCGACCAGGCGACGGACACCGATCAGCTCTCCGACAAAGAACTCGCCATCTTTGAGAGGCGCAACGGCATCACACAGAGCATGGGCCACTTTACGATGAAAAAAACGTCGCTCACGATCCATACCGCGCAGACGACCATCCTACCCGGCGACCGCATCTTGCTCTGCAGCGATGGCATCCACGATAATCTGACGGATGCCGAGATCGAGTCGATCTTGCGGCGCGGAGCCCGCACGACTGTCGCCCGCCACCTCGTCCAGCGCGCGCTCGATCGCTCACGCGAGGACTGCCTGCGCGCCAAGCAGGACGATATGAGCGCCGTTATCATTACGTGCAATGGGTGAACTGTTTAAGAGGGAGCTCTAAGTTCTGAAATTTCAGCATCTTTCCAGGATATTCGGTCATTATGCTGCGGAGGTTCTGCTTATGCACTGGTTCAAGGGAGATATGTTGAAAGCTGGTATTGCCATTGTAGGCATGCTGCTTTTCCTTGTACTCATGGTATGGATTCCAGTATCAGCAGCTGGCGCACGTGGTAGAGTGTCTGGGCTCGCTACGCCAGTGACGGTAACAGTGCGGACAACACCGACTGAAGATGCAACGGTTACTGCATTGAATAAAGAGAAGCTCAAAGAAGATGTAGCCCAACAGCAGCATACGTGGGATAATTGGCTCTGGAGTAACGCGGCGGCGATCCTCTCCAGTTTCCTCTCGACCCTCGTGATTGTCATCGGCGCACTTTTTGGTCTGTGGCGTTGGCGTTGGGATCGACGAGATGCGCAAGACAAAGAGTTGAAAGACCGACAAAATGAACGGGAAAAACGAGCGGAAGAACGTTTCCAGTCGGCTGTAACGGGGTTAGGCGACGAAAAAGAAGGGGCCAGGATCGGGGCAGCTATCCTCCTACGAACCTTCCTTCGTCCAGGCTACGAGCAGTTTTACATCCAGACCTTTGATCTTGCCGTTGCTAATTTACGTCTTCCAAGAACTTCTGACCTACCCAAAAATTCAGATGCCCCCCAACCGCTCACCACACTCAGCCATGCATTGATTGTGGTCTTCAAAGAAGCCTTTCCCCTTGCCCGGAGTCTGAGCAAAGGAAGTCCTCAACCCCTCGATGCAAGCGGTATCCAACTAGATAATGCATCCCTCAAGGAGGCTGACCTGAAACATGCGCGAATGCCACAAACGTCCTTGCGAAAGGCTGATCTGAGCGGGGCCGATCTGACAGGGGCCGACCTCAGCAGGGCTAATCTGAGCGGAGCTAAGCTCAGCAAGGTTAAGCTGAGGAAAGTCAATCTGAGCGGAGCTAAGCTCGGCAGGACTGATCTGAGTGGAGCTAACCTCAGCGAGGCCAAGCTCAGCAATGTGGTTTTCTTCGGGGCTAACCTCAGCGGGGCCGATCTGAGCGGGGCCGATCTCAGTAAGATAAACCTTGAAGATGTTCTATTCCTGAAACATACCAACTTGCATAGAGTCAAAGGACTGACGAAAGAGCAGTTAGCAGCCTGTAAAGCCAAAGGTGCCATTATTGATGAAGACCTGACGACCAGTTCATCCCAGTCCACCGTTACACCTCCCCTACCATTGTAAAGTAACGACGCGCAAGCCCCATCGGCTACACCTGCTTAAGTACGTATATTCATTATTCGGATCGATATCGATTTTCTTTAATCTAAAACCCTATATAGGGGCCGGGCTGTTAATACCATTCTTGACAAATGACCGACGGTCAGTATATAATTGACCCATAGTCATTATGACTCATGGTCATTTAGCGAATCGAGAGCAAGAAGGTAACGCAAGCATGGGAGCTCGTAGTATTCGTCGTCGTGCGGTCGACGAGGAGCAGAAAGAGGAACGCAGGCGAGCGATTCTGGAGGCTGCATGGCAGTTATTTCAGAACACTCCTTACGATGCACTCACGATCGCTGACGTTGCGGAGGAACTGCATCTGGCGAAGGGGACGGTTTTTCTCTACTTCAGGACGAAGGAGGCGCTTTTCCTGGCGATCGTGGAACAGCAACTGATGGATTGGTTTGCCGAAGTCGATGCTGGCCTGGCCTCTATGGCGGCTCCGGCTGATATTCCGCAGGTAGTAGAGATGGTATGTCGCGCTCTAGAGGCGCGTCCTGGACTTGTGCGCTTGCTCGCGATTCTGCATACCCTGCTAGAGCGCAATATCGAGCTCGCAGAAGCGGTTCACTTCAAACACTTTTTGTTAGCACATCTTACACAAACAGGAACGCTGCTAGAAAAGCGGCTGCCTTTCCTGGCTCCAGGAACGGGCGCGCATCTGCTCCTGCAGAGCCACGCCATGGTGATCGGTTTCTGGCATCTCTCCGATCCTTCACCCGTGGTCCGCGAGGCATTGCAGCGACCGGAGCTACGCATGTTTGATCTTCAATTTGTCCCGGAGTTTTCTAATGCGCTCCAGGCACTACTGTGCGGCCTGGAGTCTACCTCACAGACGATATCCCAACAGGGGGGACAGGAATGAAATACTTTGTGACAGGCGCGACAGGCTTCGTTGGAAGCCATGTAGCGCGCCAGCTTATCGCCGCGGGACATGAAGTCGTTGCGGTGGTACGTACACCCGCGAAGGCCGGCGATCTCGCCGATCTGGGTGTCGTCATTCACCAGGGCGATGTGACCGAGAAGGAGAGCATGCGCGCACCGATGCAGGGCGTCGATGGCGTCTTCCATATCGCCGGCTGGTACAAGATCGGTGTCAAGGACAAGACACCCGGCGAAAAGATCAATGTGCAGGGAACGCGCAACGTATTAGAACTGATGAAAGAGCTCGGTATCCGTAAAGGCGTCTACACCAGCACGCTCGCCGTCAACTCGAACACACATGGTAAGCTCGTCGACGAAAGCTATCACTATACCGGCCCGCACCTGAGCGAGTACGACCGCACCAAGTGGGTCGCGCACTACGAAGTTGCCGAACCGATGATCGCCGAAGGTCTGCCGCTCACCATCGTTATGCCCGGCCTGATCTACGGACCGGGCGACACCAGCAGCGCGCGCACGACCTTCCTCCAATACTTACAGCGCAAGCTGCCGTTCATCCCCACTGTCACCGCTTATTCCTGGGCGCATGTCGATGATATCGCCCGTGGACACATTCTGGCGATGGAGCAGGGAAAGTCCGGCGCGAGCTATATCATTGCCGGACCAACGCATACCCTGGCCGCGGCGATGAAGCTGGCCCAGCACATCACGGGCGTTCCGGCACCGCGCGAGGTCCCACCCGCCATGGTCAAAGCGGCTGCGGCGTTCATGAGCGTCGCAGAGAAAGTGGTTCCGGTCCCCGACGAGTACAGCGCCGAGTTTTTGCGTGTCAGCGCTGGCGTCACCTATATCGGAAGCAACGCCAGGGCCAGGCGCGAGCTCGGTTACAACCCGCGTTCTCTAGAGGTAGGATTAACCGAGACGCTCCATCACGAAATGGAACTCCTGGGAATGAAGGTAGCGAGCGCCGTTTATGGATTAAGTGCTGAGCGATGAGGTTGGTGCGTGGTATGTTTGCATATAAGCAGTGACTATCTCTTCGGGTGAGGTGTCAATGTGGTCAAGAGCCAGGAATTAAGTCAAACGACAATATCACGAAATATATGGTATCATAGTTGCGTGAGTAGGCAAGATTCCGTGAAACTGTTATATTGCTCCTGTCTGTAGTGCGATACTTACTGATGACATTCTTTCGCAACAGAAGGGGTCGTGCTGCGCCTACGTTTCTCGAAACGGGAGGGAAGATCCTCCATCATTCCCTCATGAAGCAAATAATGCAAACCTACAAGCCGAAGAAGACGCTTTCTGTGTCGGAGTGTAAGCAGATAGTGTGCCAACGTTCTGGGAAATTTGAAAAATTTCCCTCATAGCTTGTATGAGAGGTTAACATCTCGAAAGTACCAGTGAGAGGAGCACATGTATGACTACCCGGGTAGAAGCAATACCTATCGACCAGCTCAGTATCAATACCATTCGTACACTCTCCATGGATGCCGTCCAGGCGGCCAATTCCGGGCATCCTGGTACACCAATGGCTCTGGCTCCCTTAGTCTACTGCCTCTGGCAGCGGAGGCTCAGGTTTGATCCTGACAACCCCATCTGGGTGAACCGTGACCGCTTTGTGCTCTCAGCCGGTCATGCCTCGATGCTGCTCTACAGCATCCTGCATCTGACAGGCGTCAAAGCAGTCAATGCGAAATATGAACGTCTGGGTGAATTATCGGTCAAGCTGGAGGACATTGAGCACTTTCGCCAACTCGAGAGCAAATGCCCTGGTCATCCAGAATATCGCTGGACCTCGGGCGTCGAGACGACCACCGGTCCACTCGGTCAGGGGGTCGCCACTAGTGTTGGGATGGCCATTGCCGGGCGCTGGCTGGCCGAGCACTTCAATCGCCCGGGCTTCGAGATGTTTCATTACGACGTCTATGCACTCGGCGGAGATGGGTGCATGATGGAAGGGATCAGTGGTGAGGCGGCTTCCCTTGCCGGTCATCTCAAACTCTCCAACCTGTGCTGGATCTACGATAACAACCGCATTACCATTGAAGGCCGGACCAGTCTGGCCTTTAGTGAGGATGTGGCTACGCGCTTCATCGCCTATGGCTGGAATGTGACGCGCGTGGGAGATGTGAATGACCTGGAGATGTTGGAGCGAGCTTTTCAGATCTTTAAAGAGACGCACGATCGCCCCACGTTGATCATTGTGGATAGTCATATTGGCTACGGAGCGCCGCATAAACAAGATACGAGTGAGGCTCATGGCGAGCCGCTTGGCGAGGAGGAGATTCGCCTGGCGAAGCGCTACTATCATTGGCCGGAGAACGAAAAATTCCTGGTGCCTGACGGGGTGCGAGAGCATTTCCAGGAGGGGATAGGCAAGCGTGGGGCTCAACTCTACACGGAGTGGTCTGCCCTCTTCGAGTCCTACCAGGAGCACTATCCAGAGCTTGCAGATCAACTGCGCAGGATCCAGTGGCGTGAATTGCCGGATGGCTGGGATCGTGACCTACCGTCGTTTGCCCCCGATCCTCGTGGTATTGCCACACGGGAGGTCTCAGGCAGAGTGCTCAATGCTCTTGCTAAAAATGTTCCCTGGCTGGTGGGTGGCGCTGCTGATCTTGCGCCATCGACCAAGACGCGCCTGACCTTCGAGGGCGCTGGCGATTTTGAGGCGAATAACTATGCTGGCCGCAACCTGCATTTCGGTGTGCGCGAGTTGGGGATGGGTGCCGTCCTCAATGGGTTAGCACTGGCGAAGGTACGCCCCTTTGGGTCAACTTTCCTGATCTTCAGTGATTATGCCCGTGCAGCCATTCGACTGAGTGCCTTGATGGAAATCCCCGTCATCTACATTTTCACTCATGATTCGATTGGGGTTGGTGAGGACGGGCCTACCCATCAACCAGTAGAGCAGCTAGTTTCCCTGCGTGCCATCCCCGGACTTATCGTGTTACGCCCGGCTGACGCCAATGAAGCCGTGGAAGCCTGGCGCGTAATCATGCAATTGCATCATGAACCAGCCGCTCTTGTCCTCTCGCGACAAGCACTGCCCATCGTTGATCGCTCTATCTACGCACCAGCCACTGGTGTCGCTCAAGGGGCCTATATCCTGGCAGAGGCAGATGGTGGCAAGCCGGAGGTCCTGCTCCTGGGGACCGGCAGCGAGGTGGCGCTGTGTCTGCAGGCCTACGAACAGCTCAAGCAAGAGGGGATCAGAGCGCGAGTGGTGAGTATGCCTTCCTGGGAATTGTTTGAGCGGCAACCTCAAGACTACCGGGACCACGTCCTGCCGCCAGACGTAACGGCGCGTGTCGCAGTGGAGCAGGCCTCGACCCTTGGCTGGGCTCATTACACCGGACTGAAGGGAACCGTCATTGGGATGCGAACCTTTGGCTCTTCTGCACCACTGAAGGATTTGCTGGTCAAGTTCGGGTTTACACCGGACAAGATTGTCAGTGCAGCCAGGGCACAACTTGCTTCACAGGGGTAACACCAGCTCTGGCCCTTCCCGCGTGCATGACGGGTGAAAAACCCGTCGCAAGCTACCGAGCCCTTAGCCCGTGTAGATAGGCGGGAAACCGACCTGTGTAAAGGAGCATCCTTGAGGTCGGTTTCCTTTGCCATTTGCGCTATCTCACGGTACGTTTCTTATCTGACGGATGACGTAATTGCTGAGCTAGCCCCCCTTTTGGAATGGTCTCGAAAAAGAGGTGCTTCTTGCAGTCGCCTCTGCTCCATCATAAGAAATTCGTAGTCCCAGCACTTGACAACTAATATTCCGACCTATATACTCGTAACAGAATAATCTGAAATAAATGATCACGACCAGATAATATCACATTGAATATACGCACGGAGGGATGAACGATAACGAAGCGCAAGGTGAACAATCCGCTCGCGCTGGTAGTGCTGTCATGCCTCGCGGAGCACCCGATGCACCCCTACGAGATGGCGACTACGATGCGCGAGCGAGGCAAGGACCAGAGTATCAAGCTCAACTATGGCTCGCTATATACGGTTGTCGAGGCGCTGCAGCAGCACAGGCTCATCGTCGCGCAGGAGACCGGGCGCGCGGGCCGACGCCCCGAGCGCACCGTCTACCGCCTGACCGACGCTGGCCGCATGGAGCTTATCGACTGGCTGAGCGAGCTTATCAGTACGCCGGTCAAAGAATACACGTGGTTCGAGGCGGGGCTCTCGCTCATCCCAGCGCTGCCGCCCGAGGATGCAGCCGCGCTCCTCACGCAGCGGTGCAACCGCCTGGAGATGGAGATCTCCCAGGGGCGCTCCCTCCTGCAGCTTGCCGCGCAGCGCGGGGTGCAGCGCCTGCATCTGATCGAGGGCGAGTACCTGCTAGCGATGCAAGAGGCGGAGCTTGCCTGGACGCGCCAATTCGCCGAAGCGATTCGGTCGGGCACGCTGGAGGGCATTGCCGAGTGGGTTAACTATAGTAACCGTAGTCCCGAATAGCAGCAAGAAAAAAGGAGCCGACAATGGCAGTGACACATAAGCCCTATAAGGGGCTACCGATGGAAGGCATCATCGCCACGTGGTACGCCAGGAACACGGCGAACGACGTGCGTGGAACCCGGAAATGCGCAAGCTCCATAGCTGACCGCCTCAAGCCAGGAGTGCAGGTGCTTGAGGTGGCCCCCGGTCCCGGATACCTGGCGATAGAAATTGCCAGGATGGGCGATTACAGAGTCTCGGGCCTCGACATCAGCCATTCCTTTATTCGCATCGCCAGCGAGAACGCGCGCAAAGCGGGTGTCAGCGTCGACTTTCGGCATGGAGACGCGGCGCACATGCCCTTTCCCGACGAGTCGTTCGATTTCGTGGTGTGTCGTGCCGCGTTCAAAAATTTTTCGGACCCGCTGGGTGCCCTCAATGAGATCCACCGCGTACTTGTGCATGGCGGTCAGGCATTAATCATTGACTTGCGCAAGGACGCGTCGCCCGCGGACATCGACGACGAGGTAGCTGGCATGCATATGTCGGCGTTGAACGCGAAGCTGACCAGATGGACATTCAGCGCGATGTTATTGAAGAGAGCCTACACCAGGGAAGCCATCGATACAATGGTCTCCCAGAGCCGCTTCGGGAAAGGTGAGATCGTGCAGGACGGCATCGGCTTCGAATTGCGCTTGACGAAGCAGCAATGAAGAAAATTGTGGTGTAAGATATTCCTGCACAACCCGAACGCGAGCACAGAGTAAAGGAACGAGAGGGCACGGAGGGTCGAATGAAACATCTTGTCGAGTTTCCCCTGGAAGGTGGCGGCAGCATTGTCGTCGAAGTCGACGAGCCTGAGAGCGAAGGAACCATTCGCGCGGCCCGTGGAGACACCATCGTCAAAGCGAAAGAGACGCTTGAAGAGGCGCTCAACAAGGTGTTGCCTGTGACAAAGAGCGTCGTCGAGAAACTGCGCAGCATCGGAAACCGTCCCGATGAGATTGAGATCAGCTTTGGAGTGAAACTGAGTACCGCCGCCGGTGCCATCATCGCCTCAGCTACTGCTGAAGCCAACTTCGATGTCACGATGCGCTGGACAGAGACACACAAAGAGACCACGACTTGATCCATCAGGCGAGTCCATCGCGGAACAGATCAGGTGGGTGTATCTGCGTATTCGTAGGCCCCGATGTCACACCTGTCCTCGTCACCGTCTGGTCGCTTCATGCCGCGCTGGTCGGTGGAGATGCCGTTGGGATGGCAGGCAGCAAGTGGGATTTGGTCGAGAGCGGTATCGCCCGTACCTGACAGCAATGCGTAGGTTCTGGTCGGGCCACCATGATCTTGCAGCGTCGCATGAGCACCAAACACCTGGGTGAGGTCTTTCACTACCCTATCTGTACTTTTCTGCTTGCTTGAAGCGAAGGTTGCGTCTGTAACGCCTTGGATCAGGTTATAGCCACCCGATGTAAGCGCGCCAGCAATATCTGAGCTGGTGCGAGCGCGATCACCAGCGACAATGCTGTTTTTCATCTGTACATGACTGGGAAGGGGTTTGCTGGTAGGTTGGCCATTGTTGCTGTAGTCATAGAAATAGCTTGTTTCAGCGGCAATATCACCACCTTTGGCTGCCGTGTTCCCATAGATGGTACAAAAGGTCATATCGGTTTTACTGCTCCAATCGATGATGCCACCGCCACTACTAGCAGCGGTATTCCCTGCTATGGTACTGTTGATGAGGGTGAGTATACCATTTGTGTAACTGCTGCTGTCGGGCCCATTGAGGTTGCCGAAATTAGCGATGCCGCCGCCGCCGCTGCCAACATTGGTGCTGCCGAAGCTACCGCAGTTGGAGGAGGAGGTGAAGTTGGGGTTGCCATCGCTGATGCTTCCGCCAGAAGTAGCATTGCCCGAGATGGTACTGTCGATGAGGGTGAGCGTGCTCGCTTGATTAGAGATGCCACCGCCACAGCCACCGCTTTTGTTGCTACTGCCAGAAGCGGTGTTACCTGAAATGGTACTATTGGTGATCTTGACTATGATACTGTTGGAATCGATGAAGCCGCTGCTGGAGATGCCACCGCCATTTCCGCCGCCCCCGCCACCGTTGCTGCTATTACCGTTAGTGGCATCTATACTGCCAGAAGCGGTGTTGTCTGAGATAGTACTGTTGGTGAGGGTGAGCGTGTTACTATTGTTGAAGCCGCTATTGCTGATGCCGCCACCGCTGCCACCGTTGTTGAAGGAGGGAGAGTTGCTTTTACTATTGTCGCCGCCAGAAGCAGTATTGTGCGAGACAGTGCTGTTGGTGAGGGTGAGCGTGCCGTCATTGCTGATGCCGCCACCACTACCACCGCCGTTGCTGTTACCGTTGGTGGCACCTACCCCCGCCGCAGCGGTATTGTACGAGACAGTGCTGTTGGTGAGGATGAGCGTGCCGTCATTGCTGATGCCGCCACCGCTTCCGCCACTACCATAGTAACCGTTTTGTAGGAGCGAAGGACCGCCGGAAGCGGTGTTGTGTGAGACAGTGCTGTTGGTCAGGGTGAGAAAATCATAATTGCTGATGCCGCCACCGCTGCCACCGCCGAAGTTGCCATTGCTGCTGGAAGAGGTGTTACCCGAGACGATGCAGTTTCTGAGGGTGAGCCTGCCAAAATTATTGATAAAGCTCGTGAAGGGGTTGGGGTATGCGTTCTTGATCGTGCTATCCTTGAATGCCAGATCCGCAAATGTGACAGTAATACCATTATCTACCTGGATGTGATATCCATAAGAGCCACTACTGATGGTGAGCATGCTTGCGCCTAATCCAAGAAATGTGAGACTTTTGCCAATGTTCAGGTTTTCCCTTAGCAGGATGGTTCCCCGAAGTTTCTTGTCAAATGTAATGGTACTTCTATCACCTGCAATATCAATCGCCTGGCGCAGCGACCCTGGCCCGTTGTCATTGAGCGTGGTGACATGGGTTGGATTGGGGCGGGTAAGAAACCAACCCGCTACCCCTGTCGTCGAGAGTAGGAGGAGCACTACTACTATCACGCTCGCAA
>DAOTTD010000292.1:0-19968 GCA_034438015.1 Ktedonobacteraceae bacterium | reverse complement strand
GCGGATTGTTGTACGCGATAGGTGTAAATTCGGGTGGTCAGACGGAGTGCATCTCGCGCTTTCCCTGCATCAGCCCACACAGGAAAACGGGCGAGATCGGTTCGACAGAAGTTCTCGCGCCTTCCATTTTGTGCGATCCTTCGGTCTCTTTGCAGCCGAGATGTGGCGGAAATTTCCCGACCATTCTGCCGTGAATTGACATCCGCCGAGCGCCGTGAACCGCGAATGTCCCCATGCTCTCAGATGATGGCTCACTCCTGCTCAACATTTACACAAACTGCTCACTCTTCCTGATTTTTGTGGTGGGAACACAGCACTTATGATATCCTAGCTTGCTTGCTATCCCGATTGCGTTGTTGGCGGGAAATGAAGATTATGTTGAGGCCCAGAGTGAGTGAGAGCAGCCATATCAGCGTCGTCAGCGGAACGGGAGATAGATAACTATTGGTGTCAAATCTCTGCTGAATAATAAGCGCTACAGCAGTTCCCGCGACGATGAGGAAGACTCCGAAAGTGGCACCACCTTTCACATTCATTTTGCGAAGAACACAACGTGTTCCTACGAGAAGCAACAATGCGCTAAACAGCAAGACTGGTGAGGCATAGGATCGGAAAAAATCCCGCCAGACAGTGAGCCAGGAACTTTGATCAATAGACGGGTTATACACACTGCCAGAAAGAAATGCGAACAGGGCAAGATTACCAAAGAGGGTCAAAGCGGCCCCACCCAGTAGAGCACCCCCTGATCGCCCTCGCGCCAGCAGGAACATCAACCCAACGATGGCCGCTCCTGTGCTGGAAACGAAAAACCAGAGACCAGCACTTTGCCACACAGAGCTGATACTCGTACTGGTATAGTCATTGGACATGATGTTCCAACTGATAGGCCACACCATCACGAGGCTGAGTGCGATAAAACAGAACCAGGCCATCACTCTTCTTTTGCGAAAGAAACCATCAACCTGGCTCCACAATCCAGGTCTACTCTGCTCGGCCTGCGCTCCGGGAACAGCAACCTGGGCAGGGCTGGCCTGCGCTGCACTGGCTTTGTGTGGCTGGCTGGCATCCCCCTGTGCTTCTTTCGCCTTCACCTCCTGTGGGCTGTCTGCCTGGACGGGGGCCGCGAGGGGTTCTGATTGGTGGATCTTCTCCAGTTGCGCTTTTACTTCCGTCATGTTGGCTGGACGCCGCTGTTCGTTCATTTCTAGCATGTGCGCGATCAATCTGGCAAGGGACACTGGAAGCGTTGGGTCGATCAGCTGCAAGTTCGGGAACTGGAAGGGTTTGCTCGCGGGATTCTGGCCGGAAAGCATCTGATGCAGGGTCGCGCCCAGGCTGTAGATGTCGGAGCGCGGGCTGGTCTGCGCTTGACCATACTGTTCGGGCGGCGCGTAGCCCACGGAGTAGTAGGAAGCGGTGTCTTGGAGCTGTTCTTGCTTAAAGTGGCGCGCGATGCCAAAATCGATCAGGTAGATGGTGCCCTGTGGGGTGATCATGATATTTGAGGGCTTGAGATCGCGAAAAATCACCTGTGGCTGGTGACTATGCAGGTAGTTCAGCACCTCGCAGAGTTCCAGGCCGATGCGCACGCTCTCTTTCGCAGGCAGTCGCCGGCCAGGAGCAGCCTCGAGCGCACTCTGCAAAGTTACGCCTTCAACGAAGCTCATCACCACGTACCAGCGATCTTCTCCAGTGAAGTATTCATAAATGATGGGCAAATTGGGATGGTGCAGACTGGCGAGCAGATGTGCTTCATGGCGAAATTGCTCAACAGCCCGAGGCAGATCCTGTGGAGACAGGCGACTCATACTCATCTCTTTGACGGCCACCAAGCGATCGCCAAGCTGGGTGTCCTGGGCCAGATAGACTGCTCCCATGCCACCCTGGCCTACTGTTTGAAGCAAGCGATAGCGCTGGCGCAGCATCTGGCCAGCAGGCATCCTGCCGGTCCCTCTGTTGACCGGATCTGATTGTGGCAAGCTGGTAGGAGTGTGATTTAGACTGGACTGAGACGCTCCACACGCCGGGCAGAAAGGGCTTTTTTCGGGCATCCGAGCGCCGCATTGCCGACAATAGACTGACGTGGCCATGATCCCTCCTTGCGCCGCCATCTCAGGTCTGAAAGCTTGAGAGGAGCTGAGATAGGTGTGAAATAGAGGCAGAACCAAAGTATGTCTCATTCTACCAAAAGTGATCGCTTCCATCAAGAGTTTCCATGCAAAAATTGCTATGCACCAGCCAGCGAGATTCATTTTGGCTGAGTAACAGAGCTTTCGCATATGACACGGAGGCGCACTGGATAAGAGCCATTGTTGTATCCCTCCATTTCGTTCTTGTATCAGTATGAACACGTTTCAGCCGAGATGTGGCGGAAATTTCCCGATTATTCTGCCGTGAATTTACAACCGCCGAGAGCCGTGAGCCGCTTCTGGAGCGGTTTCTCAGGCGGTCAATGGTTGTGCTGCTCACCCTTCACGCAAACTGCTCATGCTTCGCGCCAAAACCTGCTCACCCTTCATCGAAATTACCAACGCATCCATGCCAATATGGTAATTGACCTGAAGGTTCGACACCTGGCCTGCCTACGCTCATTTTGCGTCGAACATTCAGGTCAATTACCACAATAGCATCCCTGTATTTCAATCACTGCGTTACTAGCGGGAAGATAAAAATCAACACGGCAGCGTCCAATTACTTTCTGTCGTTCGTAAATGATACCTTGTTCGTCTAATATACGGGCGAAGAGATCTTCTACAGAACTTCCAATGACCGGTCTGTAGTGAGGACATCCACTGCCGTGGGAAAACCGGTTATCAATAACGGCTTGCCACTCATGAGAAGGATCACGGTGACACTGCCACCACACTATCATATTGCTCCTTGGTTTTACCTGACTCGGGGTCAGGTCGCCATTTCTGGTAGGATGCCACTCAGCGGCAAGAAGGGATGCAACCGCCTGTAAAGACGTTGTTGGCGTTGCTCTTTGCCCGCTGCAAAAGGGACAACCAATGCCATTTGCTCGATGCTGGATACGAGCCTGCCATTCGTGCGCCGAATCTTTTTGACACTGCCACCACACAATGAGTCCACTTCCAGGAAAAACTTGATCAGGTGTCAGATCACCATTTTTTGTGAGGTGCCACTCAGCGGCAAGATTTGGATATTTCACGAGCAGAGAGGTATCGGGAGTCGCCTTCTGCCCAGCACAGTACGGACAGCTAGCCCCTGAAGCCCGGCTATTGATAGTTGTTTTCCATTCGTGGAGAGGATTGTTGCGACAGCGCCATACAACACTTTTACTACTGTTGGGAAGTACCTGCTCCGGAGTCAGCGGTGTATTCGCCGTCGGGTGCCACTCAGCAGCAAGCTCTGGACGCATTACCAGCAAGGAAGTCTCTGGTGTGGCGCGCTGTCCAGCACAGTATGGGCACCCGCTGCCCAGCACAGCACGGTTTCGCACAAGAGCAGACCAAACGTGAGAGGGATTCGTTCGGCAGCACCATACGACTCGCTTCTCGCTTCCGGGTACGACCATATCCGGTGTAAGTGTTCCATTGTCTGTAGGGTGCCACTCGGCTGCAAGCTCTGGGTATCGTGCGAGAAGAGAAGTGGTAGAAGTCGCAATCCTGTTCGAGCACATGGGGCATCCGTTCCCTTTGACACGGCTCTTCACCACCGCTGACCACACATGTGTCGTCTCCTTGCGGCACTGCCAGAAAACCATCTGATCACCTTTGGGTTTGATGTGATCAGCAGTGAGATCGCCATTGAGGGTTGGGTGCAACTCCTCAGCAAGTTTGGGATAGAGTGCGAGCAGAGAGCTCTCAGGAGTGGCGTAGCGGCCACTACAGTAGGGACAGCCGATACCGTTCGTGCGGTGTGAGATGCGCGCTTCCCACTCATGGGCCGGATTCGCACGGCAACGCCACCAGGCTTTCTGTTTACTGCCTCGACTTACAGCATTGAGCGTCAATGCTCCATTTTTCATCGGATGCCATTCAGTCGCCAAGTGAGGATAGATCAAGGTAAGATCTTCTGTTTTTCGTCGTTTGCTCATGTTACGCTCCAAAACTTGCAGTGGGGAAGGCAAGATTACCCATGAGGGGCTTCTTCTTGTTTGTCCATCTCTCCCGCTATTCTTTCTTGCTCAAGCAAACCGACCGTTTCAGTCAGGATGGGAAGCGATTTTCCTCGCCCCGACTGAAGTTCACGTGGTGTCGGCCCGGCAGGAGTTGGCTCATCCTCTAATCGCTTTAGCAATGACTGATTGAGGATAATCCCTTGCTCGACCAGTTTACGTTCCTCCTCTCCAAGCGTGACGAACTCAAGCATCCTGGTCAGATTACCATTAGCCTCTAGGAGTTGCATCTTCGTGGATTGTTTTGGCTCGTAGAAATCACACTTCGCACACGCCATCCGGTGCCGACAAGCCGCCCATTCTGGCAGCGTACAGTAGCCATGTCCCAGATCAAAGAACTTCCAAGGGTGCCCAGATGAGGCTGCTCCTGACGTTACCGCGTCGTTGTCGATCAGGACCGGGATGGAAGCCAGGTTCTGTTGTAAAAAACTTCCCTCAGCGATCTTCACCGCTACTTTGGTGATGTCTGCATCGACGTAACTGCGAGTAGTTGCTTCGGTGCGATGGCCAAGCCAGCGCATGAGTTGCCAAAGGCTCATGGGATTTTCACAATTGCCCAGAAAGGTCGCGATCGTCGCTCGTGCGCGATGGCAGGTCACACGCCCTCGCTGATCGAGCGGGGGCACGTTGGCTTTCGCTGCCAGCAACGGGATCAGAACATGGTTGATGTATCTTTTTCCCATCCGTTGCTCGCGCAGCGAGAACAGATATGCGATCTTCTGCGCTCCTTTGCGATCAAGAACCAACTTTTGAGCAGGCCGAGTCTGCTCCCACGCCGCGATCATTTTTCCAACATAGGGAGCAATGGGTTTTTTGAAGGCCGGAGAGGTTTTGTTCGCCGGGATATGCAGATAGCAGACCTGCTCGCGGCTTACCTTTTTTCCGGTCTCTGGATCAGTAAGGTCGGTCATCGGCCACTCGATACAGCCAAGTTGCAGCCGAGAGATTTCGTCAGAGCGCAGAGCGGTAAAAAGCCAGACTGCTGCTACTGCTCGCACCATTTCTACCGGGTAGGTGGTTGAAGGAAGATCCTCCACCTCCAGGTGTTGACCAGCCCAGACCAATTTTGCCCACAGCGGACGGTCAATCACCCGAGGATCAGGGCCAATTTTGTTGTGGACAGAACGAGGAAGGGCGAGGTAGCGCAGTGGATTGAAGACGAGGGGAATCTTCTCGCTCTCCTGTAAATCTTGGAAGAAACAGCGCAGAGCACCGAGAAAGACACTGATCGTTCGTGGCTTAATGGGCTGGCCATGGTTGGGGACGCTCCGATGGCTCAAACGGAACGATTCTCCAATATATTGTCCAACGGTCATCTGGGTAATGGCCGCCACACATTCGGTGGCGATGGTTGCTGTCCACTGGGCAGGCGATGTGATCTCCGGATGCGTTTGGTTGAGCCAGCGACCAATTTTGAGAAGATTGGTGTAGTAGCCGCTGAGGGTGGTCGGCTCTAATGTCGAGGTTTTTCGCCAGGCGTTGCACCACTCTTCCCACTCTGTTGCCAGCGTACCATCGGCGCTTGGGCGCTGCGGGGGAAGGCCAGGAACCGATTTGGGGATACCAACCCTCAAGATGCCGAAGGAAACCAGGACGCGAGAAAGCGTTGCCATCTCATATTGCTCCCGTGGCGTGGTCTCATGGACCCAACGAATGTGTTCTTCGGTAATATCTTCCAGAAAGGGGCTGCAAGCCAGGAGCAAGACAATACAGGTTGGGCGAGTGATCTCAAAGGCTTTCTGTGGTGCATAGCCCACACTCCTCAGATGGGTAATGATCCGGTCAATCGCGGGCGAAAGCCACTGCTCTCCAAAGGCGAGACGAGCCAGTTTGGTGTAGGGAAGATGGCTCCCACAGACTCGCACGTCTGGTAATGCTCCCAGCAGATATGCCGTTAGGAGTACACGCATCCTCGTTCCTGCTTCTGGTTTGGAATCGCGTCGCCATGACCACCCCAAACGGGCATTAAAGATTTCCAGGGAAGGAGCGAGGAATTCCATCCATTCCCTCTCACTCCAGGCCCAAAAGGAGGTTTGCCTGCGGTTCATTTCCAGGACAAAGGCGCGGATGGTGCTAGCACGTCGATTCTGGTTGGTCCAATCGGTGTAGTTCTCTTGAATATGCTGGCAGATAGCTTCCAGCGGGGCCAACAGGCGATGGAGTACCTGAGAGTCGAGCCTCGGTTGCCCTCCATTGCTTCCTGGTCCGCCACTACGCTCGGCGAGCAGGGCCAGGGTCTGGCGCTCCGCTACGGTTAAGTGTGGGGAGCGATCGTAGGACGTCAGATCAATGGGCCAGGACCAGCCAGCGTGCCTGCGAGGAAGGGCATTCCCTTGTGTCGTCATGCTTCGCCCTCCTTGAGGGTGGACGCGATCCACGCGTCCAGGTCTTCCATCCGGCTGGTGACGACCGCTGAGATATCGCGTCCACTCAGGTGGATGTAGAGGCGGGTGGTGTCAAGTGACTTGTGACCAGCGTATTCAGCAATGATATGCTCTGAGATCCCACATCGAGCCATATGAGTCAGTCTCAGGTGGCGAAGGGTGTGCGGATGAAATGGAGGAAGTTCTGCATGCAGAGCAATCGCTCGCATGATTTTGTTGATCATATCTGGAGAAATGCCTGATGCTCGGTTCCGATCAGATTCCGAAAGGAACACTCGCCCCAGGCCAGGGCGGAGTGTCCGGCGATGCTCCAGGTAGGCGCGCAGGCGTGCGCCCGTCGCCTGGGTGAAGAGGACCAGCCGTCCAGAACCATTTTTACAAATCTCTGGACGCAACGTCACCTCGCGGTGAGCCCAATCAATGTCGGTCATCTCCAACAAGACCAGTTCTTCTCGCCTCAGGGCACCATCGTACATGAGTAAGAACAGGGCCTGGTTCCGAAGTGATTCCGGGGTGAGAGCAGTGAGCAACCGGGTGAACTGCTCATCGTTGGGGAGCCAGGGCTGCCGCGCTGGCTTGCGCCGTAACAAGGGTCGTTCATCTCCGGGAAGCGGATGGAGCACTACTGTGAAGCCATTTCGGCGCGTATATTTGCCGCGACCAACGGGATTTCTTCCACGCTTTCCTGTCTCAATGAGATGATCGTAATACAGACGAGCCGCTGTTAAACGAAGTTGAATCGTCTGGTCGGAGAGGCCCCTGCCTGAATGGAGGTGCAGGATCTGCGGTCCGTGAGGGTTCGGGCGGGTCACCAGATCCTGCACGTACCCACCGAGATCGGCTTTTGTGGCGGTCTCCACATCGAGCGGCGGGTCCTGCCGCCCACAGAAGTGGAGCAAATCCTCTAGGCTTCGTCCATACGCTTCTACCGTCCGGGGGCTCAGTTGCCGGTTTGCTTGCAACTGGAGCCATTCCTGTGCTGAGGGAAGTGCTCTAATATGAGGAAACAGCTCCCATGGCACGTTTGCTTTCCCTTCCATCATCCCCACCATTTCTTTCTGTTGAGATTACATTTAGAGGACCCATTCACAAGGCAATGCGTTCATGATCCTCTCAATCTGGTCTGAGTATACCTCAGTCATGGGGTGTATTCCAAATAACCTGTATCACTGTCCTGCTCCTGATCATGGCCGTCTCCTCTGTGATTGGCGAACACCATTTCACATAGACTACAGCCATATCGGGGGGTGGTCAATTTTATCCTGGCGCAATTATACGTCGGCGTTAATACCTGTCTGACACCTCGTTGCGCGTTGAGCATCATGGCCTCCCTTCGCACCTCTCCTGACAGAAGGGGGCACTGATGGGTCGAGATCAAAGCGACCTGGATGTTCATTCGCCAGCAACCATGATATCGGGGAGGGAGGTCTCCATCGGCCTACTCACGTGAATCGCTTCCTGGATGTCCAGTTCAACCCCGGCGGCACGCGCCAGCTGTAGTACACGGCTCAATGCCTACAGCCCTTCACTGGGGACCGGCTGCTGTTCTTCAATCGGTAGCGCAGCCGAACGAAGCATCCCCTTGAAGGTATTCTAAATTCAGTCATATCTTGGTCACTCTCGTATCCCACAGGCAGTTCAACATCCAACGTTCCTTTCTCGACACTTGAAAAGCTCTCAACATTTTTCAATGCCAGAATATCGCGATAGGATCAGTTTTCCTCCCAGAGTGTTAGAGCCTTGGTGAGCCCTCCCTGCATCGTACTGCGCACGGGCATCAGGTTGGATACTGACACCCCGAGCAGGCGCACCGCCCTCTGTTCACTCCCCAACTGGGAAAGCAGGGTACGAAGCACTGGGAGCATCTCCCGCGCGGATCGGAACCCCTGTGTGCGGCTGACGCTGCGCGTGATGAGCTGGAAGTCGCTCCAACGTACTTTCAGGCTGAGGGCCCGAGCGATCAGCGAGAGCTCAGTAAGGCGGCGCTCCACCTGTTCGGAGAGATTCGCCAGGATCGCTTCCATCTGGGCGCGGTCGGCGATATCGCGCTCAAGAGTGAGTTCCTTGCCGACCGATTTGCGCTCGCGCACCGGCTCGACGGGTCGTTCGTCCTGTGCCCGCACATGCCGGTAGAGCAGGCTGCCGCGCGATCCCAGCAGTTCCCGGAGCTGTTCCTCGCCCATCCGCCGGAGATCGGCCCCGGTCAGGACGCCACGTTCTCGCAGCGCTGCTGTTGTCACTCTGCCCACGCCGAAAAACTTCTCAACCGGGAGCGCATCGAGGAAGGCCGGTGCCTGCTCCGGAGTGATGACGGTCAGCCCGTCTGGCTTGTGGGCGTCGGATCCTAACTTGGCGAGCAGCTTATTGAAGCTGACACCCGCCGAGGCCGTTAAGCCCGTTTCCTCACGGATTTGCTCTTTGAAGCGGCGGGCCAGTTGCACCGCCTCTGGGAAGTCCCGCGCAGTTGAGGTGATGTCAAGAAACGCTTTATCGAGGCTGAGCGGCTCTACGAGGGGTGTGATTCTTTTGAAGATCGCCATCACCTCTTGCGAGACGGCGCGGTACACTTCAAAGCGCGGAGGGAGAAAGATGGCCTGCGGGCAGAGCCGGTACGCCGTCCTGGCGGGCATAGCACTTCTGAGGCCGAAGGCGCGCGCTTCGTAAGAGCACGTCGCTACCACGCCTCTGCTCTGGGGAGAACCGCCGACCACCACCGGCTTGCCGCGCAGCTCAGGATGGTCGCGCTGTTCGATGGACGCGTAATAGGCATCGAGGTCAACGTGCAAGACAAAGCGCTGTTTTCGCTGGGTCTCTTCCATGGATCTTCTTTCATCTGCTCACGCCTGGCCGAATCGAGTGCATCGTATCAGAGAATCGGTCAGGCGGCAACCGTGGCACCTTGATAGCCAGGTGTGCTGGCAAACGTAGGTATGCTCTCCAGCCTCCCGTTCCATGGTTGAGGTGCCTCCAGGATGTCTGTCCAGGCTGATGTTGACAGGTTCCTCCCTGTCTATTGAAGAAGAAGGAAGATGAGGAACACACAGGTTTCTTTCGCGAGCGGAGGAAAAGTCCTATTCCCTTACTTCCCTGATTCCTCTTCGTTATACTAGTGTTGGTATGATTGTTCTAAAACAGAAATTCCATTCGCAAGAAACGTTACATCTCGCGCAAGTTGAGAAGGGTCGAAGTATGGATTACACCGCATCCTCGCGTTCATTTCAAGAACCATTCCGTTTTCAAACGGTACAGCAAAAACGGCTGTACACAACCCTGCGGCTCATTGGGCCAGGTCCAGCCACCTTCTATAGAGAAGCTCGGAACTTGATAGCAACGCCCCAGCAATTTGCAAGTAGCGCGCACCTGGTGGCGCACCTGCTACGGGAAATCGAGAGTGCGGTGCGCCGTGTGCTGTTGCCTCACACCTTCACTCTCCCCGAGGCCTGTGAAACGTGTGGCAATCGTCCTGAGGTCCACGCAAAGCAGATCGAGGCGATCACGCAATCCTTGGGGTTGGATGAGCGTGTCCAGCAGAGATGGAAAGAGATCGCGACGAGAAGACCTCTCGCTTCCCCGAACCATTGATGCCCCCTTCGAGGAGCTTGTCAGTGCATTCGATGACGTCTTCGATGCCGTTCTTGCCGCCTTTGAGCAGCAGTCGATCCCCGCTTTTGCCCTGCTTGATAGCCTGCTCAAGAAGGACCGCCCCAGCAAGACAAAAAATGACCTGTCCATCTTGAGAAATAAGGTACCCCATAATGATGCAACGCACCGGTATTTCTTTGAACGCCTCCAGAGCCCTGGATGGTTGGAACCCTTATATCAAGAAGGATTCTTTCTCCCTCCTCCCACCAAAGAGTGGGATGAAGGTCTCGGCCGACCTCTCTTTTCTGCCTGGCCGCCAGTTCCCTATCTGCTTCGCATGGCATCGGTCGAGTCGACACAACAGACGGTCCTAGCCATTGTGCAAGAGGCGGTCGAGAGCGACAATCCCTTTGTCCGCTCTGCTCTGCTCCAGATGGCTCAGGCGCTCCCCGCCACTCTCGCTGCAACGCTCGTTCCGGCTGTCCAAAAATGGGTTCAGGACCCTCGGCTGCAGTCTGTCGAGTTCGGCCAGATCAGCGATTTCACCACTCACCTTGTGCAGGGCCATGAGAGTGAATCTGCTACCGCACTTGTAGAAACCTGTGGCGCGGTGCTTGGGCGCAGTGAGTCACACTCTCAGCGTTGGGATTACGAGAAGCTGCTCACCGCCACTGTCCCACTCCTGGTGAAAAGTGCTGCCTTTCAGACGCTTTCCATGCTCTGCCGACTTCTGGATACAGCTATCTACGAGTACTTTATCCGCTTCAGAGATGTGCAGGGCGAGCGGAAAGAACACTTACACCAGGAGGCGCAAGAGGCGAGTACCCGCTCCTGGCAGCGCGCGCTTGATGCCAGGAGCAGCTTTCCGGCAGGCACGCAAGAGTCGTTGAATCTACTGGTGGCAACGCTACGCCAGACGGCAGAACAAGCAGTCCGAGAGCATCTGCTCGCACTGGAAACGGTGGTATCGCTCTTTGAGGGCTATCCGGGGCGCATCTTCCGTCGCTTTGCGCTCTACCTGCTCAGTTGCTTCCCCGAGGACCGACCCGAGATGGTGAGCCGCTTCCTCCTGGATCGGAGGCTATTTGACGATGGTGATGTGCGCCATGAATACGAACTGCTCGCTCATGCAGGATACAGCACGCTGCCCGATCCCGAGCAGGAACAACTACTCCAGTGGATAGAGGCCGGACCAGACCTTCAGTTTTACCGGGAGCAGTATGAGCGACTCTATCACGAGCGGCCAGACGAGGGGCTGGTGCAGCAGTATGCAAACGCCTGGCGCCGCGATTGGTTCGGCCACCTGGGTGACCGGCTGCCGGAAGCCTGGAAGGCGCGCTACGAGGCCCTGGTAGCCGAGCTTGGGCCGCTCGAACCCGATGACGCCGACGCTCTCGTCGTGACATGGGAAGGCCGTGGCAGTGCCCTCTCGATAGAAGAACTGCGCCACATGACCATCGACCAGCTCCTCGCCTTTTTGCGGGACTGGCAACCCTCCGCAGGCTTCATGAGCCCCTCACGCGAGGGGGTGGGACGACTGCTCAGCACCGCCGTAAGTGAGGATCCCGGTCACTTTGCCGAGGATGCTGTTCGGTTTCAGGGATGCGATCCCACGTACGTCAATGCACTCGTGGAAGGCTTTACCCAGGCCACACGAGCTCATCGCTCCTTTGGGTGGGAGCGCGTCTTCGATCTCAGCCAGTGGATTGTTGAGCAGCGCTATGCGCCCACGGAAGATGGCACCGCAACGAGCTTTGATCCTGCCTGGGCGTGGGCCAGCCAGCTCGTTGCGAACCTGCTCTTGTGCGCTGTAGAGGCGCGTCCTCCCGTTCTCGGGGCCTCACTTCGCGCCAGAGTATGGCAGATGCTCAAGCTCCTCGTGGAGGACCCCGACCCTGCACAGGAGGAGGTCGACGAAATTGACCCGACGATGGAATACGCGACGCGTGCCATCAATAGCATTCGCGGGATAGCGCTGCATGCGGTTGTACAGTATGCCTGGTGGGTGCGTCGGTTGGCAGAAGAGGAAACAACCAGCGACGCCACTCTGGACTTCAGCATCATGCCCGAAGTCCGAGCCGTTCTTGAGCGCCATCTCGATCCGAACGCCGATACCTCCCTGGCCGTGCGTTCGGTGTACGGACAGCACCTCACGAACCTCGTTACCCTTGACGCACCATGGGTGGGCCAGCATCTGACAGAGCTCTTTCCGTGCAAGGCTGATCAGCAAACGCTGCGCGCGGTCACCTGGTATACCTATATTGTCTTCTGTGAGCCCTATAACAATGTCCAGAGACTCCTGCGCGAGGAGTACGTAGCCGCGATCGAGCGGTTGGACACGATAGAAATAGACCAGGGTACGTCAATTCTTGAGAACCCTCACTACCGACTTGGCGAGCATGTGATCCGGTTTTATTGGAGCGGACTCGTCTCGCTCGGTGCTCCTGAAAGCCTCCTGACGCGCTTCTTTGCAAAGGCGCCTGACTATTTGCGGGGGCAGGTGCTTGCCTTTATCGGTCGGGCATTCTATCATACAGGGGAAGCGGTTCCACCTGAGATCGTCGAGCGGTGTCAACGACTATGGGAGTGGCGTCTTTCTGAGGCACAAGCTGCGCCATCGATAACAGCATACGAGCAAGAACTCGCAGCTTTCGGCTGGTGGTTCCGGGCAGAGTGTTGTCCAACCGAGTGGGGGATGCAGCAGCTTGAAGCTGCCCTTGTCCTGGCTGGGCATGTGGATCTGAGTTATGCCGTGGTCGAGCGATTAGCAAAGCTCGTGGCGCAGAATCCTGCCCAGGTGATACGATGTCTTGAGCAGCTTATCAAGGGCGAGACGATGATGTGGACAACCTCCACCTGGGAAAAGGCCGTGCGGCCCATACTGACGTACGCCTTACAGCAAGAGGCGAACGAAACCCGACGAAAGGCCAAAGCTATTATCGGTACTCTGGCGCTCCAGGGGATGACCGAGTTTCTCGCTCTGCTGCCTACAGAGGAAGAGAGGACAGAGAGTTCACCGATCCAATCGTCTGCTCTGTGATGCAGGAAGGAGCAGCGTCCGGTAACCGGGCCAGCTCAGGGTCTATGATCAGGTGCATAGTGGACAGCGCTCCCTCCTCGAGGATGCTGATGCTGCTCCCCCTTTCGGTTTTGAGTGCCATCTTGTGAAAAGAATGGAACCACCGTATAGTACCACAGAGAGGTTGCACCGTTCACGCGCCTCTTGAGGCGAAACAACGCCGTTTTTTCTTCCTGAAGAACATCTCGCTAGAAACAAAAAGGATCCGTGTTATGTATGCTCTCACCGGTGCAAATGGGCATCTTGGTCGCCTTGTGATCAAACATCTGCTGGCCCAGGTGCCCGCCAATCAGATCATCGCCACCACGCGCGATCCACAACAGCTCGCAGATATCGCGTCCCCTGGAGTCATCGTGCGCCGCGCAGACTTCTCCGATCCGACCACGCTCGCAGCCGCGTATGCAGGAGCAACCAGACTGCTCATTATCAGCACCTACGTGGTCGGCAAGAGTGTCGAGCTGCATAAAGCAGCCATAGCAGGCGCAGTAGCGGCCGGAGTCAAACATATCGTCTATACCTCAACCCCACACGCCGACCCAGGCAGCACGAATCCCCTCCTTGCTGATCATGGACAAACCGAGGTTGCTCTCGCTGCATCTGGCGTCCCATGGACAGCGCTACGCAACAGCTTTTATGCCGAAATACTCAGGGATTTCATCGAGCTCCTGCTGGTCAAGAGGCAATTCCTCATTCCAGAAGGCTCGGCCAAACACAGTTGGATCTCCCGCGAAGATTGTGCACGTGCCGCCACTGGGGCACTCATCGGCAAACTGACTACCACGGGGCCAGTTGATGTCACCGGACCAGAGGCTCTCAGCTTCGCGGATCTGGCAGCACGCCTCTGCCGCCTCTCCGATCACCAGATAACAGCGCACCCATTACCAGATCAAGAAATCATCGCCCAGATCACCACAAAAGGCGTACCAGCAGAGGCAGCGAAATCCACGATGAGACTGATTAGCTGGATTGCTCATGCATCGACAGAGACTCCAACAGATACGGTAGAACGGGCAAGTGGCACCAAACCCACCTCGATCGACACCATCTTGCGCATACTAGTCACCGCCTGAATCACCCATCGCACAATCCGAGTGCAGCTATCCACGTCCAGCAGAGGTGATTGCCAGGAAATCTGAACATGCCGCTGGCAGAATCTGTCGCATGATCCTGGTCTCAAAGGCGTATTCCTGCACTGTTGAGGTAACTCATCCACAGGATAGTTGTGCAATTCTCGCCAGCAGCATGTTGGGATGTACAGCTTGCTTCTGGTTGGGTCGGTCCAGCCCTCCTCGGAAAAAGGCCGCTCCGTCGGCGGGTGACCGTAGCCAATCGCGGCCAAAGAAGAGGTCATCACGACGCGCTTGACACCCGCATCCCGCGCGGCCTGCAGCACCCGCAACGTGCCCTCGCGTGCTGGCATGATCAGTTCGTCCTCGTGCTTTGGGGCGCCTGGGGGGAAGGAGAAGCGATGTGCAGCACAAAGTCACACCCGACCGTGGCTTGGGGCCAACCCGCATCAGACAGCAGATCAGCTGCTACAAACGAGAGTGCTTCTGCTGGTTGGGCACCCCCTACTTTGAGCATCGCCCGCACATCCGCTTCCCGCGCAAGGGAACGCACCGTGGTTCGCACGCGGTAGCCTGCCGAAAGCCTGGTGCAAGATACAATGGGTCCCCACAAAGCCGGAGCCCCCCGTTACAAGCACGACTTCGTCATGCATACGAACCTCCCGGTGTGTTGGTGAATGAACCACTTACCATGCTCCGTCACGGCTCTGCTTCCAGCAACAAACGCACAAACAGCTCCCACGTTGTCCCTTCCATCCGATGGCGACAGGCGGGACAGAGTTGCCCCAGGCCATGCAAGCGCGCTGTCAACTCGTCGAAAAACGCGTCGAGACGCGCATCATCACACTGCTCGGGGTGGCGGGCATAGGCCACGCGTATTCGCTCCAGGTCGTCCACCTGGGTCCTCAAAATGGCGAGGTGTTCCAGGCACCGCTTGCACCCGCGTGTCTGTCGAACCGTTTGCAACACGGCCTGGGCATAGCACAACAGGTGGACGGCCTCCTGTCGTCCCGATGGCTCCGCTTCATTCGCTCTCGGTATCTGAAGATCGGGAGGCACAGGCTCGATCACACGAGCGAATCCACATGAAGGGCAGTGGTCTTGCCTCCCCCCGTGCAACACCACAATACTCATGAGTTCACCTCCACAGTGTGGGCAACAACCACTCGGCCCTCCAGGCTTTGGTAATCGAGGCATGCTCCTCCTCCTCAGATCTCTTGACCGCAAGCCAGGTAGCAGCACTGCGCATCTTTTACTGCCATGTTCTGCAACCTGCGAGAAGCGTTCCCAGTTTGCTGTTCCCGCGACTTCGCGCACCAGGGTAGGACCCAGATTACTGCCGGCCAGCACAAGCCGCGTGGACCTCGCGTTCATGGGACCTTTACAAGTGACGATGGCGTTCCTCTTTGTGGAACGCCGGCGCTCACTCCGCCGTCTGCCTACGTTGATTCCCCGCTTTGACGCCCCTTCTCGTCTCGTAGCAGTCGCTGACACTCGTCCACGTCGAAGAGTGGAGGAGCGGAACTCATGCTGACCGCATGCGAGCGCCAGGGTACAATGATCTGTTCCTCTATAGTTATATGGAGAACATTGACGGCTTTTTAAGTGGCCGATATACTCCAGAAAATAGTGAGGAGGTCGGATATGTCCCTCGAAACCGGAGCCTTCCCCAATGGGCAGCTGGTTCAGATCACCATCGAGTATGCACAGAGCAAAATGGTGGCAGTCTCGACGAATTGCTCTTTTGTTGACCATTTTCTCCGCAAAGTGAAACTGTGTCAATCGCGGAACACATGGATCAATTATGCCCATGACTTGAAGATTTTTTTTGCGGCACTCAACCAACCCCTTGAGTAGATTGATCGCCGCAGTTGTCTCCGCTTCATGGAGATCCAGGATCAGGCTGGGCTTTCCAGCCTCACCATCAATCGCCGACTTGCTGCCGTCTCGTCACTGTTCATGGAACTCAATCTCCTTGATCCCGTTGCATTCCCTCAGAATCCTGTCATTCCCGTGCAACGCGACCAGACCAAGCGTAAGCGCAGCCAAAGCCTCTATCGCAAACAACCCGACCGTCTACCTGATGTCATTGCTGAAGAGGACTTGCAGGCTTTTTTTGCCGTTCTTCCTAGCCTTTCGGGACCGCACATTAATCCTGCTCATGTGGATCAGTTGCTTGAGAATACACGAGGCGATTTCGATTTGTTTCGATGACATTGAGTGTAGCGACCGCAGCATTCGTATCCGAAATGGGAAAGGCGGAGTCACCCGCACCGTCTACATGGACCGCTATACCTTTGCGGCCTTGAATAAATATCTTGACGAGGAACGACAGAACCTCTTTCCTGATGTCGATGAAATCTTCATTGCCTTTAAAGGGAAAGCGCGGGGCCGACCGCTTTCGGACAATGCCCTTCAACACACTATCGATTACTATGCAGAAAAATGTCAGTTGTCACTGCATGCCCACCTTTTCAGGCATACTGGTATTACGCGCCTGGTCATGCAAGGTATGTCAGAACCAGCCATCCGCAAACTGGTGGGACATCGCAATGCTCACTCGCTCGATCCCTATCTGCATCTTTCTGACCGTTTTGTTGAGGCTGAGTTCGAAAAAGCGCAAAAGGTATTGAGTCCACAGAAGTGGCTTCAATCTTTGCAGGAAGGAGAACAACGATGATTCTTGGTCGTGGGACTGCCCAAACGGATGAAGCCATTATCGCCGAATTTTGCCAGTTTTTAGAGCAGGTTGGACAGATTCGAGGCGCTGAGCGGATCAAAGATCTCAAAACGGTTCCCGCATTGCTCCGCCGCCGGATTGAGAAACCTCTTTTGCAATGGAGCGATGAGGATATCCTGGCCTCCTACGCGGGGAAAACGAAGAACACAGAGTATCGTTACAGCGTTTTTTTGAGCTTCCTCTTTTACCGAGGATATCATCGCCCAAGTATGCATCTGCTCATGTCACTTCCTCTCTGGCTGCATAGACAATGGCGGTTAGCTGTTGCTCCATACCAAAAGCGTTTGGAGCAAGTGACGACCGAGCTGGGATATTTTGTTCCCTGGAAAAAGGGGGGTGGGTATGTGCTCGAACTCTTCTTAGGTTTGCTTGTCTTTACCGGGAAAACCTTGGAAGAGTTGACGCGCGTTGATTTTGAGGGATTTCGAGCCGAGTATCTCACCTGGTACGCGCAGAACGGACAGGGCAAAAAAGACCGTCCCGATCCTCGTCTCTTCCGCTTAGAACGCTATCTCGTTCATTGGGGAATCATTCCTGCTCTCAAGCGAGTGGCCCCCCAGGAAGAACGCTTGAGTCATCTCCAGCATGAGATCATTCGCCAGGCTATTTTGGCCTATCTGCGATGGTGCGAGGTGAAATTGAGCAGAAAGACAGTGGACAGGTTGCGGGCTGCTCTGCGGACGTTCTTTCTGTGGTTACAAGAGCACTTTCCAGAAGCGGATCGACTTGATGCCGTTTCGCGCTCTATCGCACAAAGGTATGCACAGCATCTGGCAGAACAAGTCGCAGCAGGACACTACAGCAAAAACTATCGCGCTGACTTATATAGCAGTATTCACCGATTTTTCGATTTTGTCATTGATGAGCATATGGAAACGTCTCCTGCCCGCAATCCGTTCTCTCCTCGTGATCTTCCCAGACGGCCAGATATGATCCCGCGATATATACCAGATCAGGAGTTACGAAAGGTATTAGCCTACTGTGAACAGGAGGCCACCCTTTATGAGCGGACGTTGGTTCTCACGCTGTTACACACAGGAATCAGATCGTTGGAATTTACCCGTCTGAAAGCCTCCGATATCGTTCAAATTGGAGGGGTCTGGAAACTCCATATTCATGAAGGCAAGGGGCTCAAGGATCGTCTTATTCCTCTCACGGCACAGTGTTTGACTGCCTTGCAGGACTGGCAGGAGCATGGGTGGGAACGGATAAACGACGCTCTTTTTACTCGCCATGGTCGGCCCTTGCAAACCAATGGGAGAGTTCAAGCGACTCTTCAACAGATCAGCTGCAAGCTGGATATTCCAGCGCTCACAGCGCATCGCTTCCGTCATACCTTTGCCGTGGCTCTGCTTAACTATGGCCTTCGCGAAACAGCCCTCCAGAAGCTGATGGGGCATGCAACGCTCGGGATGACACTCGAATATGCGCGTATTCTTGATGAGACTGTTGAAAAGGCGTTTAGTGAAGCAGTGGAGCAGATGCAGGATGGAGTTCACAGCTGGATGCCAAACTTCTTTGTACAGGAGGAGTATACCTTTTTCGTTGAAGGAGACGCCGTGAGTTGGATTCGTCTGCCTATAGGCTACTGCCGACGCAATCCCAAACTTCATTGTGAGAGTGATGTGAAATGTTTGCTCTGCGACCGATTTGCCATCGGGAAAGAGGACCTCCCACGGCTCAAGCAGATGTATGAACGCTTTCTCTCGCTTGGACTCACGCTCAAAGCGGAGGTGGTAGCCGCGCAGATCCATCGTCTGGAAGCGCCCGGGGAAGAGCAGCCAGCAGGCTTCATTCCAACTCACGCCATAACACGCACAGCTCGGCGTTGATGCGTGAGCACCAGTCGCCACTTCTCTTCAAGGGGCGTGCATCATACACGCCCCTTGAAGGTTGCTCTTTCTTCCCGGCCCGGAGTGGTAATTGACACCGAATCACGAACAGCTTTGACACCAACCCTCGAACAACAACACGAATCGTCGAATGTCCTCTTGATCGACTAACTTTGATGATCCTAAAGATTGAGCATGTATGCGAAGATTGGGCCAGTCGTGGGGCAATTGGGCTCAATGTGTCATTTGTCAGTGCGAATGGCCGCATCGTGCCGAAAGGTTGGCCGCATGTAGATAGAGGAGATAAACGCTCACTACAGGCCAGTTTACCCCTCTTTGGGATAGAACAAGCACTGAGCCTCGTTTTGGCCCTGCTCATCTGCTCATTTGGCCTCACGAGCCGATCTACGTGTATTGAAGATGAGAGGCCAACCTTTTGGCACAAAACGGTCAATGATTCTGACCATTTGCACAATGTCAGAATGATCATAACTTGGGGAATGGCAAGGATTCGTTTTTGAGACAGCCATTTGTCCCGCTAGCATCTCTTTTACTGCTTCTAGAGGTGAGTCGAAGATCTTGACGACCAGGTGCAGGAAAGCCCTCTGCTCTCTTTTCCCTCTCGGACTGCCCTCCAGATCTTCTCCTCTCGACTTTGGCACAGTTACCGAACATCACACAGGCTGTGCTATACTAGGGTGGAACCGTGAGCATGTCCGGTAACCGGATCGATGATGAGCAGCTGTGCGACAGCAGAGAGGAGTCCGCCATGACTCCCACTATCCAGGGCGAGACCCTGGTCTATCGGCAGGACGGGCAGGAGCAGGTCCTGACCGTGGACACCGCGGCCTGGTTTGCCTGGTTGGAGACCGCCTCCACGTTCTCCTTCGGAAGTTCGGAGGGCCTCTTCACCGCGCGCCGCGAGCAGGCCGGTCACAAGCGCGGGGGCTGGTACTGGAAAGCCTACCGCAAACAGCAGGGCAAGCTCTCTTCTCGCTACCTGGGCAAGTCCGAGACCCTCACGCTGGCGCGTCTCCAGACCGTGGCCCAGACAATGGTTGCTGCTCTCGACGAGACGGCCCCTGACACCGATGCGGAGGAGGCTCGCTCCCCGGCGCAAGCCGCAGCACCTGGGATGCAGAGCGA
>DAOTTD010000291.1:0-7599 GCA_034438015.1 Ktedonobacteraceae bacterium | reverse complement strand
CACTGCGGGGAATACGCGCTTCCAGGCCGATGCGCACCGCCTGGATCTTTCCAAGTTTGATCCAGCGTCGGACGGTGAAGGGATGCAGCCCTAACTCATACGCTGCTACCCCAACTCGCAACAGTTTGGGTTCTCTGGAACCTTCAGATTTCTGTCTTACCATACAGTAGTTAGTATAAGGTAATTACAGAAAAAAGGCAACTGTTAGTAACCCTTGGCTAGTGGCCTGCCCGGTCAAGCAGGCTATCGTCTCGACTCTTCGGAGTCAGGGGCAAGCCCCGGCTTTAGCCCTGATTCTTACCCACATCTTTTTGGGAAGGCTTGAGAAGCCAATCACCATGGATGTGTTTGTGAAACAGTCAACAGTGGCACTTGGCCTCTCTAGCTGTTTCACAAAACTCAATTGTAAAATGTGGGTAAAAGACAGGGCTTTAGCCGTGGGGTCACTTGACTAGAAGTCTGGAATGGCATGTTCCACATCTGGCAGGCTCTCGGCACTATGCTTCCGGAGGCGCAACGAGCGATCGCGCGTATAAGGAAGTTTATGCGCATGCGTATAGAAAGACTTGCTTACATTGAACAATGCCAATATAATCAACATATTCAGAAGAAGCAGAAGACTGATCTTCCAGATCCGTCCGGCAACTGGCACTTCGCGCCACAAGCGCAGCATATGCAGCAAGGCGAGTATGCCCTGCTGCATATTCGCCTTGCTCTCCCCATGAGTCCGCGCCCGGAAATGGTAAGGAACTTCGAGCACCTGCCGCCATGGACAGCGAATGAGAAGCTCCAACAGAATTTTGTAGCCGATTGGGCGCAGTGATACATCGGCCAGAAGCGAACGGCGCAAGAGAAAAAAACCGCCCAGTGGATCAGAGATACGCAGCAAGTGCTCAGGAAAGAGAAACCTGGCCGTCCATTTTAGACCAACAGAAATACATCGTCGTCCTACGCCAGCCAGCCCCTGATAGCTCCCACCTTTCATATACCGGCTGGCTACTACCAGGTCCACATTCTGCGTCATCGCCCGGTCATAAAAAACACGGAGCTGCTCCGGAGGATGCTGAAGATCAGCATCGATGACCGCGACATATTCTGCCTGTGCTCTGTTCATGCCATGTACAACGGCAGTGGCGAGCCCACCAGCGCGTGCATCTCCAGCTAAACGATGCTCCAGTTGGATATGAAACAGAGACGAACTCATCGCCTTTGCGGCATCCTCGATGACTTCTGGCGTATCATCGTCACTATCGTCAACGAAGATGATTTCCACACGCAAGCCACGCAGGGCAGTATGCAGCGATTCTGCTAGCGGCCAGATGTTATCACGTTCATTTCTGGTTGGAACAACGACACTCAGATCATGAGTGGTGGGGAGAATAGTCTGTGCCTGGTTTCCACCCCGCTGCCGCCTCTGAATACTCTTTTCCCGCGCGACAAGTTTCTGCGTTGGTTCTGCAACATCCGCACTATCTAACATGTGCCGGCCACTTTCAATCGCCATATAAGTGCTCCGTTCCTTAAATACAGTTAAGAAAAGACGCGGGAGCGAGGAGTCTGAGGTTCAAATGCACGCTCGACACAGCATTGAACCTGCAAAGCATCCTGCGCTTCCAATAGAACGACGAAATTCTATCTCAACCCCTGCTTCCTGGCAAAAATTTCACAAGAACTAGTGTAGAGAAGTGCGTAGGAGAAGACAAGTCGCTAAAGTATTAGGGAAGAGTACTATAGTATCCATGACATTTTTGCTTGTGCCTGCGAGCTAATGTCAACAACCGCCAGCTCGAAGCAGGCGGCTTGTCCCTAGTCTGAGGACTGAGACAATAGGCCGGTTGACGGCGACCCACTCAGGAGAGATGTACCGTCCTGAGCAAGAGAAGTGATGTACTTCTCCCGAATGTTGTAACTGGCATTGAGATCAGCATTGAGGGTATAGCCACACTCTCGACACTTGAACAGCGATTGAGACCGACGATTGGAGCGATGTTGAAAATGACAGTGCGAACAAGTTTGCGACGTATGCCGTGGGTCAACCTTGATCACCTGCATACCACGTTCCTGCGCTTTGTAGGCAAGAAAGCCGTGAAACTGCGCAAAGCTCCAACTATGCAGACGCCGTTTCGTCTCGCTCTTTTTCGTGATCTTCGACGTCGAACGAATGTGGGTCAGATTCTCAAGCACGATGGTGCTACCAGAGGTGGTATGTTGGACAATTCTCTTCGAGAGGACATGATCACAGTCCCGGTGGAATCGCATCGACTTACCAGACAACTTTTTCAGATGTCTCTTAGCCGATTTTGTTCCTTTGGACTGAAGCTTTCTTCTGAGGCGAAAACGGCGGCGGTCAACCTCTTTCCAGTGACGATTGCCAAGGAATTGGCGATTGGAGGTTACAGCAGGGCGGTTGAGCCCCAGGTCAACCCCTACGACGTCACCGATAGCGGGGAGATCAGGGTCAGGCAGGCAGACAACAACATGCAACCAGTACGCGCCCTTGCGGGAGCACAGGTCAGCGGTCGCAACCTCACCCCCTGCATATTTGGCCGCATAGGGAGGAACCGTGAAGGGAATCGTGATCCGTCCTGCTGCCGTCGAGAGGCGAACGGTAGACGCCGTCCAGTTGAGCATGTAGGTCTTTTCATTGTAGCGAACCGCACAACTGCGAGAGTGAGGACAGCCTGTTTTGCGTCCTTTGGCTTTGCGATCAAAGGCACTTTTCAGCGTCTCGGTCGCTTTGACACGGGCCTGAATGAGCAGATCACTCACCAGACCTGTACAAGCGGCTTTGGTCTGGTAGTACGTCGCATGGTGCAACTTCACCCCGTTCTTTTCGCCCTGGTGCCAGCCATAGGCACACACGTGATTGAACGCTTCGGTAAATTGCTGCAACGTCTCAGACAAGGCTTGAGATTGCTCTGGCGTGGTATTCAGTTGGATCTTGACGGTTCTCTGCATACAGAAAGTATACCATATATGCTAAGATATTGCAAACATCAGAAAGGAGGCGCGCAGGGGACTGCCGCCTGCAAGTCGGCAGTCCCCTGCGCGCAATGTTATGGAAAATTGTAACTATTCAGGAATCCCACAAAGCATCGATTTGACAGGGGCCTGAGGGGGAACGTAAACTTACAGGGAACAGCTCCTTCCTTGCAGTTAGGTGAGGCGGAGCATCGTTTCTGACTGAATAAGGAAATAGCTACATCTCAAAAATGGGAATCCATGGGAAAGAGAATGGCGCCATCTGCTAGAAAGCGCTTCTATGTGCTAAGTATTGTTGCGTTTCTTTTGCTGCTAGTTATTATTCCAATAATCGTCATAACGAGTTTGCAGCGACAGGACCTGAGGTCTCGTTTAGCGGGAAGCCCGTTTGTCACCGCATCGGGTTCAAACTTGATGGTGAATGGCTCACCACTCCGTCTCATAGGATATAATTGGCATTGGATGGGAACCGGCTGTGGGGCACCAACGAATACAGAAATTGATACAACTTTTTCTCAGATCAAAACCGCTTCACATGGTAATGTCGTCAGAACGGCATTTTATCAAAGTGGCAGCAATAATGGTGCCTATACCGATTTTGATCGCTATATTGTGTATGCAAAGAAATATGGTTTGTATATTGTTCCAATGCTCGTAAATCAATTGACAAATTGTGAACCTTCAACAGCGACGAAAACATCTTTCTGGTACCAGTCAGGATATAAACAACCAGATGATGGATACCCACTCTCGTTCCGTGATTATGCAATAAAACTAGCTCGACATTATGCCAATGAACCAGCCATTGCCTTCTGGCAACTCGTGAATGAACCGGATGCTGACCAGTGCGGTCCTGCTGGCGCTCAAATTTTGCGAAGTTTTGCCGATGATATGACAATCGCTATTAAAGCGGTTGATCCCAATCACATGGTAGATCTGGGTGTTCCAAGAGGATGCGCCGGTGATAATACAACGGACTACACCACAATTGTCAGTGGCCAGGTCGACCTCTGCGATGTGTGGCATGATTATGAACAAGAAGCAGCGGCGTTGCCCTCGCAGATGCAGCAGCGAATCGGCGTCTGTCGAAATCTTAACAAACCATCCTTTGTCGGTGAATCAGGCATCTGTGCTGATATCACGCCTGACCGGGCCTGTTCTGGAACCATAACAATAGCCACCCTCCAACAGCGGGCAACCTTCTTTGATGCAAAGCTGAGTGCTGGATTTAACGCAGGACTTGCAGGCTATATTATCTGGAATAGAGGAAGCGAGAGTATTCAGGACGATATCGGACCCGGTGATCCAACGGAAAGTGTTTTGGCAAAATATGCCCTCGTGTCAGCGGAGAGCTGATCTCCCTGATTGAGGGCCATCCTCTCTTTCTTTCCTCCAAAGATTCCGGTTATACGGGTCCGGAAATCTCCACAGCACCTGCTGGGCGAAGAGCTTCACCGCGCGCTGGCGCTGCTCACTCCTCGCGAACGCGCAGTGATTACGCTCCGCTATGGCATAGGCGATGGTCAGTGAGCAGACTGGCTGGTATAGGTCGCTTCGGCAGCGGAGAGCGCCCATGCCGGTGATACAGGCTGAGGCGATAAGAGCCGTACATGATACTATCCTGCTCCTGAACTACAAGGGTAAATTGTGACAGAAATGCTGGGCTCTCCAGATCGATGCGCTTTGCTATGGGATCACCAGGCGCGTCTGGGCTCACGATGATCCATTCTACCATCGATGCTGGATCGTTCAGTGCCTTCTTCCACAACTCAGCGGAGCCTTCATAGATGGTATTCTTGAGATCAATTCCAATCTCTGATTCATTAATGTCGGAGGCGTTTGCATCTTCCAGAATCCTTCCCCCATCATAGTGTTGCGCAAGATAAAAGGCCATAGGCTCTGTTCGTGCACAAGAAGAACCATACTGGGCATCTTGCAGTGAGATAATACCCCCAGAAGCAGTTAAAGTGGTCTGTATGACGATAGCTATTACAAGGACAATTTGTCCGATTAGAGGCCTGATACGCGCTGGCATACTGATAGACCAACCTTCTGCTAGTGTTGCTAGAAAGAGTGCGGCAGGCGCAACGATCTCTGCTCCAAAGCGTACATTCCACAAGGTGTGAGATGTATTTCCTGGCAAATAGATGGTATCTTGTCCGAAGTAGAATAGAAGGATGTAAAAGACGAAAGGTGTGAGAAATGCCATTGCCCCAAACATGTCTGGTGCCAGGCGACATCGAAAGACAAAAACGACGACGGCAATGGCCCCCAGGACAAATAGGATCGGCCCAACAGTTTCTATGGAGGTAAGCATGTAGGCAATGATAGACTGCAGGAGGTTATGATACGTATAAAAACCTTCGTTAGCAGCAGATGAAAACAGATAGTGATGGAAGTAGAGTGGATCACCAAAAATGACCCCATCCCAAAGGAACCACAATCCTATCCCCAGACCAGCTAGTGTGACGAAAACGATCAGGGTACCCTCGATCTGTGCCAGGTGCTGACGTTTGCTCCATGCGAGTACCACCATCAAGACAAGCAATACTAAGAGCAAGCCCCAGCCATCAAAGCGTGACAGGGTCGCCAGGAAAGTGCCTGCCGCCGCTCCCACCAGGTGCTTCGGATGATTGTCCTGTGTCCATGCCAGGAAATAGTAACAGGCTATTACAGACGTAGCGATGCATACTATTTCACTAAGTGCTGTGGTTTGCAAATAGAGAATATTTGGGTTCAGGATGAAAAGCAGCGTACCCACAAAGCTAGCGCGGCTATTCTGCGTCAAACGACGTGCCGAACGAAACAGGTAGACTACCGCGACGACATAACAAAACATTGACGGGAAACTTCCTGCTAAACCAGTGCGCCAGAGGTAATCAATCCAAATGAAAGGCAGCATCAGAAGTTGTGGCAAAGGGAGCCAGACACCTCCAAGTTGAGCAAAACCTGGAGGGGTGTTATCGAAGACCCTTCGTGCAATCCTTAGATGTGAGATGGCATCGTTATAGAGCAATAGCTGATGATGTTGGAAAAAATACCCACAGGAGGCGCAGCTAGCAACGCAGGCTACGACCAATGTGGCTATCAGCCAGGGGTCTTTGAGCCACTGTTGCCATGCCGGGCGCTTTGGACGACGCACGGATGGACGTTCTGCGCTCGTGAAGGCAGGTAATTGCACGGCCACCTTCGACTCGAGTTTCCCTGTCTCCGCTGTGCTACCGGGGGACGAGGGAGACGCAGGCAATAGCGGGGACACATGCTTTGTGCTCGTGAAGGCAGGTAATTGCCTGGCCGCCACCGACTCGGGTTCCTCCTCCACGGTTGTGCTACCGGAGAACAAGCTAGACGCATGCAGGTGCAGGCCGTGCTTCGTCTTCTCCCAGTAATGCGGTTTGAAGATGAGCTGAAAGAGCGCCAGGGATGCTGCTATGCTCATCATCGCCCAGTAGATGGGAACAGACAACGCCCACTTGATCAGACTATACTGACTACGCTTCATACAACCAACGAGGTGGGAGTAGATATATAAGAAGTTACCAAAGATGAGACAGAGTGTGCCCATGTAGAAGACAGGCGCTGGGAACAATGTATGATACACATCGCCAACGATCGGTCGGAACAGGATGTAGATCACTAGCATTGCCCACACCAAAGGATTCACAAACAACACCCCCGTCTTGCCACCGATCACCAGTTGCAGTGAGAAAAATTCGCGCAGACGTCCTTCGCGCAAATAGCGCAGAGGTTCGCGCATATACACCAGGTATGTGAGCATGTAGCCCTTGATCCAGCGTGACCGCTGTCGTATCCAGTTCTTCACCTGCGAGTTCGCCTCCTCATACGTCGTCGAATCCAGGATGATCGTCTTCAAACGGGAGCTGGCCAGACGCAGACCCAGGTCGCAATCCTCAGTAACGTTGAAGGGGTCCCACGCACCTACCCTACGCAGCATCTCTATGCGAAAATGATTTGACGTGCCTCCAAGTGGCAGCGGCAACTTCATCCGTTGCATACCCGGAAGCATCAGATCAAACCACAAGGAATACTCCGCGGTGAACCAGCGCGTCAGCAGATTCTGTTTGGTATTGTAGTAGTTCAGCTTGGCTTGCACACAGGCCAGATCTGAATCATGATTTGCAAACGCCAGGACGGCTTTCTTGAGTTGTAGGGGATCGGGGATATCCTCTGCATCGTAGATGACCACATAATCCCCTGTAGCCTGCAACAATCCGAAATTACACGCGCGCGGCTTCGTACGCGGCTGACCAGCAGGCACGGTCACGATGCTGAAATGTTGTGGCAGGTGCATCGCTTCGATGGCTTTGCGTGTCTCCACATCATCTTCCTCAGTGAGGAAGAGAATCTGCAACTTGTCAGCCGGATAGTCCAGCGCCTGCATTGCTCGTACAAATTGGGGCACCACTTTGGCCTCGCGGTAGAGCGGGCAAAGGATCGTATACTGTGGCCAGTCCGCATCAGCTAGCGCGTGTATGGTCGCATCGTCGATCTGTTCTTCTGTTGACAAATTGAGTGCCCGCATAGCCAGCAGAAAGTCCAGAAGTAGAGAGCTAAGGTACAGCAAGGTGATTATAGCAATAACTACTACGGCCAGCT
>DAOTTD010000290.1:0-26374 GCA_034438015.1 Ktedonobacteraceae bacterium | reverse complement strand
CTAGCAGAGTCACCAGTCATTCTTTCCCCCTACCAGCGTGGGATTGGATACTCTGGACGAGCACTGTTCGCGAGACCGAGATTGGATACCGCATGAAAGCATACACCATCTTGTACACATTTGCAAGGGCTTTTCTAGTCATTTTTACGAATATGCTTCACATTTTTATGTATCTTTCGTGAAATGTGCAGGGAAACGTATTCATAAATCTATTTATTATAGTATATATGCTATTGAGACTTGCCGCTGTGGAGCAATTGTTTGCGTCCCCCTTACTCATCGTGGCTCCGCGCGCTCTGCGGCTCGTACGTTTTGTGTGTGGGTGGCGGGCTGGCGGCCCTGGCCGCCAGCCCGCCACCCACACACAAAAGCCTGTGAAGCGCCTTTGGCGCTGATGAGTCCTGAACCGATACCTCGGAAGGATGAAGGGCCACGAGCCCCTCGGGCTTGACTTGCTATGCGAAAATATGGATAGGAAGAATGAATATTCCGAGAAATGATCCGTAACCTTGCTAAGTCGAGAAGTTCATGCCACCTTTTACCTTTACTATCGATGCCGAATGCCCTGCAACATGGGCGCGCGCCGGCACTATTCAGACACCTCATGGCGCGATTCAGACACCTATCTTTATGCCCGTGGGGACACAGGCAACCGTGAAAAGCGTGTCGCCGGAGGAGCTGCACACAGCGGGCGCACAGATTATCCTGGCAAATACCTATCATTTGATGCTGCGTCCCGGCTCCAGGCTGATCGCCTCCTTTGGCGGACTTCACGATTTTATGCACTGGGACGGTCCCATGCTGACAGATAGTGGCGGCTTTCAGGTCTGGAGCCTGGGTCATCTACGCAAGCTGAGCGAAGAGGGTGTGACGTTCAAATCGCATCTCGACGGCTCAATCCACATGTTGACGCCGGAGAGCGTGATGCAGATCGAGGCCGATCTGGGCGCAGATATCATCCTGCCGCTCGATATCTGCGCGCCGTATCCCTGCCCTCCGCCCGATGCAAGGCAAGCGATGGAGAGCACGCACCGTTGGGAGGAGCGCGCCATCCTCGCGAAAGAACGCTACAATCCCACACAGGCGCTCTTCGGCATCATTCAAGGGGCCTTCGAGCCGGAACTGCGTCAACAGAGCGCGCGTCTCATCGGCGGCATGCCATTCGCGGGCGTCTCCATCGGTGGACTCTCCGTGGGCGAACCGAAGGAGGCGATGTGGCGCTTACTAAGCTCCGTCACGCCCGAGTTGCCGCGCGAGAAGCCCCGCCACCTGCTGGGCGTCGGCTCGCCCGAAGACCTGGTGATGGGCGTGGGTATGGGCATGGATATGTTCGATTGCGTCCTGCCCACGCGCGTGGCACGGCACGGCGGACTTTTCACGCGCGATGGACGCGTCAATATCAAGTCTGCGCGCTTCCGCGCAGTGCGTGGGCCAGTTGAGGAGGGCTGCGATTGCTATACCTGCCGGAACTATAGCGCGGCCTACGTCCACCACTTGCTACGGACCGAGGAGCAGCTCTATTCTCGCCTGGGCAGCATACATAATATTCGCTTTATGTTGCGCCTGGCCGGCCAGTTGCGCGCGGCGATTATAGCAGGCGTCTATCCTGCATTTCGCGACGAATTTCTGGCGCGCTACATCTCGGCATCCGAGCAGGTACGCGAGGATCAGCGCGAGAAATGGAAGGCCGCCCGAACTCGTTCAGCGCAGACACTTTGATCAGCGGTACCAGCAGAGAGGATGAACGTATGCAGACCTGTCGTTTTATCAATACCGGTATTCAGGATGCAGCCCTTAATATGGCGCTCGATGAATCTATCCTCCTGCACCATATTCGCGGCGCGGTTCCCCCGACGTTGCGCGTCTTTCGCTGGTCGCAGTCCTCAATCTCACTGGGACGGTTTCAGAGCGTCGAGCGCGAGATTGAGGACGAACTCTGCCAACAACAGAGCGTGGCGCTGGTCCGGCGCCCCACGGGAGGCCGGGCCGTCTATCACCGCGACGAGTTCACCTACAGCATCGTCATCGGCAAACGCGACGGAGCGCCGGCGGGGGTCGTAGCGGCCTACGCTTACCTGGCGCAGGGACTCCTCGCCGCACTGCACAAACTGGGCGTACAGGCGGAACTCAGCGATGAACGGGTCAGCAAACATCCCTCGGCTGCCTGCTTCGCCTCTTCAACCCAGGCCGATCTCACCAGCAGCGGCTTCAAGCTCGTTGGCAGCGCGCAAGTGTGGAAAGAAAGCTCGCTGCTCCAGCAAGGCTCGTTGCCGCTTGACGATCGCGCCGCCGAGTTCTTCGCGCTACTACGCTATCCCAACGAGGGCGCGCGCGCAGAGGCGCTGGCCCTCTACCAAGAGAAGACGACGCCACTGCATACCTTCGCACCCGACGCAAGCTGGGATGATGTAGGGCAGGCATTCCGTCATGGCTTCAGCAGTGCCTTGCAGGCCACATTCGCACCCGGCGAGATCAGCCAGTCAGAGTGGGAACTGGCGCATCAACTGGTAGAGGAGAAATATAGCAAACTGACATGGCGTAAAGGGCGAATCATGCTCGTCTAGTAGGGATGGGGCTTGCCCCCATCCGCCTCGGGAAGCGCAATTCGGCTGGGGAGCGCGATCCGGATGGGGGCAAGCCCCATCCCTACTCAAGTGTTAAACCTGGTGCAGCATTGCGTGTTCGTTGCAGGTGAGGTACAATAGGCGCAGTAGACCGCGCCTTCACTATTTAAGAAAGAGATCCTCGGGGAGGTCATTTCCACCCGTTTGGGGCGCACAACTGGCGGATGGACGGTATGAGCCGGGTGGAAGCGAATCGCTCCACGAGAGGATAGCATAGAGTCACAGAAATCAGAAGGAGTACCTGGGTGTGAGCATATCAATAGACATGGCGCGTAGAATATTGGAGGCAAGTAAACAACGCGCCAGAGAACTGAGGAGTCCCGTGAGCATCGCCATTGTCGATGCTGGCGGGCACCTGGTTCTTTTCGAGCGCATGATGTCCCCCTACGGCTGGGCGACGGGCAATATCAGCATAGCGAAAGCCAACACCGCCGTGATGTTCAACCAGTCAACCGACGCAGTAGCACAGTGGGGCGCGGGTATTCCAGGCTTCGCTTCAAGCCTGGCAACGATGACCGCTGGAAAGTTTATCATGGCGGCTGGCGGCTGGCCCGTTCGTATCGACGGCGCGACCGTCGGCGGCATCGGCGTGAGCGGCGGCAACGCACCCGGACGAGACGACGAGATCGCGCGAGCCGGGCTGGCGGCGGTAGATGCTCTGCCACCCGCCACACCTCGCTACGAGCAGAGGTCCCCGGACCAGACCTTCTCACCCAATGCAAATGGACCCGTACCAGCCTCATCGTCCTCCATCAGCGGGCCTGCTTCACTCTATGAAGCGCCCGATACACACTACTTGATCCCTGACCCGAATAGTTCGTACACTGGAGAAATACCAGATCAGTTCAATTCAGATCACCCAGGAGGCCAGGCATGAGCCAGGATTTCAATACGAATAGCACCAGGCCCAGGCGGCCCGCGCGTTCCCCGCGCAATCGCCCCACCCTGGTCACACCAGCTACAGAACAGCAGGAGCCTGTACAGGAGACACCAGCCGCAGAGCCAGTCGCGCTCGTCGAGCCTCCTCCCACTCCCAAACGGCGGCTGCCGGGCTTCTTCTCCACGGTTGGGAAAAGAGAGCAGGAAACCCCGTCAAATGAAAGCGATATCGCGAAGGCGCGCATAGCGCGCGCTACCCGTGGCAAAACAACCACCCGGACAGGGAAAGCGACAACCGCTGAAGAATCTGCCACCGAGAAGGTTGTGAAGCCCGCAGCCAGCAAGCAAGGAACTGGTACAGCGGCACGTACGGCCCAGCAGCGACCGCCCAGCTTATTCAAGCCACGCTATATCCTGGGCATGGTCGTCTATCTTATCGCGGCCAACTTTCTCGGCGCCTTCGAGCGCACTGGCCTCGTCAGCATCGGTGCCGAACGCATCCTTACCAAACTCAATCTCTTCGGCTTGCCGATCACCGTCACCACATCGGGCCTCGCGTTCATCGCCACGCTCATCATCATCCTGGTCGTGCTGGCCAAGCTGGACTTCCTGCCAACCAGCCTGAGCTCCATGACTAACACCCCTCCCCCCAAAAAAGGAACAACCGGTCAGGCGAAAAGCACCGGCGGCGAGGAGGGCGTCAGAAGCATACCCCCACCGATCCGCCAGGGCGTGCAGGGCGCAGACGACGAACTGTACCGCGCATACCGCATCAATCAGCGGCGCGAGAAGAAACGCTAACAAAAGATTCTTCAGCGCCTCCGGCGCTGCGCAAAAAATGTGTCGTGTTGTGCTGGCTGGAAAGCGGCTCGAAGTCGCTTTCCAGCCAGCACAACACGACACAAACCAGAAGGGAGCCACGTAGTGGCGATGAGTCAGAGAAAGGGATTCGCCAATCTCATGGCTGCTTGCAATGGCGAGGCAAGCAGAATTTGAACAGAAGAGAGCTACGGCAGTAACAATCTAACATAGCCAATTCTGATTTATAGCAGAACTATCCATATAAACCCCTTGACAGATGACACCCCGACTCCTTATAATCTCCTACAGAGCCGAAAATGAAGAGTATCAATATCGGCCAGAAAAACAGGATGGAACGAGAACGGAAAATTTAAATGCTCAGCGAACCGATACATGCACAATATAGCTTTTACTATTGGTTTAGCCCTCCAGCATGATGGTGGGCCCTTTGGGCTGAGCAAAAAAAGACCACCAGTGTGCTGGACAAGCAGAGGAAAAGACCTCTGCTTTTTTGTTTCTTTAAAACTTTTCACATATTAAGGGGGACACGATCCATGATTATCAGCATTCATAGCCAGGCTACCAGCGAAGAACGTTCACAATTGATGGCGCTCCTGCACCGCATCAGCGGCAACCAGCGTCCTATCACGACGACCAGGATGGCCGGGCGCGAAGTTATCGTACTCGATCTTCATCTGCTCGATACAACTGCACAGACGGCCCTTGATGAACAGGCCGCCGTCGAGCGCATCATATATATCAAGACGCCATACAAGCTTGTTAGCAGGGAGTTCCAGGCCGCAGACACCAGCATCGTTGTAGGCAAAGGTCACACATGCAAGACTGTAAATGTTGGGGGGCAATCCGCATCTCCGGTCATCATAGCCGGACCGTGCGCGGTAGAGAACAGGGAACAGTTGATCACGACAGCACAGGCTGTAGCGAATGCGGGCGCGCATATTCTGCGTGGCGGCGCGTTCAAACCACGCACCTCGCCCTACCAGTTCCAGGGTCTGGGCGTCGATGGTCTGCATCTGCTGTCCGAGGCACGCCAGATTACAGGGCTGCCCGTGATCACCGAAGTGATGGAACCCGAGATGGTCGATGTCGTCGCGGAGCACGCGGACATCTTGCAGATAGGGAGCCGCAATATGCAGAACTTCCCACTCTTACGCGCAGCCGGGAAGCATAGTCAGCAGCGCCCCGTCATGCTAAAGCGTGGACTGTCTGCGACGATCGACGAATGGTTATTAGCGGCGGAGTACATCGTAGCAGCAGGCAATCCCAACGTGATCCTTTGTGAACGCGGCATCCGCAGCTACGACCCGCAAACGCGCAACGTCCTCGACCTTTCCTGTGTCCCCTTGCTACACGAACTTACCCACCTTCCCATTATCGTTGATCCCAGCCACGCGACAGGCCGCCGCGAACTGGTACCCACTATGTCGCGCGCCAGCATCGCCGCCGGGGCCGAAGGTCTGATTATCGAAGTTCATCCTGATCCAAATAGTGCACTATGCGATGGAAAACAGTCTATTACACCTGAGCAATTACAAAAAATCGTGCGTGAGACGCGCATCCTGGCAGGCATGATGCAGGAAGAGACGAGCCTGACCAGCGTGGCATAATGAAAAAATAGAAAAATATGGCGTAGCATGCACACTAAGTGCTTTTCCCTATCGACTCATTCCAGTTGGTATGATATACTCTCTGTACGTGGGAAGAGACTTTAGTACTAGAGGATGGATGAGATTAGAGGCTTTTGAGGTGAGACTATGCCAACACGTATTATTATCGCGGATGACGAAGCCATCCAGCGCATGGACCTGAAGGACGTGCTAACAAAGCAGGGCTATCTCGTAGTGGGCGAGGCTGGCGATGGCGTAAGCGCCGTCAACCTGGCCCGTGAGCTGCGACCCGACCTGGTGATCATGGATATCCGCATGCCGGACATGGACGGCATTGCAGCAGCCGAGACACTCACAGAGGAAAAGATAGCGCCTGTTCTGTTGCTTACCGCTTTCGGAGATCTGCCGCTCGTCGAACGCGCCAAGGAGGCCGGTGTGGTGAACTACATCGTGAAACCTATGCGCGAGAGCGAGGTGACTCCGGCGATAGAGGTGGCACTTGCACGCTACAACGAGTTCCGCGCGATGGAAGAGAAGGCACGCACACTGACCGAGCAACTGGAGACGCGTAAGATTGTCGAGCGCGCTAAAGGTCTCTTGATGGAGAAGCAGGGCCTGTCCGAGCAGGAGGCTTTCCGCAAGATTCAAAAGGCCAGCATGAACAATCGCAAGTCTATGCGCGAAGTCGCAGAAGCTATCCTTCTGACAAATGAAATGTAAGTTAAGAGAGTGCCGGGCTATGTGGGATGTAGCAGTGCGGCTGCACCTGACCCGAGCTTCTTTTTGCTAGAGAATAGAGCAGCCAATGTCACTGGCGACGAGTACAGAAAAGACAGTTCTTATTGTTGGCATTCGCTTTCGACCAGCCGGGCGCATCTATTACTTCGATCCACAGGGACAGACCTTTACGACAGGTCAGTATGTTATCGTAGAGACGGTACGTGGTATAGAGGCCGGGCGAGTCGTTATCGCCGCAAAAAAACTCGCGGAGAGCGATCTGAGCGATCCGCTAAAACCCGTTTTGCGTCTGGCAAGCGAGGACGAGCTGCGTTTGATGCTCTCTTTCAAGAGCAAAGAGAAAGAAGCACTGGTACGCTGCGCCGAGCGCGTCAAACAACACAATCTCCCCATGAAACTGGTGGAGTCGGAATATACCTTCGATGGCAGCCGGCTGACCTTTTATTTTACTGCCGATGAACGAGTGGACTTCCGCGCTCTTGTGCGCGACCTCGCCGCGACCTTCCGCACACGCATCGAACTGCGCCAGATCGGGGCGCGCGACCAGGCTAAACTGCAAGGTGGGGTGGGCATCTGCGGCAAAACGCTTTGCTGCAGCTCCTGGATCAAAGAGTTTGGCATCGTCTCAATCAAAATGGCAAAGGAACAGGAACTTCCACTCAATCCCTCGAAGATCTCCGGTGTATGCGGTCGCTTGCTTTGCTGCCTCTCCTACGAAAACGATAACTATATCCAGGCCCGACAGCAGATGCCTCAGATAGGAACAATGCTCACGACACCCAGCGGCACTGGCAAGGTCGTCTCGGTCAACGTGCCACAAAATTCCGTCGAGGTGATGCTTGAGAGCGGCGTGACGATCCAGGTACCAGTAGACGCACAAGAGGAACGCAGCAGTTGCGGCACGGGCGGTGGCTGTGGCAGTTGCGGCACCAAAGGAGGGTGCGGTGGTGGCAGTTGCGGCACGGGCGGTGGCTGTGGCAGTTGCGGCACCAAAGGAGGAAGCGGTGGTGGCGGCTGTAGCTCTTGTGGTATAAAGAAGAGGCTATAATTTCAGTACCCTCAAACGGGTCGTAAAGGAATACAGGCATCTGCCGCTGCCTCCTAAGAGAAGGATACACACGAAACCCTGAGAGGTCAAGTGAAAATGCAATAAGGACATTCTTAGTTTTGGTGATGAGATGAGAGGAAGGTGCTAATACCTATGTCGTCAGACGGGAAGGAACCAGGATGGCACAGTTCTGGTGATCCAAACTGGGGCCAATCGCTTGAACATGCTCATCAGTTTGAATATGATGAGTTGCCTCCTCAATCCGCTTTTGAAGATGAGGAGGCATTGCCTTTATTAGAGGAGCCCGACTTCGCACAGGATGAGGACTACGAGGATGAGCAAGCGGGACCGGAGCCTGCCTCTACTCCTCTCAAACTGCTTAGACAGTTCGGGCAATACATAGCACTGATCATCACGCCACTGATCTTCGGGGCTCTTACCTGTCTCTTCGTGCTACCTCTTATCGCTTCAGGGAGGGCGTATATCCCACCTGCAGGTCTCTGGCCCGTCATTATCGTCATTATCGCGGTGGCGCTGGCACAGGCCGTGGGCGTCTACTACGCAGGCTCTGATAACGGGTTGTGGATACTCGCTACTATCGGCGGCTTCTTCCTTTTCTTGCTCGTCGGCTGTTTCGCCATCTTCGGACCCATTCCAACGCTTGTGCTCCTGGTGGTGCTGCTCATTATTTCTGTCGTGCTGGTGCGCTTCTACTTTCGCCCGGTTGCGGAAGGCCACGTGGAGATCGTCTACTCCTTCGGCAAATATAGCCGCACCCTCTATCCGGGCCTCAATATTCTCATGCCGTGGGAAAAGGTGGTGCACCAGTTAAACGTAGGTGAGAAGCAATGGGCTTGTCCGCTACAAAAGGTGCAGCTCTCGCGCGACGAGGACGTAGTCTTGCGCGCAACGATCTCGTATCAGTTGCCGCCCGATGATGCGTACATCGCCGTGACCCAGGTCGATCAGTGGGAGAATAGCCTGAAAGAACTCGTCCTGGCTGCCATTCAGAGCATCGCCACGATGTTCACACCGGATGATTTTTTCGCCTGGCCACAGGGCCTACATTCGCGCCCGTTAACGTACGACGATGATGAGAGTACTCTGCCCCTGGATAGGGTTAACGCATATCTATTTCAAATGATAAGGGATCGCGTTGCGCTCTGGGGCGTACAGGTCAACTGGGTACGCATCCTCGATGTCTCCCTTGCGCCGCACGGTGCCACCATCGTCGAGGCTGACTCCATTGTCGATATGCCGACTAAGGTGATCAATCCAGCTCCCTCTCCAGCGCCACAGCCAGCTAAGGCGCCTGGCAGCCAGCCCGCGCCATCCAATCAACCGAAAGTGGCAGCAGGCAAGCAGAAGAACGGCTCAGCCAACGCCGGGCTGGCGGAGGAACCGACGCAGGTGGTGCCCGCACCTGTGCCTGCGTCCCCTGCGGTCGCCAGTAGTCCACCGGACCTTCTAAACGAGAAAGTGCTTATCGAGGCATATAAAGCCGTACAGAATCGCACGGTGACAGATCCAGATACTATCCGCAGTCTCGCCGCGCGGTTCGAACTGGTTGCGCAAGATCCCGCCTATAGGGATAAGGTGAGCTTCGATGCGAAACGGGCCGCGCAAAATTTATACGAGCAGGCGCGCAAGAACGAAGAACGGATAAGCAAGAACCAGCTTTATAGCGACGAAACGCGACCCGATCTGAACGTGCACCACTCCAATGACGACGATCTGCTATAGTTTATGATGAAGGCACCTACGTGAGCAGATTCTTCAGGAGGGGCACAATAGCGTCGTTTGCGGTGGCGTTCCACTCCCGATAGGCGTTGACGGTTGCCGCCAGCGCCTGTTGCTCGCTACGGTTGGCGAGCAGCTTTAACAGCAGGGCGCTCTGCTGCTCTGCATCTAGCGCAACCCGGCCCAACTGGTGACGCTGGATGAACTCCAGGTTCGCCTGCTCCTGACCGGGGATATAAGCAGTGGCGATAAATGGCTTACCCAGCGCTACGGACTCGAAGAGGATGTTTGGTCCCGCCTTTCCCATGATCACGTCGGCGGCGGCCATGTAGGGAGCGATCTCCTTTGTGAAGGGCAGGGCATAGAGGTTGCGCGCCGTTTTGAAGCGCGCCAGAAGCGCCTGGTTCGTGCCTGTAGCCAGAATCACCTGCAGGTCCTGGCTGAGCGCCAGCACACGCTCTACGGTGCTCCCAAACTGCGCAGCACCCTCGCCACCGCCCTGCAAGAAGACGGTGAAGCGCTCCGGGTCCAGCCCCAGGCGCTCAAGCATCTCTATACGCCGGTTCTCGGAGGCGGCAAGAGAGAACTGGCGACGTACAGGCCAACCGACCATGAAGAGGCGTTCGATGGCGAAGCCAGCCGCCAGCGCCTGCTCATACGTCTCACGCGTCGTCGCCAGGACAACTGTCGCGCGCCGTTCGGTCAGCCAGGAGGCGTGCACGCCGTTGGGATCGGAGAAAAGCATAACGAAAGGAATACGCGCATTGCTGCGCTCAAGTACTTGCGCGACCTCATACGTCAAGAAAGGGTAGGTTGTGATAATCATAGCGGGCTGGACGCGCTCGATTACTCGTGTGAGTTCGCGCTCGACGAGGCGTGTAAACAGGCGGTGCGCGAACAGGGCCTTCTGCGGCGTATCGCTCAGACGGAACTCCGCCGACCAGAGCCAGAGGGCGTAGCGGCTGACCAGGCGATAGTGCAGGTGAAAGAAGCGCGGTTGCGGATCGACGATCTCAAGCGTGTAGTCCCGCTCAAGACGATCACGCAGGGCTTCGGCGAGGCTTACATGGCCGCCTCCTGTTCTGGACGTAAGCAGGAGTATGTTACGCCGCATCCTGGCCCTCATATACTATCATTAGTAGTGCTGGTGTCCTTTCGGCTACGAATTTCGTTGTCATATATGTGTTGGTGTCCCTCTCAACTACTACGTCAGGAACGAGGATGAAAGAACTATACGATGCTACGCTATCGACTGGAAGGCAGTGGATTACCACTCCTGCTCATTCACGGTTGGGGTGTGACGTACGCGATATGGGAAAACCTTGCACCTTTGCTCACACCATATTTTCAACTGATTATGATCGAATTACCGGGCATTGGAGGCTCACCGGAGATCGCTTGTGACAGGCCATACTACCCGGCATGCGCCGACGCGATCGAAGAACTGCGCCAATCACTGAGGATAGAGCAGTGGTCGCTGCTGGCCTATTCCTCGGGTACACGAGTAGCCGAGGCATACATACAACGCTATCCGCACTCTATCGAGCGCGCGATCTTCCTCTGCCCCATCTACCTATCAGAGATCCGGTCGCTCTTCCTGCGCCTACTCGAAAATACACCCCAGCCCACCGTCAGGCAATGGGTCTTCTCGAACTGGCGCCTCTACAGCCTGATTCTGGCATTTGGCTTCAACGGTCGCCCACACGCTTATACACACACATGGAAAAACGAGATCGAGTTGCAGCAACTGGACATCCTGATCCGCACACTCTGTGAGATGCCTGGGAAAGGACGCGCACCCTTTGTCCTGCCCCCGCTCCCCACACTCTTTATCTGGGGCGGTCGGGACCGACTGACAACGCGCCCACGCCGTCTACGTCCCAACGATATCGTGATTCCAGCCAATCACAGCGCACCCATGCTGGCAGCCCCCAGCATTGCCGAGGCTGTCATCGCCTTTTTAGTAGAGGGAAAGCTTGTATCTCGGCACAGAACGCTCGGACGCCCCCGGCGCGACCTGACAGAGCAGATACATCTGGCAGCACTCATACGCAAAGCTTCGCCGAGGCACTTGATTCTACGGAAAAAGGAGGCTCTTCCGGCGAAACAGGTCACTCAGCAAAAGTAAGTAGGGGGCTGTTCTCCCCCTACCTCGCCATCGGCGCCGACTCTATCGTTGCCTGCTTCTCGTCCAGGGTGCGCAGAAGGGCCAGTTTCTCTTCGGGGACAACCTCGTTCGTCGCGGGATCAAATACAACGTCGTTGCGGGCGCAATAATACAGGCTCTTCCAGGTATTCATAGCACGGTCCCACGCGGGAAACTGTACCGTTGCTTCGGCGTCACCCTGCACCACCCGCTGGAACGCGATGTAGGAGATGACCAGCACGGTGACAATACAGATAAAGGCGAGCACGAGAAGAACAGACTGGGCGATGATATTCAGGTTTGACTCTGACCCAATGAGTACAATGACCAGAAACATACAGATACCAATAGCGACTCCGCCGGACAGGATATATTTTATCATAGATACATTTCTGACCGGCATATCCGGCGGTGCTGCACGCGTTACCCCAGAATCGAACGCGGCCTGCAAAGTTTTTACCTGGTCTGATTGGTTGCATATCGGGCAGGTTGGTAGTGAGCTTTCATCTGACGCCATATATGATCCTCCTTATGTTGCTCGAACTGGTAAATAAGATAAGCGCTGTTTTCTTACTACATAACCTAGCATAACACGTTGTCATCCATTCGACAATGCTATTTTTGCCAGAATCGCTTCATTGACACTCACAGGCCCACCCGCTACACTATCTAGCAACTATAAGCCGTTGACAGCGAGCAGAGAGGACTCTTTTTTCCATGACTCAAACAATTAACGCGGCAATTACCATTCTGGGTCTCGGTCCCGGTAGCATCCAGGATCTTACCCAGGAGGCGCTGGCACGCCTGACGCAGGCCGCTTCCAATAAACAGATCGTCTACTTTCGTACCTTGATCCATCCCACCGTAGAGCCGCTGCAGGCCGCCCTACCTGCTTTATGTATAGAATCGTTCGATCGACTCTACAACGAGGCGGCGGAATGGAGCACCCTGTACCAGCGCATCGCAGAGGAGCTCTGCGACCTGGCGGGCCAGGGGCCGCTTCTCTACGCGGTGCCGGGGCATCCCCTGATCGGCGAGTCCTCCGTGCAACTACTGCTACGATTAGCGCGCGAGCGTCATCTAAGCACTACTATTATAGCAGGTCTTTCGTTCATTGAGCCGATCTGTACGGCGCTGGAGGTCGATCCGTTCGACGCTGGCCTGCAGATGGTCGACGCGACCAATCTCGCGGCATTGCAGGCGCACGAGATCGCCGGGAAGGTCATCCCGACCGTCCCCCTGCTGGTCACGCAGGTCTACAATCGCCGCCTCGCCAGCGAGGTCAAGCTAGCGCTGAGCGAGTGCTATCCCGACGAATGGGCAGTGAAGCTTGTGCGCTCGGCTGGCATCGATAGCGAGGAGGCCATCATCGAGATGCCGCTCTATGAACTCGACCACAACAGTTACGCCAATCATCTCAGCACGCTCTACGTCCCGCCCGTCGATGAACTCACGGCGCTGCGCGTACCGGAGACGCTGCGCTATATTACTATGCGCCTGCGCCGCGACCCGGATGGCTGCCCCTGGGATCGCCAGCAGACGCACCAGAGCTTGATCCGCTACGTCATCGAAGAGACCTACGAGGTCATAGAGACGCTGGAGGAGAATGATATCGAGAAACTTGCCGAGGAACTCGGCGACCTCCTGCTCCAGGTCTATCTGCACGCCGAGATTGCGCGCCAGGACGGCGACTTCTCCCTCGGCGACGTCTACGAGCATATCAGCGCCAAGATGCTGCGCCGCCATCCACACATCTTCGGCGATATCGCGGTCGATGGCGCGGGACAGGTCGTGCAGAACTGGGAGGCCATTAAACGCCAGGAGCGCGCTAAAACTGGCAAGGACGTGGAGCAAGAGAGCGTCCTGGACGGCGTTCCCCAGGCGCTGCCGTCCCTGATGGTCGCCCAGGAATACCAGAAGCGCGTCGTCAAGACCGGCTTCGAGTTCACCACCATGCAGGGCGTCTACGACAAGCTGACCGAGGAGCTGCAGGAGTTGCAGCAGACCACTACGCCAGCAGAACAGTTCGAGGAGATGGGCGATCTCCTCTACATGGTCGCCAAGATAGCGCGCTGGCTCCATATAGACGCCGAAGAGGCGCTACGCGGCGCCAACCGCAAGTTCCGGCGCCGCTTTCAGGCGATGGAGACGATGGCGCGCACAGAGGGTCGCGCGCTTACCTCGTACGACGAGAGCGAGTGGAAGGAACGATGGAAACGGGCCAGGGGACAGAAGCATTGAACAGGTGTTGTAAAATAAGATATGCGAAACGAACTTCTTTCCTGGTTTGAGCGCGAAGGGCTCCTCTTAAGCGACGTAGTGACGGCATCGCAGGACCCGGAAAACGATGAGATCAAGATCATCATTAAAGCTCCCGTGCTGGCCCTCAGTCGCGCCAGTACTGATTTTAGAGAATGCCCCGATCCGGTGCTCTTCGGCTATCCCGCGTCGAGCCTGGAGATGATGGAACTGGAGGATCTCCACCAGTTTATCTTTCAATGGTTCGAGAACGCGGTTGAGGCCGGCATGGGACGCTGCTTCGTATGCAATCAGGTGCTGGACATGATGCCGGAACGACCGTGGGACGCTGTCTTCATCACGGAACAGTTTTACTGCTGGCTCATGGTTCACTACGACTGCAAGCGCTATCTGAATCGTGATATCAAAGGGCGTAATCCTTTCGAAGTAATAGCACAGGCACCCGAATTTTTCGATATGCGTTTGACGTAATGGCTTAGTCCCTGCGTTACATAGTAAGAGGCCGGAGGAACATGGATGGATAAAAATCAAGTAGCGCAACTGTTGGAGTCGACCGCCGCGTTGCTGGCCCTGAAAGAGGGGAGCAGCGTCTTCGAGGTGCGCGCCTACGAGAACGCCGCCCGCACGATCTCTTCCCTTGACGGAGATATTATGCAGCTCGCCCACGAAGGGAAGCTCAAAGGGCTGCCGGGACTGGGGGCGACGATACTCAAGCGCGTCGAGGAGGCCATTGATACCGGCCACATCGCCTTTTATGATGAGCTGCGCGCCAACACGCCCCCGATAAAACTCGAGATGCTGCGCATTCCGGGCGTCGGTCCCAAGAAGATCAATGCCATCTACGACCAGCTGCACGTAACCAGCATTCCAGAGCTAGAGCAGGCGTGCAAAGACAATCGCGTGGCACACCTGCCAGGCTTCGGCAAGAAGACGCAGGACAAGATTCTGCAAGGCATCGCCTTGCTCGCGCAGCATGAAGGTCGCTATCTCTATCCGATAGGTGAGGCAGAGGCAGAGCAGATACGGGCCGCGCTGGTCACGCAGCCAGGGATCGTACGTCTGCAGGTAGGCGGCAGTATCCGCAGGCGGCGCGAGACGGTGAAGGATATCGATATGGTGCTCAGCGTTGCCGATGACGCGGGCGAAGATGTACGCAACGCGATTATGGATTTCTTCACGCAACAGCCAGGAGTGCAGGCGATTACAGGCAAGGGCACAACGAAATCAAGCGTCGTCCTGGGCACGGGCATCGCGATGGACCTGCGCGTGGTGAGCGACAGCCAGTTTCCCTATACACTTCACCACTTCACGGGTTCGCGCGAGCACCATATCGCACTACGCAGGCGAGCGCTCGCGATGAATATGACCATCAACGACTACGGGCTGTTCAAGGGGAAAGATGCGGAAGGTGGGCTGGTTCCCTGTAAGGACGAGACCGATATCTACGCGGCGCTCGGCCTGGACTACATCGAGCCCGAGTTGCGCGAGGATATGGGCGAGATTGAGGCGGCGGCGCAGCATAAGCTGCCGAAGCTGGTACAGATGGATGATCTGCGCGGCGTCCTGCACGCCCACACAAACTGGAGCGATGGGCAGAACACACTGCGCGAGATGGCAGACGCCTGCATCGAGCGTGGCTACGCCTACCTGGGCATCACCGATCATAGCAAGGTCGCAGCCTACGCAGGTGGCCTGAGCGAGGATGATCTGCGCCGCCAGGGCGAAGAGATCGACCGCCTGAACGAGCAGTTGGCGGGCCGCCTGCACATACTGAAAGGGACCGAGTGCGATATTCTTCGCGATGGCGCGCTCGACTATAGCGATGAGGTACTGGCGAGCCTGGATTTCGTCGTCGCCTCCATCCACAGCAACTTCAACCTCTCCCCGCAAGATCAGACGAAGCGCATGCTACGCGCCATCAGCAATCCCTATGTCGATATCATTGGGCACCCGACCGGGCGCATCCTGCTGGGCCGGACGGGTTACGAGCTGGACATGGACGCCGTGATCGACGCGGCGGCGGAGCATGGCGTCTGCATCGAGATCAACGCCCACCCATCGCGGCTGGACCTGGACTGGCACCTCGTGCACAAGGCGCGCAACAAGGGCATCAAGATCCCCATTGACCCGGACGCACATGCACTTGCAGGAATAGACGATATGCGTTATGGTATAGGGATAGCGCGCAAGGGTTGGCTGCGCGCCATTGACGTATTGAATACAATGGAGACAAATGATCTGTTGCAATTCTTCCATGCACGAAGAAAACAACATTAACAAAAATATGCCTCGTAGGGGCGGGATCAACTCCCCTGGCTCAATGACCAGGACACACTACAGCAGAGAGAGGGTTAATTCCACCCCTGCGAGGATGAGAGAAAGAGGTTTTTCGTATGGGACAACAAACAGAGTTAGAGGTAGCACCACGTACAATCATGGGCAAAGCCACTAAACGCCTGCGCAAAGCGGGTCTGATCCCCGGCAATATCACCGGACATAACCAGGAGCCGCAGGCGGTACAGATCGACGAGATAAGCTTCGATCGTCTGCGCCGCTCGGGGGCCGTGCGCAGCATTATCTCGCTACGCCTGCCAGATGCAAGTACACAGACGGCGCTCGTTCGCCGCGTACAGCGCAACCCGCGCAGTGGCAAGATCGTACACATTGATTTCTTCCGCGTCAGTTTGACCGAGCGCATCAGCATGCGCGTCTCCTTGCATTTCGTCGGCGAGTCACCGGCGGTGAAAAACGAGGGCGGCGTCCTGCTGCACCTGCTGGAGGCGCTGGAGGTAGAGTGCACAGCATCCGATATTGTAGACGCGCTCGATGTCGATATTACATCCCTCACCGAGATCGACGCAACGCTGCACGCTAGCGATGTAAAGCTGCCCGCAAACTACACGCTCGTCACAGATCCAGAGGAGCCCATCGCCAAGGTCGCGGCCACCCGCGCCGAGGCCGCAGCGGAGGAGGCCGCAGCGGCACCGGCGGAAGCCACGCCTGTACCTGCTGCCACCACGCCAGAAGAATAGGCCATAGACAGATCTCACATAAATGTGACATAGTAGGAGCCAGGGATGATCTCCGCGATCGCCCTGGTTTTCTGTTTCGTTTCGCACTCGCAGGTGCGACTATCTTTCCTACATTTACGTAGAGACGCGGACGGTTCATATGCGCATCATGATTGTGACTGATCAATATCCACCAATGATCGGGGGTGTACCAACGGTTACGCACGGGCTGGCAGCGGACCTGGCGAGTCGCGGGCACAAGGTATGGGTAGTCGCGCCGAGCTATGGCACGCGCGACGTGCGACACATAGAGGATAAGGTGCACGTCTATCGCTTCTCTTCTTTCGAGTGGCCCGCCTATGAAGGGCTGCGCATCCCATTCTTGCCCTTTGTGCCCGTGCGCAACCTGCTTAAAAAGAGCGATCCCGATATCATCCACATTCACTCCCCGATTGTGCTGGGGAATATCGCGCAACTCCTGGGGGGCGGACTACGCAAGCCCGTCATCGCTACCAATCACTATATGCCCGTCAATATGAGCCATTCCCTGGTCGCGGAACCGCTGGTCGGCAGATATGTCAGTAATGTGACCTACTCGTACCTGGTCCACTTCTGCAATCGCTGCGAATATGTGACCGCGCCAACGCAGACGGCGCTCAATTTATTGTATAATCACGGCCTGCGCGCACCCGCCAGAGCCATCTCCAACGGCATCGATCTCGCGAAGTTCTCGCCTGGCCCGCGCGATCCTGATATTCTGCGCCGCTTCAAGCTGCCGACGGATCGCCCGCTACTGCTCCACGTGAATCGCCTGAGTGAAGAGAAACGCATCGATGTATTGATCGATGCGATGGCAAAGATCAAAAACAGGCATGTGCACCTTGCCCTGGTTAGCAACGGTCCAGCAGAGGCCGAGCTGCGGGCACAGGTCGAGCGGCTGCAACTGGGCGAGCACATCAGCTTCCTGGGCTTCGTACGGGACGCGGATCTGCTTCTCCTGCGCCGCTCCTCGGACATCTTTGTCATCCCCTCGGAGGCCGAGCTCCAGAGCCTGGCTACCATGGAAGCGATGGCATGCGGCCTGCCCGTTATCGCCGCCGACGCCTGGGCGCTTCCGGAACTGGTTCACCCCGATGAGAACGGCTTCCTGTTCCAGCCCGGCGATAGCGAAGAGATGGCGCGCTACATAGATATTCTGGTGGACGACGTGGATATGCGCACTCGCATGGGCGAGGAGAGCCTGAACATCATCGCAAAGCACGATTGCCTGCAAGTGCTAGGAGAATGGGAAGAGCTGTACCGGCGCCTGTCCATCGAGTTCAAAGAAGCGAAAGAGCGCCGTTATAAGCTAAGACTGGCGCGCCGGAGACACGGCAAGATTCCTGAAGAGCTGCAGCATGTACAGTTGCCACATATTCGACGCACCGGCGACCTGGCCTTCGATCAACCCCATATGGGAGAGGACACGCTTTAGCGCCCTGCATAACGATCATTTAGTCTATAAGAAAGATCCTAATGCTGGTCGCCCCAATGCCGGTGCAGCAGACGCGCCAGGCGACGCTCGACATCCCAGCGGAACTGCACACTGTAGTAGCGTAGCCACGCCACGAAGCGCAACCAGAATGGTTCCTGCCGGATAGACGGACGGCGATAGGGCGCAGGGGAGTCGTGCATAGGAACGGGGATAAGTGTTCCAGGAGCGGCCCATCCATTAAAGTTTTTTTTGCGTCCACTCGACGAGAACCGCCTTTTTTCTCTCTCGCCCATGTCTATTCATTGCTCCTTGAGACACACAATGACACAGTTTTTCTTCTTTAGTATAGAACCTCGCCCGGCATTTGTCCAGCCCTCAAATTGAATAAAGTAGGAGATTTAACTACTCAGCAGTAACACGATTGTCTGCATTGTTGACAACGTATTAAGCTGTTTTTTATAATGTACGAGCAGTAACTCTGCATTGTTGGGGCATTTACGGATGCTCCGTTTTAGATGTGCTGGGATAAAGGAGGTTGGGAATCGTAATGATGCTCCCAGAACACTTTATAAGCGCCTACATTTTATGCCTGGGTTTGAAACCGGGAGAAGGGGTTAGCCATGTTGCCTGAAGACGAAGAAGAGAAACCCACGCCCATGACCACTACGGAGGCGGGCCGTAAAGGGGGCAGTACGGTCCGCGACAAGTACGGAGAGGATTACTATCGCCGTATCGGAAAAAAGGGAGGAACCACACTGAAGGAGAAACGCGGTAGCGAGTACTACCGCCAGATCGCTCGCAAAGGCGGAAAGGCCAATGTGAGCAAATACGGCCCCGACCACTTCTCGGAGATGGGTAAGAAGGGCGGTAATATGACAAAACAGCGGCAAGATCCAGATTTCTACAGTCGCATCGGAAAGATGGGTGGCGCGGCCAAACGTCATAAGAAAACACTGTAGAAGTCTTGACTATATCCCATGAGTGATCCCGATATCTCTTCAGAAGGGATCTGCTGAAGAGATATCGGGATCACTCATGATTTTTTTATACCTCCGCCTGCGTCCTGTCCTCACGCGAGCCAAGTTTCGCCAGGCCGTCCGCAATAGCGGCGGCAACGCCCGTCTCTGCGGTCTGACGCGCAACGCGCAGCGCATTCTTGATCGCCTTCGCATTGGAGCGACCATGCGAAACGATCGCAGAGCCATTCACGCCAAGCAGCGGGACGCCCCCATATTCGGCGTAGTCCAGGCGGCGACCGACCTTGCGCAGTCCGGGGCGCAGAACGGCAGCGGCAAGCTTGTTCGGCAGCGAACTGGTCATCTCGGTGCGGATCAGCCCAAGCAATGTCTCGGCCAGCCCCTCGCTCAGCTTGAGCACCACATTCCCCACGAAACCGTCACAGACGATCACGTCTGCGCCGCCGGCAGGGATGTCGCGCCCCTCGACATTGCCGATAAAATTGAGGCCAAGCGTTGAGGCGCTCTTCTTGAGGAGCTGGTGCGTATCGATCACGAGCTGATTGCCCTTCGACTCCTCCTCGCCATTTGCCAGCAGGGCGACGCGAGGAGAGCGCACATTGAAGATACGCTCTAGGTAGATAGAGCCCATAAGCGCAAACTGCTGCAGATACTCGGGTCGAGAATCGGTATTAGCGCCAATATCGATCACCAGGCAGATGCCATCCCGCGTGGGGAAGATGCCGCCGAGCGCCGGACGATCCACGCCCGCAATGCGCTTCATGGTGAAGAGCGAGGCGGCCATCATGGCGCCGCTATTGCCGGCGGAAACGGCGCCGCACGCCGCACCATCACGCACCTGTTGCAGCGCGATGGTCATCGAAGCGTTCTTTTTGCGCCGTACAGCATTGGCCGGATGCTCGTCCATCTCGATCATCTCGTCGGTATGGATGATCGGCAGATCCAGGCCAGCGGTATCGTGTTTCGCCAGCTCGGCGCGGATAGCACCCTCGCGGCCCACAAGATAGACTCCCATTCTGTACTCGCGAGCTGCCTGTATCGCCCCGAGCACCATCTCGCCGGGAGCATTGTCACCGCCCATCGCATCAAGGGCGACGCGCTCAGTGGGAGTAGTGGCGCTCATGCATGTTTTCCTTCGGGTTCTCCGATTGTCTCTTTCACCAGATCGACCAGTTTGTCGAGGTCGAAAGGCTTGTACACGATATGGACGACGCCTGCTTCGCGGAACTCTCTCTCCTCGTTGCCGACACCCAGCAACGCGGTCACGACAATCACGGGAACCACGTGATCGACGGCCATCGCCATGAGCTTCAGCTCATCGCGACCATCCAGGTAAGGCATCATGATATCAAGCAGTACGAGGTCAGGTTGGTGTTCACGCATAGCATCATAGAAGCGCAGACTCTGCGTCGTCATATATGTTTCATAGCCCTCATCGGCCAGGGCTTCTGTGAGCAGATCAGCAATCGTTGGATCATCGTCCATTATCAGTATTTTCTTCGCCATAAAGCGGGATTCCCCTCATCTCAAAAACAGCACGACTCGCTGCGGTATCTCTGTGGTCTGCCCGTTACAGACATATCCGTATTATAACACCTTGCCATATATGAGTATATGCTTACAGGCCCATTAGGGGGAGTGCAGACGACGATTGTCCCGTCTTGACAGATGAAGCGTAGACATGCAAGAATGCTACGGTGTGGACTTTAGACGGCTCTACAGAGAGGAGCATATGGTTATGGCAGGACGGCAGCACAATGTGACACAGGACCAGGTCCTGGCAACGCTTGAGCGAGAGCATGTGCGCTATATAAATCTGGAATTTACTGATGTTGTTGGCATGGCGAAGTGTGTCACTATTCCTGTGGAGCAGTTCGCCGATTGTATTGCGCACGGTAAATGGTTTGATGGCTCTTCCCTCGAAGGGTTTGCACGCATAGCCGAGAGCGATATGTATCTCTACCCCGACCTATCGACGTTCGCTATTCTGCCAGGCAAGGTGCGTCCAGCCCACGCGCCCGAGATGCATCGTCCGCTGGACGAGGAGTCCGATGACGAGGAACTGGTGGCGCGCGTCATCTGCGACGTGCGTACGCCCGATGGTGAGCGCTTCGACGGCGACCCACGCGCCACGCTTCTGCGCGCAGTAGAGATGGCGCACGAGATGGGCTTCAAATTTCACGTAGCGCCCGAATTAGAGTTTTTCCTCCTGCGCTTTGAGGGCAAGACGCCGCTGCCGCTGCCGCGCGATCACGGTGGCTACTTTGACCTCTCGACCGACGAGGCTACAGTCGTGCGCCGCCAGATGGTGCACGCCCTGCAACATATGGGCATCACGATCGAGGCCAGCCACCACGAGGTCGCCGCCGGTCAGCACGAACTCGACTTCGAGATCGGCAACGCTCTACATATCGCCGATGGTCTGATGACGGCCCGCTACGTCCTCAAGTCGATCGCCGCCCAGCACGGCCTCTACGCGACCTTCCTGCCCAAGCCTTTTTATAAAATCAACGGGTCCGGGCTGCATATTCATCAGCAACTGGTGAGCAGCGAGACGGGGAAGAACGCCTTCGTCGATGAGCAGGCCGAGTATGGCCTCTCCGAGGTCGGATGCTGCTTTATCGCCGGTCAGCTTGCACACGCGCGCGGGATGTGCGTCGTCCTGGCACCCCTCGTAAACTCGTACAAGCGCCTGGTTCGCGGCTTCGAGGCACCTGTCTTCATCAACTGGGGACGCGTGAACCGCCAGGCGCTGATCCGTGTTCCACGGCCCAGCAACGATCCGCAATCATCAATGCGCATCGAACTACGCTGCTCCGACGCGAGTTGCAATCCGTACCTGGCTCTCGCCGTGATGCTGCGCGCCGGGCTGGACGGCATACAGCGCAAGTTGACTCTGCCACCGGCTATGGATGAGAATCTCTTCCTGCAGGATGAAGGTGAACGCCTGCGCTCCCGCGCCCGCCTGCTCCCCGCTACGATGGGCGAGGCGCTGGAAGGACTGCGCGAGGATGCTCTGGTGCGTGAGACGCTGGGCGACTCCATCTACGAGGGCTTCATCGACGCGAAAAGTATCGAGTGGATAGACTACTGCCAGCAGGTGCATAACTGGGAGATCGAGCGCTATCTCTCCATTTTTTAAATTCATGATTTTTTCGAGGGCTTTGCCAGCAACGCTGCATAAACACGCTCATGCTCATCCAGCATATGCCCGAATGAGAAGTGGTGCTCGACATGTGCGCGGCACCGGGCACGAGAGAGACGCGGCAATTCATCGACCAGGGCGGCGGCCTCCTCGATATGGCCCGGCTCAACGAGGAAGCCCGTCTCCCCATGACGGATGATCTCTCCAACGGCACCACGATGGAAGGCGATGACCGGCGTGCCAGCCGCCATAGCTTCGACCGCCGTCAGTCCGAAAGGCTCATCCCACGCGATCGGAAAGAGTAGGCCGCGCACCTGGCCCATGAGCGGCCATAGCGCCGCATGCTCCAACTGACCCAGGAACCTGACGCGCTCGCCAGCCTGCTCCAATAGCGGTACGATGCGCCCTTCGTAGTAGTCCCGATCGTAGATGCCGCCCGCCAGCAAGAGGTGCTGATTAGCTTGCAGCGCGATCTCTATAGCGGCCTCAACGCCCTTTTCGGGTGCGATGCGGCCTGCGAAGAGCAGTGGCGCGTCGGCGGGTACGTGAGCGGCGAATGGAATGGCCTCGATGTCCAGTCCGTTGTAGATAATGGCATCGAGCGGTGTATAGGCGGCGTAGGTGCGGGCGCAGGCGTGGGATACCGTAATCAGCGTTAGAGGATGGCCCTGCTGGTGCAGCACACGCAGCGCCTCGTTGATCTCAGGTGACACGGCGGGCAGGTGCAGCGTATGCAGAATCGGCACATTATGGACGAGCGCGCTGCAGACAAACGCGGGCCAGTCGAAGGCGTGCGCATGGATGATATCGAACTCGTCGTGTCGCCGCTGCAACGCGAGGAATAGTTGCAGGAAGAGATTGCTCTGGGTGAAGAAACCATCGTCGAGCGGGCGCTCCTGGTCTGAGCGGGAGAAGTTCGCGGGCCGTACCGACTCCGGCACATCCAGACTTTCAATCGTCACGCCCGACACTGAGGAGCCCGTCCTGGCGAAGAGCGTCGCCTGGTGCCCGCGTTGGAGCAGACCTCTTGCAAGCTCCGCCACCAGCGCCTGAGAGCCGCCCACGTATGGTTGGGCGATAGTGGTAACGAGCGGAGCGACCAGCGCGATCCTCATGCCTCACCCCGATAGAACGCGGTATTATTTTCGGTTTCGTGCAGCTTCACCTCGTACAGCAGACCGGGCGGGAAGCCGCGCTCCAGGCGTTCCCAGAACTTAATCGCCAGCATCTCGGTGGTCGGCACGATCCCCTCCAGCCAGAGCACATCGTAATTAAGGTGCTTGTGATCCACGCACTCTATCACCTGCTCGTTGATAATCCTCTTCATATCGGTCAGGTTCAACACCATCCCCGTGCGCTCATCTGGCTCGCCGCGCACCGTGACCTCCAAAATGTAGTTATGGCCGTGACCGTTCGGATTGGCGCACTTGTCGTAAATGTCGTAGTTTTCCGCCTCGGAAAGATGCTCGCTCCACAGACGATGTGCCGCGCTAAAGGTCACACGTCTCGTCAGGTAGACCATAGTTAACTCCTATGCACAGATCTGTCCGAGCGAGGAACGGATCCGGCCTTGCGGTTACGCGTTACTGAATATTTCGATATTGCTGCCGCTCAGCATCCTGCCCGAATCGTCGGCCAGGAAGAGGAGGATCTGCGCCATATCGTCTGGCGTCATTCCCGCCTTAAGGTGGGGAGCGGCCTGGCGCAGCATCTCGGTATCGACGGCGCCGGGACTGACCGCGCAGACACGGATATTGTGCGGTTTGCCCTCCACCGCCAGGATCTCGGTCAGGCTCGCCACGCCCGACTTCGAGACATTGTACGCGCTCAAGCCGGGGAACTTCTCCACGCCTTTCACGCCCGATAGCGAGGATATATTGATAATGACTCCTTGCTTCTGTTCCATCATAACGCGGAACGCCTCCCGGCAGCACAGAAACGTGCCGCGCAGATTGACCCCCAGCACACGGTCCCAGGTAGCCGTATCCATCTCCGCGAAGGGACGTACAGCCACCAGGCCCGCGCAGTTGACGAGAATATCTACCCGCCCATACCTCTCTCGCCCCTCGTGAAACAGCGCCTGCACGTCCTCTTCACGCGAGACATCGCCCGCAATCGCCAGGGGACGCTCGTCCGCGCCGCCGATGCTGGCAGCGGCTTCGTCCAGGTGTGACAGTGTGCGGCTGAAGAGAACGACCTGCGCGCCCTCGCGTGCGAAGAGTTGTGCGGTCGCGCGCCCGACGCCGCGACCCGCGCCTGTGATGATTGCGACTCGATTTTTGATGCTCATATTGGTGATTATAGCATGGTTTAAGGGGGTGTATAGAGAGCTTTGCTTGCTATTTTGTAGAGCGTGGTGAATCGGATTTTGGTCGGTAAAGATAATCCGGCTGGATTGGCCGGTGTCCTCCTATCTATGCAGAAGAAAAGCTGCGAGTAGGGCAGTCCCAACATCACTTAGATAATGGACGATGATTGCTGGTATCATGCGCCTACCCCAAAGCAAGAAAATGAGGGCCAAACCACCCACAGTCACCGACGCAATAATGTATCTTGAGATGAGGTACTTCCCATCTGGTATGAACGGAATGACGAAGTGCTGGATGCCCCAAAACAACACGACAATGACCCCAGCCAACCAGACACGTCTGGTCAGGACTTCCATCCAAAGAAAAATCGTGCAGGCAAAAAGGCAATGACAGGAAACCAGGACAGGCGCTTTTCTGAAAAGCGCCTGCGAACTTCGTTCGTATCATTGGGAGCCACGAGGAGCGGTTTTTGACTATTCATTTGGCTCTTCCTTTCCTAAAAGCTACAGAGCCGGAGAGGCGGCAAACTCACCTGGACGCGTCGCATCGCCTACGCGCTGCTCCTGCTCTGGTTCCTCACATGGTGCGTCGTATACTGACCACACTCACAGATGCTACCCACAACAGCAGCACCAGCAAGAGCACAGCATAGGCGGCGAATTGGACAGAGGGGCTCAGCGCGAAGTTCCAACCCGCAACCACGAGCAGCGGAGCCAGCACCGCACCGACCCAGCCGAGCCATCGGGGCAGGGCGTGCGTGCGGAAGATGAGGAGAGCGGTGGCTCCAAGGAACACACCGAGCGCCAACAACTTATACGTATCGCCTTCGTTGTTCAGGTCGAAGAGCGTCCGGATCGCCGAGGGGCTCCCCATCGCTGCCACATGGTCGGCAAGGACCTGCGTGAAGAGCCCTTGCAGGAGAGACACCGTGCCCGCAGCCACACCCGCCCCGAAGAGGATGCTTGACACCGTGGCGCTCTCGCCCTCGAACCTGCGCAAGGCACTGCGCAGAGCCGCCGCGAACACGATGAGCGACACCCCAGCGATGCCGTCAAGGAGGTACGCCTGGATCATCGCCACCTCACGATGAGAACTGAAGTAGGCTCCCATCGTGGAGATGGAGTCTGTGGGCCCTGGAGAGGAGGTTGCCAGGCCGATGGCAAGGCCCACGAGCCAGGCAACAACATACGCACATCCAGCACAGGCGATCCAGCGCCCTTCTTTGGCCGCTACGATAGCTCTCTCTTGCATGACACACCCTCCTTTCTGACTACTGTGCCCACACATACAACAGCACACGGTTGAGCACAAAATGGTCTCTTGTCCCTTCTTTGCTCGCGCCATGCTCATGCATGTCGCACTCCACATGGTTTCACGTTATGGTAAAGCAAACCGCTTGTTATCCTGCTGAATGGTGCGTTTGAAATACCAGGTAACCTCGCCGGGCGTGTGCGAGATGTTTGCCACTTCCCACCCGATCGATCCGAGGGTGGCGATCGATGCCGCCCACAGATTGACGTTATATTGGCGGCTATCGCTGTACATCCCGGTGTTCTGATATTGAAAAAAATACAGATTGGTCGCGTCGTTGGAGA
>DAOTTD010000289.1:0-5233 GCA_034438015.1 Ktedonobacteraceae bacterium | reverse complement strand
GCCAGCTGAGCCGCCGCGAGCACCTTGGTGATCGCCGCCGTCAGGGTCGTCTTGCCGTGGTCGATGTGGCCAATGGTGCCCACATTCACATGCGGCTTCGTTCGCTCAAATCTCTTCTTAGCCATTTCCTAATCTGTGGCTCCTTTTAAACCTACTTACGATCAAATGGCAACGGTATAGACATGCAGCAGCCGTCCCCTGATAACCTGATCGTCGATTAAAGATACTATTCCCACTACCAGTAACAAAAAGGGAGTGACGATCAGCTCGGAAGACGGCAGCAAAAGCTTTTTACGTCCTACGCGGATTCTTGTAAGGATGGGACTAAGCTGAAGAGTCTCAAGCCCAGACAGACATCATCCAGAAACCACGGGAGCCCGTGATGGGAATCGAACCCATGACCCCAGTCTTACCAAGACTGTGCGCTACCGCTGCGCCACACGGGCCAACCTTACTATACATGATACATAAGCAATGCATCGTGCAGGTGGGCAGTGGAGGATTCGAACCTCCGAAGCTCTCGCAACTGATTTACAGTCAGTCCCATTTGTCCACTTTGGTAACTGCCCAGGTTGAGGAACACGCCAGTTTGTTCTGAGTGATCGACGGAGCATATTATAGCTGACTCCTATAGGGATGTCAAGCACTTTTCTGTTGTCTCGTGTGCGCTCATACCTTAAACATTCGTGCTCTGGGACTACAGAGCATCGGTATCCAATCCGTCGAAGCCCCTGCATTCCATGCTGGGGAGTAGTCACAAAGATTTCATATGTATTTCCAGAGACGATGATAAAGTGATGGTTAAAAGCATTGCGTCTCTGACAAATTGCTGGTATAATCACAAACGTTGGAGAAATTAAATAGCCCTCACACCTGTGCGGTTTTTCCGCTACCCGGAAGTATGTTTGGCAAATTGGACTTTGGAATAAGAGGTAGCTTCTATGGCGACGACGAATTATGACTTCAGCCGTTCCTCCTTACTCAAGGAACAGTACCAGCGAGATATGGATCTCATAGCTGTTGCCCTTCAAGAAGAGAGTCAGGATGAACGTGAAGAACGTCTCAGTCTAGTTGCGCGTTCCTGGTCGCTCACCAGTGTTTGCTTTTATACGCAACTTGAGAACAGCGACCTGCCAGTACACGCTCCGGTAGCTCTGGGACGGCCTTAGTTAAAATAAAGATGTAAACGTAAGTAGCTATGCCTCATCCACCTGAACTTGCACCGGATGCTCTGACCTATCAAACACCTGTGCAGTTTGGCATGGTGTATTGGGTAAGCTTCGGGTACCCTATGCTCCCTCCAGGAATAGAGGAGAAGCGCATTCTTGATTGGCATCCCGCGCTGGTTGTGTCGGGTGAGCCTTTTTGTCGTCACGCGGGCGCGGTGAATGTGGTCGCCCTGACGTCGTACCGCGGTAAGCTGCGCCCCTATCATCATTTGCTCTTGAAGCGCGATTATCCCCTCCTCGATACCGATAGCCTGGTGAAAACTGAGTTGATGTACCCTGTGTTACGCACGCTTCTCGCCGATCAGTACGCTATTTGCCGGCTCAACGACGCCGACCTGCGCGCTGTTATGGGCAAGGTGGCAAATAGCCTGGCTATTACTATGTTCTACTCATTGCATTGAGGAGCATAGTCTATGACGACCTTCGATCCACAACAGTTGCGCCTTCTGCCTTCCGTAGATGAACTTCTTCATTCCCCCGCCGGTCAGGACCTTGCTGCCTGCTACTCCTATGATCTGGCAAAACGAGCTATACGTAGCAGCCTCACCCAGGCACGCAGTAGTATACGCGAGGGCGCGTCCTGCCCCTCCTCGGCTGATCTGTTAAAGGCGGCTAAAGCCTTGCTGCAAGAGGAACAACGGCCACATCTGCGCTCAGTAATCAATGCAACTGGCGTGATTATCAACACGAATCTGGGTCGCGCTCCCCTCAGTCAGGAGGCGCTGCAAGCCGTTCAGGAAGTTGCACGGGGCTATGCGAATCTGGAGTACGAACTCGCGACAGGCGAACGCGGCTCGCGTCACTGCCATGTGGCGGACCTCTTGCGCGAGCTGATAGGCGCGGAGGATGCTGTTGTTACGAACAACAATGCAGCGGCGGTACTTTTGTCTTTAAGCACGCTGGCAGCCGGGCGCGAGGTGATCATCTCGCGCGGGCAACTGGTAGAGATCGGCGGCGGCTTTCGCATTCCCGACGTGATGCGCCAGAGCGGTTGCCACCTGCTTGAGGTCGGGACCACGAATCGCACGCGCATCCGCGATTACAAGGCGGCGCTAAGCGAACAGACGGCGCTGCTGCTGGCTGTGCACCCCAGCAACTTTTTGATTACGGGCTTTACCGAGTCGGTCCCGCTCAACGCTCTGACGGAGCTGGCTCACCGCCATAAACTGCTGGTGATGGAGGATCTGGGCAGCGGCTGCCTGCTCAATAGCGAACGCTACGGCCTGGCGCACGAGCCGACGCCGCAGGAGAGTATCGCCGCCGGGGCCGATGTGGTCTGCTTCTCGGGCGACAAACTGCTGGGTGGACCACAGGCGGGCATTATTGTAGGAAAGGCCGAGATTATCGCGCGCGTCGCACGCCACCCTTTGATGCGCGCTGTGCGGATTGATAAGATGACGCTGGCTGCGCTTGAGGCGACGTTACGCCATTATCAGCGCGGGCAGGCGGAGACCTCTCTGCCCATATGGCGCATGATCTCCGCGCGTCCCGAAAAGGTCGCCACCCGCGCCGTGCATTGGGTTTCCTGGCTGCAAAACAACGGTATCGCTGCGCGTACACAACCTGGCACATCGACCATCGGCGGCGGCTCGCTGCCAGGTGAGACGCTCCCGACGACGCTGCTGGCCCTCGATGCCGCCCACGTTCCGGTAGCTCTGGACGAACTGGCGAAGCGCCTGCGCACACGCCAGACGCCGATTATTCCACGCATCCTGCACGACACATTACTGCTCGATCCGCGCACCGTGCTCGAAGAACAGGATAACGAACTGGTACGCGCGCTGGTAGAAGAGGCGTCCGCCGACTAAAAGTAACTCGCAGTCAGCTTTTCGCTCGCTCAAATTTTAGCGCTCCTCGCCATTATACATACGCACATAGCTTTTATACCTATGCTCATCGATAACGCCATCCTGCACTGCCTGGATGATGGCGCAACCCTCCTCTTCGACATGCGAACAATCGCCGTATTCGCATTCGCCCAGGTAAGGACGGAATTCGACAAAGCAGGCGGCGAGCTCTTCGGGCGGAATATTCCAGGTCGCGAGGGCGCGAATACCGGCGGAGTCGGCTAACCAGCCACCATCCGATAGGGGATAGAGCTGCGAGCCGGTGGTTGTATGTCTGCCCTTGCCGGTGGCGTCGCTGATCAGACCTGTGCGGATCGCCATGCCCGGCTCGATCACGTTCACCAGCGAAGATTTGCCGACGCCGGAGGGTCCCGTGAAGAGCGAGGTATGATTCTTAAGGAGCAAGCGGAGCTGGTCGATCCCTTGACCTGTCTGCGCACTGGTCCAGATAAGGGTATAACCAAGCCTGCTATATAACTGGGCGGCAGCATCGACGTATGGCTGGTAGGGCAGATCGGCCTTGTTAAAGCAGATCAACGCGCGCAGCTCCGCCGATTCGCAGATGGTCAGGTAGCGATCGAGCATGCTGAAGTGAGGATCAGGTTGCGCTGCGGCAAACACAAGTACTACCTGGTCCAGATTGGCAAGCATTGTCTGCTGAATCACTTTTTTCGCCGTCGAACCGGCGTCTTTGCGCACCAGGGCGCTCTGGCGCGGCAGAATCTCTTCGATCAGGCCGGTGGTTGCGTCGAGCTGGCGCAATTTTACATAATCACCAACGGAGAGACGAGTCGGTAGGGGCGTTTCGCTGCTATCGCGGCGCTCGATCCGTTCCAGGTGTTGCGATGTCGAAGCGCTCGATAGCTTATAGGGACGTGGGCGGACCTTGCCCATAGATTTTGTGGATTGGGCCTGTGCAAAGGCTTTCTTGAGTTTTCCTCGCAGCGTGCAGCGCAGAATACCGTCATCGGTATACACTTCGTAGATGCCATGTGCGCCGCTCAAAACAATACCGTTCAGCGGACCATCAATCAATGCTTTTATCCCTCCAGGAGAATAAAAAAACACGGTAAGCAATTATATAAGTTGAATGTCTACCGTGCGGAGGGATAGAGCGCCGGGTGAGCTTTATTACTCGACGTAAGCCAGGAGAATTGTAAACATAGTGGAGACCTGGCCTGGTCGCCCAAAAACCTCGTGCCGGGTAGACAAGGTGCATACAGGCACGGTGAATGAATTTTCGTGCTTCGCCATATACCTGCACCTCCTTTGACTGGCCGAGCCAGAATTTAAATGAACTATTCTTGTTAAGAGGATACTAGACTATACAAGGATTTGTCAACGGGCACGAAGGCTGACTTCGGGACCATCTTCCACCAGAGACGAGTTCTCATTACGTCTGCGTTGACGCCTGGATGCAGCGTTGTATTTAAATGAAGCTACATTGCCCATAAGAAAAGCGTATGAAACTTAGCGATCGTAGTAGAGAATACGTCCACAATTAGTACAGGTTTGCAAATCCGCATTGACGCGCACGTGCTGTAGTTCGCTGGGAGTAAGAATGACACGACACCACTGGCACGCGTTCTGTTCTACTTTAGAAACGGCTCTTCCTTGCCTGGTCCGTCTCAATGCATCATAGCGGGCAAGCACGCTCTGCTCCACCGCGGAAGCCTGAAGTGCTCGCCTGTCTTGCAACTCCGCCTGATGCACGACAAGTTGATCGCGGCGACTGGAGAGCGTTGAGGCTTCATGCTGCCAGGCCTCTTCAGCCTTTTGCAGCGCTTCGAGCCTGCGCTGGGCTGCTTCCTGTAGTGACTCGGCGGCGTCGATCACCTCCAGCGTCGTCTCCTCCTGGTGACTTTGCTGCGCCCGGAGCCGTTGCACCTCATTCTGCAGCGACTGTAGCTCCTTAGGATTATTTACAGATCCGTTAAAAAGGCGCTGCTCCTGCGCTTTAAGACGATTATTCACATCCTCAAGCGCCCATTCGGCCTCCTTCTGAGTTTGCAGACCAGTTTGTAACTGCTGCTGCGCGATCTTGTATTCCGTACGTTGTTTTTGCAATTCAGCATTCCCTTGCAGAGCGGTCGCAACCGCTTGCAGCTCGGCTGATACGCGATCTAATTCAAGGTCGAGCTGCTGCAACTGAAAGAG
>DAOTTD010000288.1:0-27996 GCA_034438015.1 Ktedonobacteraceae bacterium | reverse complement strand
AAGCGTCGGAGATTGGCTCGGGCGGCGTAGTATACTGCTTCCATGACAGTCTTCTCCTTTTAGAATGCGTCTATGTTTCGATCTCTATGAGGAGTGTACTGTCTTTTCTTGTCGAGGTCTACGATGTGGGGAAACCGCATCCCTTACGAGGTAGGGAAGCTATACACGCATCCCGTGGGCGTTTAGACTCATTTGGCATCGAGGAGAGCTTGCTGTACCCAATGAGTCAGCAATAAAACGAGAAGAATAAGCATTTTTAGGATACATATTTCTGATCTCAATCTCTTATAATCAGGTTTAGGAAAGGCAGCTAGAGAATTTTACTCCAGTGCTTGCTCGTCTGAAAGGGCAGGGCGAGGAGAAGATTCGCGAGATTATGGATGTTCTCAAACATTACACGCGAGCTTGAAAAACGATGGAAGGAAAAGGATCATGACCATTTTTGCGGCTATTCGAGAGGCTCTCTTTATGGCCTTCAGCATGTTCTGGGAAATTCTCTGGCCCCTGATTCTCGGCTTTACGCTCTCTGGAATTGTCCAGGCCGTGGTGTCTCACCAGGCGATAGCAAAGGCATTGGGTGGCGACTCGCCGAAACATCTGACGCTTGCCACTCTGTTTGGCATTGCCTCCAGTTCCTGCTCGTATGCGGCGGTCGCCCTGGCTCGCTCCATTTTTCAGAAAGGAGCCAGCTTTACCTCGGCGATGGCCTTTGAACTGGCTTCGACCAACCTGGTGATCGAGTTAGGTATCATTCTCATTGTCTTAATGGGCTGGCAATTTATGGCAGCGGAGTATCTCGGCGGACTCCTGATGGTGATCTTTCTCGCGGTGATCTTCCGGCTCACCCTGACACCACGCCTCGTAGAGATGGCGAAAGCGCAGGCTGAGAAAGGGGCGGTGGGGAGGATGGAAGGGCATGCCGCGATGGATATGAGCGTGTCGGGAGGCTCATTCTGGCAGAAACTGTTCAGTGGAAAAGGCTTAACGGCTGTCAGCAACTACTTCGTGATGGATTGGGCCTCGGTCTGGGTCGATATCGTGCTTGGATTGCTGATTGCTGGTGCGTTAGCTGCCTGGATGCCTGATTCGTTCTGGCGGGCCTTTTTCCTGTCTAATAATCCCACGCTTGCCAGGATTGAAGGGCCACTGGTGGGACCGCTGGTTGCCATCGTGAGTTTCGTCTGTTCCGTGGGCAATGTACCACTCGCTGCGGTGTTATGGAGAGGTGGGATCAGCTTCGGTGGCGTGGTGAGCTTCATCTTTGCAGATCTGATTATTCTGCCCATCCTGGATATCTATCGCAAGTATTATGGATTGAAGGTCATGGGCTACATTCTCGTCACCTTTTATGTTACGATGGCTGCCGCTGGCTATGCCGTCGAGTTCCTGTTTGCCGCGCTGGGGATTATCCCACAGAACCGCAACGTGGTTGCGATTACCGAAGGAGTACACTGGAACTATACGACCGTGCTCAATATCATCTTTCTTGTGCTTGCAGCCCTGCTGGTGATTCGGTTTCTCCGAACCGGAGGACTATCCATGCTCAAAATGATGAATATGCCCGCAGACCAGATGGAGCATCACGACCACGAACAGCATGAGATGAGTCATCAGGACATACCTGAGAGATAAAGAGAACATGCATGAATTCGGCGTGCGCGCAGAATATTTCACGCGCGCAGCGTCGTCAGGCGGCGCATCTCGGGCCAGAGCCAGGCGACGAGGAGCACGACGAGGATGGTCCCGATGCCGCCCGCGACGACGGCGATCACCGGGCCGAAGAGCTGCGCCACCAGGCCCGATTCGAAGCCACCCAGTTGGTTGGAGGTCCCGATGAAGAGCGAGTTGACCGCGCTGACACGCCCGCGCATCTCGTCGGGCGTGCGGACGAGCACAAGCGTGCTGCGTATGACGACGCTGATATTGTCGAAGGCGCCGAGCAGGAAGAGCATCAGGAATGAGAGCCAGAACCACGATGAGAGGCCGAAGATGATCGTGCCCACCCCGAAGACGGCCACGGCGATCAGCAGCGTGCGACCGGCGTGCGTGAAGGGGGGCCGGTGCGTGAGGATGAGCGCCATGCATACGGCTCCGAGCGATGACGCGGCCTGCAGCCAGCCCAGACCGATCGGGCCGACGTGCAGGATGTCCCTGGCGAAGATCGGCAGCAGCGTCACAGCCCCTCCGAGTAGGACCGCGAAGAGGTCGAGCGTGATGGCCGCGAGCATGACCTGTGTTTTGGCGAGGAAGCGCACTCCCTCCATCAGCGAACTCAGCGTCCGCCCGTTCGCTACGGGACGCGTCTGCTTGCGCACGTGCATCAGTATGAGCAATACGACGAAGATAAGGGAGGCGATCCCATCCAGCACGTAGACCCAGGTCGCGCCGCGCAGGATGCCGATCAAGAAGCCGCCCGCCGCCGGTCCCAGCACCGACGATAACTGCATGATGCTGCTCCTCCACGTCATGGCGTTCTCGTACACCTCCTCTGGTATGACCTGCGCGACGAGCGCCGAGCTGGCAGGGCCGCTGAACGATTGGGCGCTACGGATTACTACCAGGCAGCCATAGATGAGGAGCAGCGGGCCGCGTTCATACGAGAGCAGCGCCAGGCCCAGCGAACCCAGTGCCGTCGCAAGCTGAGCGAAGATCACGACGTACTTGCGGCTGTAACGGTCCACGATGTAGCCAGCGGGCAGAAACAGGAGAATGACCGGGATGACCTGGGCCAGGCCCACGCCGCCGAGCACCAGCGCGGAGTCTGTGCGCTGGTACAGCTCCCACCCGATCGCCACCGTGAGCATCTGCTGCCCGAACATGGCGATAAAAAAGCCGATCATGAGCAGGCGGAAATCGCGGTAACGCAGGGTGCTGTAGGCATCGTGGGAGGGTTTCGGTTCATCAGAAGAGAGGACCCCGAACGCTTCGGGCGTCTCTTCGTTTTCTTGTTTCAAAGTAATTTCCTTGTCATTGTTGTTGCATATGGAGGTCAATGGCGGAAGCAGCAAAATGGATGCGTCGGAGATAACTGGCCCAGAGATAGCTTACCCTTAGACGACCAGTGAGATCTGCAGCAGCTCTCCCTCAATCTCTTGCAAAATCTCCAGCTCCGCCTGTATTCTGTTGAGCTGACGTTCTTCCTGCATAGCCTGAATGAGCCGCTCGTTGATGCGTCGCTGTAGCGTCTCCAGGATGGGTCTCTGGATGGCAATAGGAGGCATCACCCGGAGTTCGATAGAGCCTATCTCATAGTACTCTTCTTGCTCAAAAGAGATCGAGAGCAGATCCACATAGTGCTGGATAAGATTCAGGCGCTCAGGCGAGAAGTAATCCGCTTGCAAGCTGGAGAAGTAGAGACAGCCCGCGATGCTATTATGCTGTACAATAGGTATAGCGGCGGTGCTGCCCGCCCCGAACGACGGCTGCATAGGAAATGTGCGCTCCTTCATCTCCTGATTCTGTATGACGAGTGGACGGGCCTTCGTAGCGGCTACGCCGACCTGGGACTCCGTGCCGAAGAAGAGTGTCTGGTGCTCAAAGGTGGCGGCCATGGGAGTGTTCCCCTGCCCCATTATCAGGCGCAGGCTATGAATCTTGCATCCGGGCTGTGGAGGAACAAACTGCGAAATAAAGATCGAGAGGTTCTGGCTCCCGCTATCAAGCTGCCTGAGAAGTTGCTGCAGAATCTCTTTATGGATCATTGGTTTCCGTTGCAACGGTATGCTCATCGTATAGTTACTGATGAGCCGGGTATAGAAATCGGCGGACACCTGCAGCTCAGTGCTCACGGCTGGCGTATCGGAAAAGATATGGGGGTACTCTCTCTGGAGCGAAGCGGTGAGCCCTTCCCGGTATTGTGGAAGCACCTCGGGCAACATGCGCAGTTTTTCCAGGCGTGGCTGCGTAGTCCGATTGATCCAGCGCCCGATAGTGACGGTGCTTACATCCAGTTCTTGCGCGATTCTTCTGCGCTCAGCGGGATCATCGGCAGCAATGGACAGGACCTGGCGCCATGCTAATGACTCTTCCTTCTTTCCGCTCTCTTCCATCATTCTTCTCTGAAATGTAGAACTACAAATAGACAGGACAAACAGGCACCATAAAAAGAGATATATGTGATTGATTCTATTTATCAAGCATAACCCAAAGGGTTTGATATGTCAAATGTAACGCGAGGCGAGATGTGTTCGTAGTTGACGAACATACAAAAATACAGCGTGACGCAATCTTTGTTACAACGTCGTATGTCGAAACGTCATCACTAATAGACTCATTTACAGCGCGATGCGGCTCTGGCCTATGGAGGAAATGTTATGACTATAAACTGGGTTGATATTCTCTTTCTGATCACTGTTATATTACTCGTTTTAAGCGGCCTGCGTAATGGATTTGTGTTTAGTCTGATCAATCTCGTCAGTATACCGATAGGTTTTGCCATTGCCTACTACTATGGTCCGCGCCTGACCGCGCTGCTGGCGACGAATAACCTGCCTGCTACGCCGATCATCGCATACGTCGTCCTCTTCTTCGGCACCATCCTGATCCTGCACATCGTCGGCACCTCCTTGCGTGGCGTGCTAAAGAATATTCCTGTGATTGGATGTGCCGATGGGCTGTTGGGTGGCGCGGTCGGCTTCGTCGAGGCGTGGCTGATCTGGGTGATCCTGCTCGCCGTGCTGCACAACTTCCTGGGTGGCCTGCAGAGCGGTCTGCCGGCGGGCGCAGCGAGCGTGCCCGGCCTTAACATCCCGGTCAACCAGTTGCGCGCCTGGCACGATTTCTACAACCAGGCCGTGACCAACAGCCTCTTCGCGCGCGTCAACAGCTTCTTCGTCCAGCAACTGCCGGGCCTGCCGAAGTTCGCGCGCCTTTAGTAGGGATGGGGCTTGCCCCCATCCGGCTCGGGGCGCGCGATCAAGCCGTGAGAGGGGTTCTCGGGGAAGCGGATGGGGGCAAGCCCCATCCCTACTGTTGAAAAGTTTCCCCCTTGCGTTCTTTCCGTTGTCTTCATACAATAGTATAGAGAGGTCTTTTGTACGAAAAAGATAACAGGAGGAGAGATACGACAAAGCGACTCATAGAAACCGGCGCGCAGCGCGGACCCGAACTTGCGTACCTGGTCGCCGTTGAAGCGGGCGACCAGGATAACATGTGGAGCACCGAGGACTCGGTGCAAGAGTTGGGAACGCTGGCGCGCACGGCAGGGGCAAAAGTAGTTGGCACGATGATTCAGCGACTCCCTCACCCGGATGGAGTCACGTATGTAGGAAAAGGTCGCGCTCAGGAACTGAGCGATTTAAAGAAGCAACTGGGCCTCGACCTGGTAATCTTCGATGATGAACTGACCCCGACACAGCAGCGCAGCCTGGAGAAGCTGCTCGACGCCCGCATTGTTGATCGCACCGCCCTCATTCTCGACATCTTCGCACAGCACGCCCGCACGCGTGAGGGTCGTCTGCAGGTCGAACTGGCCCAGTTGGAATACCGCCTGCCACGCCTGACCGGTCGCGGCGATCTCTCGCGCCAGGTGGGCGGCTCGCGCAGCGCGAGCGGCGGTGGTGTCAGTGGCGGCGGCGCAGGTGGCGCGATCGGCGTGCGTGGCCCTGGTGAGACACGGCTGGAGATCGACCGCAGGCGTATTCGCAGCCGCATCTCGTCCCTGAAAGAAGATATCGAAGAGGTGCGTGAGCAGCGCCAGATCCACCGTCAACAGCGGGCCGCGCAAGCCATCCCCGTCGTCGCCGTCGTAGGCTACACTAACGCCGGCAAATCCACGCTCTTCAACGCGCTCACCGAAGCGAGCGTGCTGGCGGAGGACAAGCTCTTCGCCACCCTCGACCCGGTGACGCGTCATGTCGTCCTGCCCAATAATCAAGAGGCGCTGCTCACGGATACCGTTGGATTTATTCAGAAGCTGTCCACAAAATTGATCGCGGCCTTCCGCGCCACTCTGGAGGAGGTCATAGACGCCGATCTCCTGCTGGAGGTCGTGGATGCCAGCCACGAAAACGCCATCGAGCAGAGCGAGACCGTCAACGAGGTGTTGGAGGAGCTGGAAGCTACCGACAAGCCACGCGTAACGGCCCTCAACAAGATCGACCTGCTGGACGACCCAGACGAGCTGGACACCACCCTCTACCCCAACGCCGTCCCGGTCTCGGCCTTGAAGAAGGAGGGCCTGGACGCGCTCCTTGAGAAGATCAGCGCAGTCCTTGCCAGCAGCATGGAGCCGGTGCAGGTCATGATCCCGTTCGCCAGGGGCGAGCTTGTAGAGCTGTTTCACCGGCGCGGCTCCGTCGATTCCGAGCAGCATGAGCCGGAGGGCACCTATATCACGGGCCGCATCCCCCAGTCTCTGCGCGGCTACTATATCCCATACGCGCGCATGCTGCACCGGTAATGCCCTTTTACCTTCCCCATAAAGTGCTACAGCCTTGTGCATGAGCGATCAAATATGCTATGTTGAGAAGGATGAGGAATTGTGCCTGCGAGAGACTGAAATGAGAGCAGCCCATGACCGAACGAAAACTGCAAAATAAATACGTCCCCTTGCGCCTGCGTTTCCGCTCGCCAGCCGAACAGGTGCAATGGGAGCGCGAGAACTTACTGGATGTGCGTCCACCCACATCGCCAGTGCCGGACCTGAGCTATGCCAGCGAAACGCAGAGGCGGGCCCACCAGATCAAAGAGCTCATCCGCCTGGGCAACCTCCTGCGCGCCGACCTGGGGCTCAACGAGGCCTTGCAGCAAATCGTCACCTCCATCGTGCGCTACACCGGCTTTCGCATATTGGCGGTAAATCTGATCGACGAGGCCAATAATTATATTGCAAACGTCGCCTGCGCTGGCCTGACCGAGGAAGAAGAGCAGATACTACGCACGGCGCACGATCCCGTCGATAAGCTCACCGGCCTCATGCGACCAGAGTTTCGTATCAGTCAGAGCTATTTCATCTCGCACGAGCATACAGGCGATCTGCCGGGCACCTCCATCGTCAGAAAGACCACCGAGGACCTGGAGGAGGGCTGCTGGCATCCAGAGGACGCCTTCATCGTACCGCTATTCAGCCCACGCGAACAGAAGCTGTTGGGCATACTATCGCTCGACGATCCCGAAGACGGCAAGGTTCCAACCGTCGAAAGCATCGAGGTTGCCGAATTATTCGCCAATCAGGCGGCGATCGTCATCGACAATGCGCGCCTCTTTCAGGAGCGTGAGGCCGAGCGGGTAGCGCTGGATGAGGGCATCGCGCAACTGCGGCGGGAACTTGAGCCGATCCAGCGTGGAGACCTGCGCAAACAGGTCCAGCCCACGCATCAGAAATTGCAGCCAATCGGTGACGCCATCAACCTTACGCTCGGAGAGATCAGCAGCATCCTGAGTAGCGTGCAGATGGTCACGCAGGCCGTCGACGACCACGCGCGCAGCGTGCAGCGCAGCTCAGAGTTCCTCGTGCGCGACACCAGTCAGCAGGAGCGGCAGGTCAACCAGATCTCGAAGGTCATCACGGACAGCGCCGATATGATGCAGCAAGTATCGGAGCGCGCCGCCCACCTCTCGAAGATCGGAGTCGAAGCGCTGGACGTTACTGGTGGTGCGCAGGACGCCGTCGATCGCGCCGTCGAAGGCATGAGCAAGCTGCGTGAAGCAACCATGCAATCATCGCGCACTATGAAATCGCTAAGCGAGCGCGGACAGGGCATCAGCGAAGCCATACTGGCGGTAAGCGATCTCAGCGTGCGCCTGCACCACCTGGCGCTCAACGCCGCCATCGAAGCAACGCGCGCCGGCGAGAGCGGCAAGGGCTTTATCCCCATCATCCAGGAGGTCCGCTCACTGGCTACTGGCAGCGCGGAGGCAGTGCGCAACATAGGTGGCTACATTCTTACAATTCAAAATGAGACAGGCGCAGTCTCGCGCAGCTTCGAGCAGAACACGCAGCACGTCATCATGCAGACCGAGCTGGTGACGCAGACGGGCGTTGCGCTCGAAGTGATCAATGAAGTAACGGAGCAGCTCAGCAGGCTGATTGAGGGCGTCTGTAATACTGTGGAGAGCCAGTCGCAGGGATCGCAACTGGTCGTCAGTTCTGTGATCGAGATTCTGCGTATGACCGCCGACATCACGCAGCATATGCGCGAGATGCAGCAATCGATGGCTCACCTGGTGGAGTTAACCAACTCTCTACGCCAGCGTATTGCGGTCTTCCGCATCGGTGAGCGCTGATTGTATGCATGCATGTAGCGACATGCCTACCCGTTGTACCCGAGGCGGCGTGCATCCTCGTAGGACCTTTCCGCCTCAAACACACGTCCCAGTTGTTCGAGCGCGTGGCCTTTGTGGAGGTGGAGAATAGCCTCCTGGGGTGCTAAAAGAATAGCCTCTTCATAAGCGGCGAGCGTGGCCTCTTTCAGGTCGAGATCATAGCGCACACTGCCTTCCTGAAGAAAGGTGGTGTCGAGCGATAGGCCCGTATCTTCTCCGGTGACGTTATTATCAGCTCCGCCTGTGCCGTATTGCGCCTGTTTCATTATAAACCTCAAGAATTATAGAAGTCTGGTGTATCAGTCACCAGCGATAGGAGAGTGCTTACCCACCAATATATACGACCACCTGTTACATTGCCATAAATAGTGACAAATTACCTATAAATTCCAGGCGTTCTCTCATTACCTGATCCGCTCTGTGGCCCTGATCAGGGCAGGTTCCCAAACTTCCGATTAAGATTTTCCAGGCGTTTCTTGCGCTCTGCGCTCAGCTCGTACTCCTGGTAGATCGCCTTGCCAATCTTCCAGCCAAGGAAGCCGCCAACAATACCGCCGAGGACCCCGGTGGGTATCGTCGCGACCCCGAGATAGCCGCCATTGTGGAGGAGGACGGAGACGAGCGTGATCAGGCAGAAGGTCAGGAAGAGGCCGACAACGACTCCCAGGCAGCAGCCGAGCGGACCGCCATTGGCCTCACCCTGGGCTTCTGGCGGCAGAGCCTCTTCAGGCGTCGGGGACGTAGCGTCTGTAGCGTCTGTCTCAATCGGCGTCTCCTCCGCCACATCGGCCTGGCTCTCATCAGGCTGCACATTATATTCAGGGAATTCATCTGAAGGTATAGACACGATAAATCAATCCTTTAAAACAGGCGTCAAAACAGGATGACGCGCGTTAGAATGTGCCGAACTGCCGATCGCCGGCGTCGCCCAGGCCAGGTACGATGTAGCCCAGATCGTTCAGGCTCTCATCGAGCGCCGCGATATAAACGTCGATATCGGGATGGGCCTGCACCAGGTTCTGCAGTCCGAAGGGTGCGGCGATGATGCCGACGTACGAGATGCGCGGAATGCCACGCCGCTTGAGAATATTGATGGCGTCGATCGCCGAGCCGCCGGTCGCTAGCATGGGATCGACCGCGTAGCAGACCTGCAGGTTGACCTTGTGAGGCAACCGGTTATAGTACTCCAGCGCCTGCAAGGTCCGTTCATCGCGCCGTAGTCCGAGGTGCCAGACCTGCGCATCGGAGATCACCTCGCGAAAGCCCTCCGCCAATCCAAGCCCGGCACGCAGAATAGGTGTGATGCCGATGCCGCCGGCCAGCTTATAGCCATCCATCTTCATCAATGGCGTCTCCGTCTCGCTGATCTCCAGTGCCAGCGAGGCCGTCGCCTCGTATGCCAGCAGCTCGCCGATCTCCTTGACCAGGCGGTAGAAGTCGGGCGGCGACGTATGCCGGTCGCGCAGGGCCGTCAGCTTGTGTGCTATCACAGGATGCTTTGAGATGTGGACGCGTGGGAGTGCGAGCACCTGGTCGCGCGCCGGCTGGGGAACGCCCTGCATAGGATGTTCGGGCTGTCCCTCCTGGGAACTTGTGTCAAGCATGTAAATGTTCTCCTTGTAGTACTTTTTCGTTATAGGAATTGTAACAGAGTTGCGTATATGCGTCGAGTCTTTGGCATTGTGTCAAATAGGAGGGAGAGGCCAGCATTTCCTCTTCTTTCCCAATGGCAGCCACCCTTCTGGTCATGGTTCGTTGCAACTGTGACGGACTATGCTATACTAACGCTATGATTATTGGAGTATGCGAAATCTCCCTGCATCTGCCGGACTGCCACTCGCTCAAGGAGAAGCGGCAGACCGTAAAATCCGTTATCGCGCGTGTGCGTAACACATTCGAAGTAGCAATCGCCGAGGTCGATGACAACGATCTGTGGCAGGTCGCGACGCTCGGGGTGAGCTGTGTGAGCAATAGCAAGCAGCAAGCCGGGGACGCACTGGAACATGTGCGGCGCTATATCGAGGAGACGCGTCCCGATGTGATTATGTCTAAATTTGAGAGCGAATTGATAACATGGTAAGTTTTTCCCGGCACTGATAGCCTGGGGCAAAGTAGGGATGGGGCTTGCCCCCATCCGGTCTGGGAGCCGCGTGATGGGAACCGGATGGGGGCAAGCCCCATCCCTACTGAAGAGTTATAGTTTTTGAGAAGCATTTATGTCATTGCAAACTGTAAATATGTCTCAACCATCTCTACCCACGCCTGCCTATGTTGCGGGCGTGCGCGTCGATCGCGTCACCCAACAACAGGCGCTGGATGCCATTGAGCGCCTTATTGCGCAGCGGCGGGGGGGCGGCGAACGCTGCCAGCAGGTTGTCACGGTCAATCCCGAGTTCCTGATGGCGGCACAGCGTGATAGCGTTTTTCAGCGCTCTATCAATGAGGCGGCCCTGGTCGTCGCCGACGGCATGGGCATCGTGTGGGCGACACGCTATCTGCGCGAGCCCGTTCCCGAGCGTATCACCGGCACCGATTTGCTGCCCCTGCTGGCGCAACGGTGTGCGGCGCAAGGCTATCGCCTGTACCTGCTCGGCGCGGCACCTGGCGTAGCGGAGTTGGCGGCAGCGCGTCTTCAGGAAATCGCGCCCGGTCTGCAGATCGCGGGCACCTATGCCGGTTCGCCCGCGTCCGCCGAAGAAGATGAGATCATCGAACGTGTGCGCGCGGCGGAGGCCGATGTGCTCTGCGTGGCCTACGGAGCGCCCGCGCAGGAGCTGTGGATCTACCGCAACCTTGATCGGTTGTCCGTCGCCGTCGCTATAGGCGTGGGTGGCGCGTACGATTTTCTCTCAGGCCGGCAGCGGCGTGCGCCCAGAGCGATGCAACAACTGGGACTGGAGTGGCTCTACCGGCTCTATCGTGAGCCCCGGCGCTGGCGGCGTATGCTCGCGCTCCCACAGAGCGCCATGTTGGTCATACGGAAGGGGCGCGGCAAATGACACTTGATATTCATGAGACGACCTTCGCGCGTCTCCGTTCGCTCATCGACGCTTTCCTGGGCAGGCGCGTGCTGGTCATCGGCGATATGGTGGCCGACCAGTATCTGATCGGACGCCCCACGCGCATCGCTCGCGAAGCGCCCGTCCTGATCCTTGAGCTGGACGAGGAGCGCACCATTCCCGGCGGCGCAAGCAATGTCGCCGTTAATGCCAATGCGCTGGGCGCGGAAGTCTTTTTGACCGGCGTCGTCGGCGACGACTTGCCTGGCCAGAGCCTGCGCCGGGCGATCAGCGACCTGCACATGCACCAGGAGGGCCTGCTCACCGACTCCCGGCGACCAACCTCCACCAAGACGCGCATCCTGGCGGGCAGTCCGCAGATCGTGCAGCAGCACGTGGTACGCATTGATCGCGTGGACACCTCCGAACTGGCGGACCCCTGCAAGGGCCAGATCATCGACTACATTGCGAACCTGCTGCCCTCGATCGACGCCGTAGTACTTTCTGATTATGAGAACGGCGTCATCAGTCCCGACATCATCCAGGCGTGCATTCCGGCGGCGCGTGCATTGAACAAAGTCGTTGTAGCCGACTCGCACGGCTCGCTGTTCCGCTTCCAGGGTGTTACCGCCCTCACGCCAAATCAGCCCGAGGCCGAGCTATCGCTGGGCATGACGATCAGGAACCAGGCCGATCTCGACGAAGCGGGCCAGCGCCTGCTCATCGGCAGCAATGCGCAGGGCGTGCTCATCACACGTGGCAGCGAGGGGATGAGCCTCTTCGAAGCAGGGAAGGCGCCCCTTCATCTGCCCATCTATCCCCTGCCGCACGCCAGCGAGATCGTCGATACTAATGGAGCCGGTGATACGGTTGCGGCGACGTTCACGCTCGCGCTCACGGCGGGCGCAAGCATGGCGGAGGCGGCCTACCTGGCGAACGCGGCGGCGGCCCTGGTGGTCAGGCGTCTAGGCTGCGCCAGTAACACGCCCAGTGAACTGGCGGGGGTGCTGACATGAAGAATTTACTCAATACGCAGAAGATACTGCGGCGCGACGAACTCGCCGACGTAGCGCGTGCCCGGCAGCGAGCCGGTGAGCGCGCCGTCTTTACGAACGGCTGCTTCGACCTGATCCATCTGGGTCATGTGCGCTACCTGCAGGAGGCGCGCAGGCTCGGCGATTTCCTGATACTGGGCCTGAACAGCGACGAGAGCACGCGCCTGCTCAAAGGCGCAGGTCGTCCGCTGGTACCCGAAGACGAGCGGGCCGAAATTCTGGCCGCGTTTCCGTATATTGATTATGTAACGATCTTCTCCGAGGCGACGGCGGGTCCACTCGTCGAACTGTTACAGCCCGCTATTTATGTGAAAGGCGGCGACTACGTGAGCGCCCAGGACGGCGCACCCGATACCAGCCGCCTGCCGGAGGCGAAGGTGGTACAGGCGTACGGCGGCACGGTGCGCCTCCTTCCCTACTTGCCGCACCATTCGACAAGCGAGCTGATCGCAAAGATCAAGCGGCTCCCGTAAAGGGGACAAACTATATATGGCAAAAGATTCTATCGAAAATATGCAATCTTCTGATGATCTGAACGAAAATGAACAATCTGAAGAAAAAGACGCCTCCGTCGAGGTAGTCCCGATCGCCACGGATACGACATCAGCCGAACAGGCGCTTGCCAGAGAGCTAGCCGTCGCAGTCGTGCCAGAAGAGGGCAGACCGAGCGAGCGGCGCGAGATCGTCAGATCCGCGACCCTGGTCATGCTCGGCAACCTGGGCAGCAGCATCATGGGCATGGCGCGCCAGATCGTCGTCGCCTCTACCGGGCAGTTCTTTTTTGCTCCCTTTCTGGCTGCGCTGCGACCCGCGCAGACCTTCAACGACCTGCTCGTCAACGGCTCAGTACCCGGCGCTCTGATCCCCACATTCAACGATTACGCCGCGCCCGACAAACGCGATGAACTGCGCCGCCTCGTCTTCACCGTCGTCAATCTCGTCTTGCTCATCGGAATTACCGTTGCGCTGCTCTTTTTATTCATCGCTCCCTGGTTTGTCAGCACCGTTCTCGTGCCCGGCTACTCCGCCGCGTACCAGGAGCGCACGCTTGAATTGGCACGTATCATCATCTTCTCGCTGGTGATTCTGGGGCCGTTCGCAGTGCTCCAGGCGGCACTCTACGCGCTCAAAGAATTTGGCTGGCCCGCGTTCGCCACGGCGGCCTCCCACGTTGGCATCATCATCGGCACCATCGCGGGAAGCTGGATCGGCCTGGCGCACTTCGGCTACATAGGAATGGCGTTCGGTGTCATTCTCGGCGCGCTGGGCGAGATTGGCCTGCTTGTGCCGGGGATGCGCAAGCAGCGCTTTGCGTATATGTTCGTGCTCGACCTGAAACATCCGGCCTTGAGACGCATCCTCAAACTCTACGCGCCCGTCGCCGTCAGCTTTCTCGGCAGCATGGCCCTGATCTTTCTGGACCAGCACCTCTCCTCCACGACGCCCTGCGCCTCGTTCATGCAGAACGTGGCCCTGGCGACGTGCCGGGCGGAGAACTCCGGTGCCAAAGATTTCGCCACCACGCTGATCCAGTTCCCCGGCGGACTCGTCGCGGCGGCGCTCTCCTTCGCCGTCCTGCCCACGCTCTCGACGCATATTCGCGAGGGCAACATGGAGCGCTTCAAAGATACGCTCCTGCTCGGCTTCCGCCTGGGCCTGCTGCTGATGATCCCCGCCGCCGCTGGCCTCATCGTCTTGCAGACACCTATTATCGCGCTCATCTTCGAGCACGGCAACTACAACGCCGACAATGCTCATCTTGCCGCCACCGCCCTGCAAAACTACGCCTACCAGTTGCCCTTCGTCGCGCTGGACCAGCTCCTGATCTTCGCCTTCTACGCGCGCAAGAACACAATTATCCCGGTGATCGTCTTCTTCGTCAGCATCCTCGGCTACCTGGCCGTCGCGCTGCCATTCTTCCAGACGATCGGCATGCCCGCGCTCGCCTTCGCCAACACCGTCCAGAACACATCGCACGCGCTGATCCTGCTCGTCCTGCTGAGAATAGCCATCGGCTCCATCCACCTGCGCACGATGGTCTCTTTCGTCCTGAAGATCCTGCTGGCGACCGCCGCGATGGTGGCCCTGGCCTGGGGTCTACAGCTCCTCCTGGGGCACGTCGCGCTCTTCTCACTGGCGCAGTTCGTCGGGCGCTTGTTGACGGTCCTTGTCGCTGGCGGACTGGCGGCGGCGGCCTACTTCGGCCTCGTCTTGTTGTTCAAAGTCGAGGAGATTGGCCTGCTAAAGGGCGCGGTCCTGGCGAAGCTGGGGCGCAGATAGATCGCGCTTATCTACGCCTCGACCTCCTGCCAGAAGAGGTTAGCCAATTGCGCATACCCTGCCGCGCTCGGATGGAAGCCATCGGCGCTCACATACTCAGGATGCGCCGTGATCAGGCTGCCCTCGGCCTGTAGATCGACCAGGGTCACATGATAGCGCGCCGCCGTGCTCGCGATACCAACGTCCCAGCGCTTGATCGCATCAACCATCGTGGCCTTTTGTGGGGTGTTGAGTCTGGCAAAGGCAGGCAGCAGCGTGAGGTTGGGTAGGTTCGCCATCACGATGCGCGCCTGTGTGCCCGCTCGCAAGCGTGAGAGTAGCGTATCCAGGTCCTGTATATAGCTTGCGTAGGGCACTTTGGCGACGAAATCGTTCGCCACCAGCCAGATAGTGATCAGCTTTGGCGATGTCGAGAGCGCACGCGGGAGCTCCTCATGCAGCGCCTCGTGCAGATGAATGCCGCTCACGCCCAGATTGACGAGCTGCGAACCCTGTGGCAACTTCTGCTCCAGGAGTGGCACATACCCCTGCGATGCTGGTTGACTGGTGCCCACGCCCACGGCATCCGAAGCGCCCAGCGCCACATAGGTAACGGGACCCGTCAGGATCTGCTGCGCCGAAACGGGCTGCGACGGCGTGGGCGTGGCTTTAACGGCTGGTGCCGCCCCCAGCGCGCCAGTAGAAGAGGTGCAGGCCTCACCGATGAGGGCGAGAGCAAGCAACAGGAAAAAAAGCCAATGTTTAAGTTGGAGATGTATTTTCATGGAGATTCGTTTCGTTGTTTGCTAAAGAGTGGTTGGTAAAAAGTGTTCTCTACCTGTAATTGTACCATACCGCTTGCAACAATCGAGAAAATAGAGTACAACGTCATATGAAGGCATCTGTTTTCTCGGATGCATGGTCAAAACAAATAAAAGGAGAATACCAGTACCTGATTATGGTGAAAGCAGCAATTTACTATCGTGTCTACCCACAAGAGGCAGACACTCAAGCACGAGTACTTGAGAGAAGAAAGCAGTCCTGTCTCGCCTATGCTGAGGCTCATGGGTACGCGATTGATGACCGTCTGTATGCTGAAAGTATTAACACGGTAGGCATAGAGCGCACAGGGCTACAAGGACTATGGCTGCTCGTTGGCAAGCGAGCAATCGATACCCTGATCATTCTTGATCTAATGCAGTTGAGCACCATTCCGGCGCAGCTCGTCGGTATGCTTGCCACGCTGAAAAACGCAGGCATCAACGTGGTTACAGTGAACAACCCCGATTTAAGGCTAGATGAGATCAACCTGCACCTGCAACCAATCACTACCCGTGACGCCGAGACGCTCAGCCTTGCGCAGTACGTCGAAGCGACACGCGCCCTGCAGAGACAGCAGCCGGAGCTGTCCGTGCAGATAGAGGAACCCGTAAATGTTTAGTCGGCAGGGCGACCGCGAGAGTTGCCCATAGCTCACAGGGCGACCGCCAGGGTCGCCCGTACAAGGACACACCAGAGTGTCCAATGCCATCGTCTTCTTGGAGAGGCGACCCTGGCGGTCGCCTTGCAGGCCGCTTCACCGCGTTCTTCGGCCTCCGTCATTGGCACCTATATGCTTCCAGGTAAAGTATGAAGTCACTCCTTCTACAGTGCGTTTTCAATCATTTCACTGTATCAGGATTCTTATGTCTTTTACATCTTTCCCCCTTTTTTCTTATTCTTCTCTCTTAGCCTGGCGCCTATGGGGCAAGCCCCATCCCTACTGATAGTTACTCAGAGACATGACAAGAGCCCACGCAATTGAGCTTGAGGCGTTGCCAGGATATGCAGATCTTTACATAAATATCCTGTATAACATCAAAAACACTGCTTGCTGCTAATACATTACATATTGGCTATTAATCTCCTATGATCTAGTTTAATGAAAAAAATAATGGTATTATCAATAGGCACGCCGCGCAAAGGGGTGGCAAGAGTGGAAAGGAGGACCGCAATATATGAAAGGCACGAAGCAGTGTTTGCGCTGCGACAATCTCTGCATAGAGTCTGCAATCTTTTGTGAGCAGTGCCAGTCAGCACTGCTCAATCGCTCTCTACAAAAATCATCTCAAACTGAACCAGAGTCGTTTCAGACGGCGCTATTACCCCCTCCCGACGCAGATACAGGGCTGGATACTGGCGGAGAAACGGCGCAGGTAGAAGCCTCGCCACGAACTGTTCCATTGAACATCACTCGTCCTCCCGTGCCTCGTCGTCGTGGCAAGCTCAGGTTCATACGCAGAATATTTATCTTGTTGGCGCTACTGGCCGTCCTGGCCTTCGTTATAGATAGCATCCTGGTTTCAGTTGGCTTCACCCATCTTGCAGGGCGTACAGGAACGTTTCCCTTGCTGACGGTGACGCCGGGCGTCGTTCACCTGGGCCAGATTGTTGAGTTGCACCTCAGCCACTTTACGCCCCAGGCGCAGGTGCTTTTAACGCGTGACGTACAGCAGCCTTTGCGCGTTGAGGCTCCTTCGACGCGCGTAAGTGCTACCGGGAGCGCCGATCTGCATGTCCTCGTCGCAGGGGCATGGGAGCCCGGCTCCCATTATATCGAGGCCGAAGATGTAAGCGCCCACTACACGGCCAGCATTGTGCTGCAAGTCATAGGTGCCGGACCCGTTCTGCCACCAGAGCTTCAACTTGATGAGTCGACGCTGGACATGGGGGTCGACTGGCAGGGAGCGGATACGTTGCGCACACTGTTGCTCTCAAATAACGGCGGCGGCGTGATCTCGTGGTCCTCCGAGAGCAGCCAGCCGTGGCTGCGAATCGTACCCACCAGCGGCGTTTTTAGCGCCAGTCAGAGGATCACTGTCGCCGCCACACGGGCCAATCTCAAGATCGGAACCTATCAGGGAACCATCAGAATAGCTTCGAATACCGACACGCCGGTAGTCGTCCAGGTCAAGATGTCTGTGCGTCCCCTGCCCACGCATGCCGGACCAGTTATGGTAGTGACCCCGCCTGTTCTTTCATTTGCGAGCATCGATGGCGCGAACGATCCGCCCGGTCAGAATGTAACGCTCAGCAATCCAGGGACCTCGCCACTGCAATGGTCTGTTGCACCGGGCGTGGCGAGCGCATCAGTTGATCAGAATATTCCTTTCCAGTCGAACTGGTTCAGTGTCTCGCCCGACTCCGGTACGCTGGCTGCTGGTGCGTCCGTTGAGTTGCATGTGCGGGTGTACGCCCACACTCTTTTTCCGAGCGTCTACAGCGGCCTGCTCACGCTGGTTTCGCGACAGAAAATCTTTAACACTCCACAATCTATCGCCATCGCGCTGGATGTGCAGCAGCGCTGTGGCGTCGTGGCGAACGTGGGGAGTATGTCGTTTATCGCGTTTGCCGGTCAGCATACGACGGATGGGCAGCGTATCAGTGTCAATGCCACGCCCGGCTGCACGAATATGACACCCTGGTCGGCTTTTTCGTTGGCGGACTGGTTGTCTGTAACGCCCGCCAACGGCCAGGCAGGGACGCAGTTTAGAACGAGCGTGACGGTTGGCATCGGAAGCGATCTGCTGCAACCTGGTACGTTCAGCGGCTTTCTCGTCTTTTTAACGGACCATCGAACGCAGACAATTGCTGTACAACTGACGGTGCTGGCCGCCACGTCGGCGGAACAGGCGCAGGGTCAGTCTACGCTGGTGACTCCATCGGGCGGCACACCTTCTACGCATGGCAATTCCCCTCGGCCTGGATCTGGTACTTCGGCGAGCGATACTGCGGACACTCCGCCGCGCCTGAGCCTCTCGCCAGCGGAACTCACCTTCAATGTCACGCAGGGGCAGAAGTCGACACAGCAGGTGACATTTGCCAACGCCGGAGGCGGCCTGCTCAACTGGCAGGTAGGGACGAATGGGTCGCTGCCGTCCTGGCTTACGGTAACTCCTACCCAGGGATCTATACATGCGGGACAGACGGCGGTGCTCACCTTTGCTACCGGTAGCCTGGCTACGGGCACATACCGGGCACAGGTCGCTGTGAATGCCGTGGATGCCTCTGGTCAGCCTGTGGCAGGGCAGGTACTTCCCGTGACCCTGAATGTGCTTCTGCCATGTGCGCTGCAAGTGTCGCCCGCGAGTCTCTCCTTTTCCTCCTCGCTGTTACAGGCGCAGCCACCAGATCAGGATATAAGTGTGAAGGCCACAGGGAACTGCTCGTGGCCCGTCTCCTGGCAAACATCGGTGGATACTGGTAGTCGCGACTGGCTGTCGCTCTCGCCCGGCGCGGGCAATGAGGGTGATACAGGGAGCACGATCAATGTGCATGTCGATGCGAGTGGGAAACTGCTCGGTAGTTACAGCGGACAGGTCACGCTCTCAGCCCAGGATGCCACAGGGGTAACTGTAAAGGTCAGCCCGTCGACGGTCTCAGTCTCGTTAAGCGTTTTAGGATAGGCGTTAGCGCTTGAAAGGGTAAAGAATATCATGTCTGGTAATGCGTCCGGCAGGCAGGCCCAGGGTCTGGAACATGCCATGAGTACGGTCTTTGCGTGTCGCAGCGTGGTTAAGTACAATACGGTGCTCAGCGCGGAACAGAAGGATGAGCTGATCGCTGAGATCGATATCAGCCTGCAATTTTTGCGCGAAAGCCTCATCGTGCATGCCACGGAACAGGCGCCGCGACCACAGTTCCAGCAATCCCTCATGACACTCCCATCGCCTGTTGTCGCTCAGCCGGACGCGCAAAGGGACGAGCGGCGCACATTGCAGGAGCTCTATCGTATCTATCACGCCTATATAGATACGCAGCAGAGCAATAATATCGGGACGTTCGTGGTGCGCTTCGACGCGGTGATAGGGGCGCTGAACGAGATACAACATCGCATCGAGAGGAACCAGGATCTCCAGGAACTGCCCGGCGAAGATCCGCTGCACCGCGTACGCGCATTTATCGCCGACCTCTACTACATGTTCATGGAACTTGTGCGCACCCTTTCTAACGCCTTAGAGGGGAGCGATGTGCATATAGATACCGAGGAACATTCCTCTTTGCAGCAAGATGCGCACTCTACGCAGGAGGAGCAGGCCATCTTCTCGCTGCAGCGCCTCGCACCTCTCATGAACGTATTTACGGAGCACCAGCACTTCAACGAGGCGAGAGATGCGCTAACCAGCCGGATCAGCGATACGACCGCGTTCTTTGTCTACCTGGAGGAGAATCTGGCCGAGGATATTCCTAAGCGGAACGAGATCGTATCACACCTCTACAAGGTCTCGATATTGCTCGGCGATCTCGCCTATCTCGTTTCGAGCTACGAGGATGCGGTGAGCCTGGTGCTGAATACCGGGTGAGAAAGATAGCAACTATTCAGGTTTTCCTTCTTTTACCGTCCTCTACTCCCACCGAATTCAAGAGCAATACGCCAAAAAACTCATCTGGTATCGTCCTAATAGTGGGTATGAACAACAGATAGTTTTTACTCTGGCAAAACGAAATGTTTCTATGAAAAAAAGGTATGAAAAAGGAAAATGAACTTGAACTTGCACTTGAACTTGCAATGGATCAAACTCTCATGTATGGCTCTGGGTGCCATGGCATTACTCGCTTTGATGGCTATGTATAGCCCCGCTCAAGCGAGTGCTCAGCAGCCGAACTGGCCGTACTCACAGTATACTCTTGTGATCCCTGCCAGTGGCAGTTGTCATACAGGAGGTATACAGGTGCGGCCTGGCACCAATTTTACGGCGGAAGCCAATGGTCAATCTTTTCCTGTGCAATTGAATAGCACGACGCATACGGCTACCTTCCCCACTCTTCCCAATAATACCTGGGTTGTAGTCCACGTTCCCGCTCAGACAGATCTGAGCTTGAAGGATTGTAACGGGTCCGTCGATGTGAGTGGTATCACGGGACAGATGGATCTCAGCGGTGGCAATATTGCAGCCTCACAGGTTCTTCTGCGCGGCAACTCTCACCTCCACGTTGACAACGGTTCAATCTCGTTCGATGGTTCGCTCGACCAATACAGTAGCAACCTTTTCGATGATAACACTGGTAACATCTCGGTCAAGCTGCCGAAAATCGATCCCTTCCACATCGATGCCACAACGAATTCCGGCAATATCAGCACCACTCTGGGTACCCCAACACCTTCTGGTTCGTCTGGCAGTCAACTCCATGTGAGCAGCCAGTCAACTCAAGGGGCGCTGTTGACGGTGAATGAGAATTCCGGTTCGATGAATTTCAATATAGTGTAGTTTCTCCAGATTTTCAACCGCTGGTTTCTATACCAGATGAGCACAAAGGGAATATAAACGGATACCGTACATGTCCCCTTTGTGCTCGTCGGAAAGCGGCTATTTATTCAGCCAGAGCGTCATATGTTCCTGGTCGAAGTAGCGATCGCGTAGCTTGAGGGCGTGGCGCTCGATGCCCCAGGTCTCAAAGCCGAGCGCGATGAAGAGGTGGCGTGCCTCGCGGCTGGTGAGCACGACGTTCAGGTTGATCTGTTCGAGCTCCGGCAGCTCGCGGGCGTAGGCGATGGCGGCTTCGAGCAGCGCCTTGCCGATGCCTTGCCCGCGCAGCTCTTTGGGGACGAACATGCCCCAGATGATGGCTTTGTGCCGCATCTTCACCATCTCCTCGCGCTTGAAACCGGTGGTGCCAACGAGCGTCTTGCCGTCGAACGCGCCGAATGTCACGTCGTCGCGCCAGTTCTCGTTACGCTTCGTCAGATTCTGCGTGGAGCCCGCGATGCCGCGCTCAAGAATTTCGGTATATGAAGCGCCGAACGACTCTGGGTCCTCCTGTAGCGCGCGCAGGCGCAGGTTCCAGAATGCCTCGGCGTCCTTCTGAGTCAAGATACGTGCTTCCATTGCGTTCTCTCCCTTTCTGCAAATTATGGATATTCCGCGTTGAATAGCTATAGCAGTGGTGCAAGCACTCCGAACACACATCTCCGGGGCCGTCCTGCGTTGGACAATACATCCGCTTATATCAAAACATATCTTGAGCGCTTTTACCAGTAGTTATGATGCATTTATATATGTGTGTGCCATTCGTGATAGATGTGTGACCTCGACAATGAGATTATATCCAGCTCTGTGAAAAAAACCAGGAACGCATTTACATATAGATGTGGAGACGAAAACAGCCATTAAACGGAGAAGAGCTTGAACTGGACAGTGCCATCGCTGCTGGCCGAGACCGCGTGCTTGCCGTCGGGGAGCCACAGCAGGGCGTATGCCGAAGCGGGGTGCCCGCGATGGGTGGCGAGGGTGGTACCGGTGGTCGAGTCCCAGACGTGTACGTTATTATCCTTGCTGATCGAGGCGATGTATCTGCCATCGGGCGACCAGGCGATGATGCCGACCCAGTCGGTGTGTCCGTGATGGGTCAGCAGGAGACGCTCCTTCGCCGGGTCCCAGATCTGCACCGTTTTGTCTTCGCAGGCGGAGGCGATATGTCGGCCATCGGGCGACCATGCAACCGCTCTGACCCAGCTATGGTGGCCGCGATATGTGGCGACCTTACTCTTTCTGGCGATGTCCCACAACTGAATCTCGTGCCACAGTCCCACCGCGAGGTACCGATCGTCAGGCGACCATGCGACTGCCCGTGACCAGTAGGTGGGGTCATGGTAGGTGAAGACGTTCTGTCCCGTTGCGACCTCCCAGATCTGCACCGTATTGTCGGTCCCGCCTCCGCTGGTCGAGGCGATATACCTGCCGTCGGGCGACCATGCCAGGGCGTAGACCATCCCCGCATGTCCATCGTAGGTCGCGAGCCGATCGCCGCCGGTCGGATTCCAGACCTGGATCGTCTTGTCCAGGCTAGCGGAGGCGATAGAGCGGCCATCAGGCGACCACGCCAGGGCGCTGATGCTGCCGCCGTGCCCGTGATAGATGAAGGTGCTCACGCCCGTCGTCGTTCCACGCACCTGGACCGTCCGATCGAGTCCGCCGGAGGCGATGCGCCTGCCGTCGGGCGACCATGCCAGGGCGTAGATCGTGTCGGAGGGGATGCGACTGGTTGTGCTATCGGACGAACCGCCAGCAGGCCGGAGTTGAGCAGATGGAAGAATGACTGTGGAGCTCTTCTCGCCTTGCGTGGCCTGTTCCAGCGCATCCGCGAAGTTCTGGATGCGTGGGTAACGCTCGTGTGGGTCCTTGGCGAGCGCCTTCAAGACCACATCCTCAAGCTCCGGTGAGATCGTTGGCTGCAACTGATGCAGCGATGGGGGTGTTGCCAGCACGTGCTGCACCGCTATCTCCTGGTACGACCCCTCGAAGGGCCGCGCTCCGCATAGCCACTCGTATACCACAATCCCCAACGCGTACTGATCGCTGGCCGGGCGCGGCTTCCCACGCGCCTGCTCAGGTGCCATATATGCAACCGTGCCGGATACATCGCCCGGACCATCCTGCGACGAACTATGCGCCACTACCGCCAGGCCAAAGTCGCTCAACAACACCTCTTCGTTTCGCCCCAGCAGCATATTCTCGGGCTTCACATCGCGATGCACCAGTTTCTGATCGTGTGCATACTGTAGCGCTCCGGCCACGTCCCTGACGTAGTGCAGAATCTTCTCCAGTGGAAGGCGGGTGCCGCGCGGGTAACGCTGGCGCAGAGAGCCGTTCGGCGCGTAGCCCATCACCAGAAACGGCACGTTATCATCCACGCCGAAGTCCAGCACGCGTACGATATGCGGATGTTCCAGTTGGGCGATCGTGCGCGCCTCCTGGCGGAATTGCTCGATCTCATCAGCGGTCAGTTGTGTATCCAACACTTTGATCGCGGCAAGGGTGCCAAGATACACGTGCTCACCCAGGTAGACATCGGCGAAGCCACCACGCCCCAGAAAACGCGTGAGGCGATAGTGGCCGAACTGCTGTCCTGTGTGATTGGTCATCCCCTGGCTCCCTTCATGTCGTGTGCACCCCGTAGTGGCGTGATTCATGCGAAAATGTGCGTGCTATAGAGAAAGAACGTAGAACCCTGTGTGTAGTGTAGGCAAATGGCGGTGTTACTGTCAAGTTATAAAAACGGGGTGCCCGTCAAATTTTGACGCCTGAACCGGTCGTCGCCGCTACTCTTTTCTGCGTGTGCAGCCTTTGCCGTTGAGCCTGCATCATTTCACCTGCTTTCTAGTATCTCTCAGAATGCACCACATCAGGCGTGATAGCCATAGGCTGACCGGAGACGGCGGACTCCACAGCGGCCAGCATAAGCGCCAGCGTCTTGAGGTTGCGGCGACCGGAGGTCTCGGGTTCCTCGCCTGTGCGCACAGCCTGCACAAAGGCGGCCAGCGTCCCATGTCGATCGCGCAACGGTACCTCCGGCAGCTTGAGCGTACGCAGGCGCTTGCCCAGCGGACGAATAGCGACATAATCGGGCTTATCACCACGACTGGTAGCGATAATCTCGCCGCCTGCGCATTCGATATGCCATTCACCTGCCCAGTTGGTTTGCGGCGTCGTGCTGACCCAGCTTCCACGATAATTGAGCACCGCTGCACCATCGAAGGTGATGGTTGCGCTCCCGGCAGCAGCTTCGACGAAATTGCTCCAGGGCGGATTCCACGTCTGGCAGGCGATACACACCGGCTCCTGACCGAGCAGCATGCGCATCAGATCGAAATGGTGAATAGACATATCCACCAGGAGAGGCTGCCAGAGTTTGTAGTTGCGGTGGCTTTCACGCGGTGCCGTATTAGCATAGCGGCGGAAATCCAGATTGACGGTACCAACGGGACCGAGTGATCCTTCACGTATCAATTCCTGCACCACACGCACCGCCGGGAAGTGGCGATAGTTCTGACTGATCATCAGTATGCGCCCGTGTTGTGCCGCGCTATCGATAACGCGCTGCGCCTCCGCGACCGAGGGCGCAAAAGGCTTCTCCAACAAGACGTGTTTGCCTGCGTCGAGAGCCTCCAGCGCGATCGGGACGTGTCCAGGCAAACTGGCGGTGATCAGCACCGCGTCGGCCTCGACGGCGGTGAACGCCTCGGCAAGCGAGGGAAAATGATGCTCGACGCCGAGACTGCTGAGTTCCTGCCGTGCCAGGGATAGCACCTCGGGAACTGCGTCGACGCAGGCCACCAGTTCAATGTCTTTGTTCTGGGAGACGACGGTTTTTGCCCAGCTACGGCCCCAGCCTCCCATGCCTACCTGTACGATTCGAAGCTTCATATTGATCTTGTTCAACCTTTTCTAGCATGTCTCGTGAAGTCACGCGGCAGATCTGACATAAAATTTACATATTGTGATTGTTGACCATGCGTGGGGTGAAAGTCAAGTCGCTTCGTGAAATTTTGCGGGGAACGTAACCCCCTGCACCCCCCGTAACTGTTCAGGACTCCTCAGCGCCTGCGGCGCTTCGCAAGGGGTGTGATGTGGTTGGTGGCGTGGCGGCCCCGGCCGCCACGCCACCAACCACATCAAAATGGAGCGAGCCGCAGAGCGCGCGGAGCCACAAGGAGTCAGACCCCCTGATCCCTCAGCGCCTGTGGTTGGGTGTGGGTGGCGCGGCGAGGAGTTCGAGAGGGGGACCTGAAGAGTTATACCCAGTAGATCAATAGATGTAGTAAGATAATTACCATAAGGAGTTTTACTGCAATTTAAGGAGTCGTCATGAGTGAGACAATTGGTTTCGTAGGACTTGGCAGCATGGGCCAGCCTATTTCTACTAATCTCTTAAAGGCGGGCTTCGACTTGCGTGTGTATAATCGTAGTGCACATAAAGCGAAGCCTCTGGTCGATCTGGGCGCGCAACAGGTCTCGCGTCCGTGCGACGTGATGGAACCGGGCGGCATCGTAGTGTCCATGGTTGCCAACGATAACGCTCTGGAGAGCATAACCCTGGGCGAGGACGGCCTCCTGTCGCGCCTGGGACCGGGCGGCGTTCACATCTCCATGAGCACCATTGCACCCGCCACCGCGCGTCGCCTGGGCGAACTACACGCGGAGCGCGAATGTTTCTACGTGGCCGCGCCCGTCTTTGGTCGCCCGGAGGCCGCCGCAGCCGGGAAGCTCTGGATCGTCTCCGCTGGTCCGCAGGCTGGGAAAGAGCGCGTCGGGCAGATTCTGGCAGCCATCGGCCAGAAGACATTCGATTTTGGTGAGGCGCCAGAGTCCGCCAACCTCGTCAAATTGATTGGAAACTTCCTGATCGCCTCGGCGATGGAGGCGATGGCGGAGGCCCTGACGCTGGCGGAGAAGAACGGCGTCGAGCGCACCGCAGTGATTGAGATGCTCAGTCAGACCATCTTCGCCAGTACTATCTATCAAAACTATGGTCGTTCGATTGCCAGGAAGCAGTATACACCGGTGGGTTTCGAGATGCAGTTGGGCCTGAAGGACATCAATCTGGCCCTTCAGACGGCGGCTCAATCAAACGTTCCAATGCTGCTCGCCAGCCTACTCCATGACCGACTGCTGACCGGAGTTGCAAAGGGGCGCGGCGAGATGGACTGGATGGCTCTGGCGCTAGGGGTTTCGGAGGATGCCGGGCTGGCGTAACCTTCGTCGTAGTACAGGGTAGTAAATGATCGACTGGCGCCGTTTGGAGACAAACGAGGGATGAGCGACGGCGCATCTTAAGAAATGAGAGCCTGTTATATTCTACGGCTCCAATTGAGGAGAAATTATGAAGAGACGTTCCATCTTGCTGATCGGGGCTATTGTTATCCTTGTTGTTATCGGGGGTGGTGTGGTATACGCGGCACGCTTTGCCAGTGCCGTCAATCAGCCTCATACCGCGCCGGGGCCTGTGGCAACGTCGGCGGATACAACGCCGTCGGCAGCCGCGACGACCTCCAGTACGTCCAGACCATTGGCCGCTCTGAAGACGTGTCAGGTTGTGCCGGCCCAGACCACGGCATCCTACAGTGTATTCGAGAATCTGATCTTCCAGAATAAGCCGAACAACGATGCAATCGGCACCACGCACGACGTGAAGGGCAATTTCAACATACGCACCGGCGCATCCCCGATCGTCGAGGGGATGCACATCACGGTCAACTTGAGCACGCTACAGACGAGTGAGCCGAAGCGCGACCAATATGTGCGACAAAACGCCCTCCAGACGGACACTTATCCCGATGCAACCTTCGGCTCTACCTCTACCCAGGGCTTACCGGTGAACTACAGCGAAGGGGATAACGTCCATTTTCAGCTCATCGGCAACTTGACGATGCATGGTAAAACGAATAAAGAGACATTTGACGTGCAGGGCCAGGTGGAGAATAATATGGTAACGGGCAAGGCAACCAGCACCATCTATATGACTGATTTCGGCATCCAGCCGCCTGATCTGGCGAATATCGCCGTCGCACAAAACAAGGTTCTCATCACGATCATCTTTACGGCGAAGAAGGCATAAAGTAGGGGCCCTGCCTTGCGCGGGCCCTGGGAGCCATTCTGCGCCCCCACGCAGGGCCCGCGCAAGGGCAGGCCCCTACGACAGACAGGCGTTTCTGTAGAAGCGTATCTGATGAATAGTGTGGAAGAGCCACTATTCGTCAGATACGCCTCGTCTATATATCTTTCTCGCTAAACACATCCATAGTATGTAGAGTCATCCATTCTATGCTACTTTCCCTGAAATTGTGACCTGTTTCACTCTCCCTTATATAGGCTATAATGGTAATATGCAATCCTGTAAGTAAGAAGAAGTGCACTTATGTGTATAGAAGACCCGATCACGACTGTATTTATGCCCGTTCCAATGCATAACTAGATGGGATAAATAGATGCAAGATCCTCAAGATTATCAGCTTAGCAGATATCGACTACTGAATCTTATCGGTCAGGGTGCGTTCTCTTATGTCTATCTCGCGGAGCATATATTTCTGAAGACGCGTGTTGCCGTTAAAATTATGCATGTGCGTTTGCCTGATATGGATCAGGGAAATTTTCTCAAAGAGGCGGAGATCGTCGGTCAACTGGTGCATCCGCATATTGTGCCAGCGTATGATTGTGGCGTGGAGGGCGAAATATTCTACCTCGCAATGGCATACGCAGCGAATGGCAGCATGCGCAAGCGATATCCCAGGGGAAGCCGTTTAGCTCCCTTCGAAGTGGTGCACTATGTACGCCAGGCGGCTGACGCGTTGCACTACGCGCACAGCCAGAATATCATTCACCGCGATATCAAACCGGAGAACATGCTGCTGGGACCAGAGGGCCAACTGTGGCTCACTGATTTTGGCGTGTCGCTGGAGCTCCCTTCCAGCCATTCTCTAACCTTGCAGGAAATCGCCGGAACGCTGAGTTATATGGCGCCTGAGCAGGCGCAGGGCAAACCCCGTTTCGCGAGCGACCAGTACTCGCTGGCTGCGGTTGCCTACGAGTGGCTGTGCGGTCGCTGCCCGTTTGAAGGCTCGTATGGTGAAGTGATTACCCAATTGATATTCTCGCCTGCTC
>DAOTTD010000287.1:0-62488 GCA_034438015.1 Ktedonobacteraceae bacterium | reverse complement strand
GCGACCAGGATGGCTCGATGCAGCTCAATAGCATGGCTATAAAGGCATCGAGCCATCCTGCCACTTCACAGCTTCTTGTACACTCTCTATCTTCAATAAACGGCTCCCCTATAACTTTTGGGAGAATTTGTTGAGCGCTGCTCTCTACGTCACCTTGCACGACGAATGCATATGCTCCAATAAGGAGCAGAGCACATCATCAAAAATAGTGACGCGCTAATCTCTCCTGGAAGGAGTTGGATATGGGTTTCCATATGTTTGATCTTATTATCTAGGAGAACTGCCCATGTGTTCAGAAGGTAACAGAAAAAGAAAAATCGGCCAGGGAAGCCTGTCGATGACCAACAGGCTTCTTCCGTTTCTGGCACTGGTACCATATATCTCTGGTTATATGGTACCTACGACACTTGATTGCTGTTGATAAGCTGCTCCAATTTGGCGGCGAGAGCTTTGAGTGTCTCCGAAACCGATGCTTGACGGGCAAGGGCCTGACGAACATGAAACACAATAGCCGTTGACATATCTGTGTAGTTCGGAGTGACTGGACGTGGTACTGCAGCCTGGAGTATCGGTTTCAATTGTTTGTAGAAAGGGAACTTGCTGAGAATCTCCTGATCCTCATAAATGCTCATTAAGGTCATCACCCAGGATGCCACAGTTGCTCCGATCTTTTGAGCCTCCGGTTGCAGCATATACTGGATAAATTCCCAGGCAGCATCTTGTTTGACCGGATCAATAAAAGCATTGATCGCCAACTGCCAACCACCCAGTGAAGAGTGTCCTATAGTGTTGATTCCTCCAGAGAGCATGGGATGGATACCAAATTTATGTGCCAGTGTTGTTTGTTGGGAGTGAGAGTAGGCATAAGGCCAGTTCCTCATAAAAAGCGCCTCACCTTTTTCCCAGGTGTTCCGTGTCACTTCCTCCGTATAAGTATCAGTATCATCAGGAGAAATCTTGTTTATCCAGTTCACCATTGTTGTCAGTGCTTGTCTCGCCTGTGGGCTATCGACAGTCACAACAGTAGGATGGAATGGATCTGAGAAAAGAGAGCCACCATACCCGTGAAGCACCTCGTCAAAGTTACAAACCAGCCCTTCGTACTGGGCACCTTGCCAGACATACCCATACTCGGGGTGGTTCTTCTGCGCCAAGGCTGTTTCTGCCATGGATGTTAACTCCTCCCATGTGCTGGGTGGGTGGGGAATCAAATCTGTACGGTAGTACAGCAGTCCGACATCGCTACGAAAAGGAATGGCCCAGAGTTGTCCATCAAAGGTACAGGCTTCAATGGGCATCCCCAGATATTTCGCACGCTCCCGCTGCGGCCAGCGACTCTCGCTGATCGGTTGAAACCATCTCTGGCGGGCAAACTCAGCAACGTAGATAATATCGACTGAGAAGATATCTACTGCGGTGCTACGTGCTTTGAGGATATTTCGCTCTATTGTGACCAGGTCATTTGTCCCGTTTGGGCCAATCTGCAAAGTGACGTGAATACGGCCCTGGTTGCGCTTGTTGAAGCCATCCACAAGCTGTTGGCACGCATTAGAGGGATCATAATCAGCTTGCCAAACCAGGTAGATAGCATTGTCATGAGAGCTACCACAACTTTCTAGCAAAGAGAGTGTGGAGACAGAAGAGAGCCCGAGTGCCAACGCTCGTTCCAGAAAGGCTCGACGGGTGAGTCGGCCCGAACGTAACTTAGGAATCAGTTCATCAAACGTTGAACGTTGTTCTGGTGTCATGAGAGATCCTCCTGAGTAGATTTATTCAAGCCGGAAGTCAAGGATGTCTCCACTTCCTCCTGCGATAATATGGTCTTCGAGAGGTGACCACGAGATTGAGAGGACATTGTCGGACTGTCCATGATCATTCGCTATGCGGGAAGTAGTCAGCCACTGGAGCTCTATTTTTCCCTGCTGATCCCATATGTGCCAAATTTGTATAGAGTTATCAACAACAAGAGCAAGAAAGGCACTATTCTGCTGACCCTTCTCCCATAGGCAGTCAGCGGCAAAGATAGGGCCAGGATCAGGCGGGAGCTTAAGGGTAGAGTCTCCTGTTCTCACATTCCAGATCCCCATGGTGCCATCATAGCTGGACGATAGAATAAAGTTACCATCGGGAGACCAACCGACAAACGAAATAGCCCCCTTGTGACCTTTATAATTTACGAGGTGTGCTCCTGTGAGAGCATCCCACGCCTGGACGTGATTATTGTCGTCTCCCGAAGCAAGGCGCTTTCCGTCGGGGGACCAGGCAATCGTTGTGACCGTTGAGCCGGGGTCTCGGTACGTATAGAGATGTTTCATGGTACGGGCATCCCAGATCCGGACCGTCTGATCATCGCTGGCTGATGCGATGTAGCTTCCATTGGGAGACCAGGCAATGGCTTTTATTTGTGCCGTATGCCCTGTGTAGATCAGACATTGGCGAAGCATATTGGCTTCGCATTGATACGTCGAGATATTCCAGATTTGTATCGTGTTATCTTCTTTCCCGATAGAGGCAAGACGCTGACCGTCAGGAGACCAGGCTAAGCCGTATCCCCATCCCACTTTTTGGGAAAAGATTACCACGTATTTGTGTTGTGCATCTCGGACCTGCATTGTGCTATCATCCCACAACACTGCAATATACTTTCCATCGGGAGACCAGGAGACAGTATGCACAAATGTGGCTCCTGGTGGAGGCATTACCTCCTTGAGAGATTGCTGCAATGAAAGAGGATCCGCTTGCACTTGATGGATAAGTGTTTGAAAGCCAAGCTGCCAAACTAAGGAGACTAGGGCTAATCCTATCATAAGGCAAGCAGCGACCAACCATGGAGACCTTAGACGAAGGAAGCGCCTTATATCCAAACGAGTGCCTGTCCTGCGTGACTGGAAGATCTGAGTATGATGGAGTGAACGCTGATGACTACTAGTAGATGGTAGAAGAACTTTGAGTCTGGGGCTTTGTCCTTCACTTGGCGCGGAGGAAGCATTCTGCATTTCGGCGAGAACAGAGGCTGGAAGACCAGGCAACGGTGTCACACTAAGAGCGCGACGCGCGAAGGCAGTAAGCAGACGGGAATCATCGCGCAGAGCAGCACACGTAGCACATGATCGCGCATGTTCTGTGAATGCTACCCGATCAGCGGGAGAAAGCAGTTCTTCTGGAGTAAGGGCAAGCAAATCTGCCCAGTCGCTACACGACTGCCTGGGAAGCGAACGGCCTTTCATGGAATCACTCATTATATTAGTCTCCTTCTTGTAGTTTGCGATACTCTCCCCTGAAGATCTTCCTTACAGTACAAACATAAGGTTCTACTGTACCTACTCTTAAATCTAGTTCTAGCGAAATTTCTTCAAAAGTTCTACCTTGTTCATGGAGAATATAACAATTCCTTTGTTTAGGAGTTGTCTTTTCAATAGTTTTATTCCACGCTTCCCCTAGAATCACGCCCTTCTCTACTTGATCCTCAAGAGCTTCTGGATCAGCTATCTCTACCCCTATCCCACCATTATGTTCAGCATTTAGCTTCTGACTTGGCATACTATTTTCCCTTCTTATTCTCTTTCGAGAATGATCAGTGGCCTTATTCTTAGCTATCTCGAATAGCCAAGCCTTAATGTTGGATGCGCTGTGTATCCTAGACTTAGCCTTCCAGGCCTTTTCCCAAGTCTCGTTTGCAATATCGTGGACATCCTCCCTGTTCACTATTGAGAGGAAGCCAATAAATTGGCAAAGAGGCCTGTTATATTGATCAAATATCTGGTTCCAAACCCCTTCGTCCCCTTGCCGTACTCCCAAAAGCAACTGGGGATCATCATCAGACATCCCTTTCTCCTTCTGACTCCAGAAACGCACTCAGAGTCACAACTTCTTACTTCTCCATAGGCAAATAGAATCGAAGTATTTCTATCTTCCATAAACGCTCCCCAGCAGTATGAGTTAATTGAAGCCCAAAAGTACTTTAACAAGCCTATTAACGCTGATAGGCTGCTTCAACAGAAATTTGAGTGAGGTTTGTACGAGACTGATGTGAGAATTTGGAAGAGGAGTATAGACCAGAAAGGCTGCCTGATCATCTCAAAATCATCAACACGAGAAGGGTATGGATCAAAGGGTTGCGATACTTTCAGTCGTGACTTCCTGAACAGGGGAAGGAAAGTGCTTGATCAACCCACGCCTCCGACTTTCAGTTCTATGGTACGTCGTATCTTTTCGTCAGAATCACACCGATAGGCCCATTATATCAATTATTGCCAGACCACTGTCCTGCACACACAGACGGAGATGGAAGGTCTCGCTCACGAACTTGCCAATCATCCGAGTCCTGCGTATCTGGAGAACCTGCTTCGAATTATTCAGCATGTCGTACTGCAATGGCAGGCGGAACACGAATGGATTTCGAGCATTCGTGACCAGGAGCTAGAACAGATGCAAACATCCAGCTATGAAGCTCTGTAAGAAGGTTTTTTAGAAAAAAAGCGGTGAAAAGCGGGGCCTGCTTGCGCCTCTAGCTCATTATGCAGGTATAATAAGAGTGGCCGTGACGGCGAGTCACGCCCTCAAATTTGTTTTGCAGGTAGGTTAAGAATAAGGCAGGTAAAAATATGGCAGAGTTGAAACAGCAGAAATGCGAAGCCTGCGCGCCCGGTTCCCCGCAGGTCACTGAGGAGGAATTGAAGGAGTTTCTTCCCCAGGTGCCCGAGTGGGTCATCGTTGAGCGTGACAACCTCAAGCGGCTGGAGCGCGTCTTCAAATTCAAGGATTTTGTGACGGCGCTGGACTTCACGAATAAGGTGGGCGCGCTTGCCGAAGAGGAGGGCCATCACCCTGCTTTGCTGACCGAATGGGGCCGCGTCGGCGTCGCATGGTGGACGCATAGCATCGGTGGCCTGCACCGCAACGATTTTATCATGGCTGCGAAGACCGACGAGGTCTACTCCGGGTTTGAGCAACAATAATTCAACGGTATGTTTCTAACCACGAATACTGGCGAATGTCATCTGTCAAGAACGCTCAATCAACGCGACCGCGTAGCAGGCGATGCCCTCGCGACGGCCTGTGAAGCCCAGGCCGTCCGTCGTCGTCGCCTTTACGCTCACCCGCTCTTTATCCAGGCTCAGGTGCTCGGCTAGATGAGCGCGCATCTCTTGTAAATAGGGCGCCAGCTTAGGGCGCTCGGCCACAATCGTCGCATCGATGTTTCCTATAGTAAAGTGATGGTGGTGCAGCAGGTCGAGGGTGTAATTAAGGAAGAAGGCACTGGGCTGATCTTTCCAGCGTGCGTCGCTGGAGGGAAAGTGCGTACCGATATCGCCGAGCGCGGCGGCCCCGAGGAGAGCGTCGACCACGGCGTGGATAACGGTATCAGCATCGGAATGACCGGCGAGACCGTACGCGAAAGGGATCGTCACGCCGCCCAGGATGAGCGGACGATTCTCGATGAAGGCGTGCACATCGTAACCGAAACCAACGCGTGTCGTCATAAGCTCGTGTATCCTTGCACTAATAATTCGGCGAAGAGCAGATCTTCCCGCGTAGTAATTTTGATATTGGTGTAAGCGCCGGGGAAGATGGCCACGGAATGTCCCATGCGTTCCAGCAACGTGGCGTCGTCGGTGACTTCCTCCTGCGCGAGTGGGCTGGCGTGGGCCTGCTGAATCAGCGGAAATGAGAAGACCTGCGGCGTCTGCACCATCCACAGGTGCGCGCGGTCCAGCGTAGCATGGATCTCTCCGTTCTGGACCTGCTTGATCGTATCCTTTACCGGAACGGCGGCGACCGCTGCCAGGTGCTCCTGTGCGGCGTGCAAACCCGCTGCCAGTATCTCTTCTGTCACAAAGGGACGCGCCCCATCGTGAATCATGACCCAGGTTGGCTTCGCTGCCGCCAGCGCATTGAGTCCCAGGCGTACAGAATCCTGGCGCCGCGCTCCACCGGCAACCACAGTCATAACTTTGTGCCAGCCTTCTTGTTGGCATAGCGTTCGGGCCGCATCGAGGCGTTCGGCGCTCGTAACCAGGATAATCGTCTCTATAGTAGCCGAATGTTGAAAGACATCGATCGTGCGTGCGAGCGTGATACGCCCTGCCAGCGGCGTCCAGAGCTTATCCTGTCCCTGCATGCGCCTGCTGGAGCCTGCTGCTACGATCACAACGGCGGCTTTCTCTTGCATAATGAGTGTTCTTACGCCTGTCGCTGCCTGGCGGACGATTGCGGCGTGGGCGTAGAGTTGTTATTCTGTTTGGGATGGGCAAATATCATCCGTCCGGCCACTGTTTGCAGCACGCGCGTCACCGTCACTTCAATCGTCAGATTCATATACTGGCGTCCGTTCTCAACAACGATCATTGTCCCATCATCCAGGTAGCCGACGCCCTGCCCAAGCTCCTTACCATCCTGCATGATCTTGATGTGAATATCCTCGCCTGGCAGCAGGACAGGTTTAATGGCGTTTGCGAGTTCGTTAATATTGAGCACTTTGACCCCCTGGAGCTCCGCCACGCGGTTGAGATTGAAATCATTTGTAATGATGGGACAGTGTAGATTCCTCGCCATCTTCACGAGCTTGCCATCGACATCGGCGATGCCCTCGATATCGGCATCGATGATCTCTATAGGAACGGTGGCATCCTTCTGCAGGCGATTGAGAATCTCCAGTCCGCGCCGACCGCGATTGCGGCGCATCGTATCGGCGGAGTCCGCGATGCGCTGCAGCTCGTTCAGCACGAAGCGTGGCACGACCAGAGTACCGAAGATGAAGCCCGTCTGGCTGATATCGGCGATGCGCCCATCGATGATCGTGCTGGTATCGAGCAGGATCTGAAGCGATTCGGGCGTGGCGCTCTCCTTCTCTTTTTCCAGCACATCCTGTTCTTTGCGCTCGCGTTCTCGCTCCTCGTCGCGCTCGCGCTCGCGGGCGCGCCGTCCCATCATTGCACCCTGAAAGAGGTGCGCGATATCGTTCTTACGCAGAACTGCGATCGTCACGCCCAGGTAGCCAAAGAGCACCGCACCTAGAAATGGCAGCAGGTGTCCCCAGGTCGCAGGCAGGTTCGCCAGTGGAATAGCGAGAAGAGCGGAGATGATAAGTCCGATGGTCAGGCCGATCGCTGCGGCCACCAGGTCACTGGCCGCAGCGCCGCGAATCTTTTCGCGCATCCAGCGATAGGGAACAACTGTAACGTACGGCGTGATCAAAAAGGCCACGATCACAAGTGCCACACCAATCGCGATACCCCATTCCAGGGAGATCTTACGATCGTCGATGACGGCGCGATCGAACAACAAAATGCCTACAACTACCGCGATAGCGATTACGCTACCAACAATGCGGGAAATGGTTTTTATTGACATTCCTGCATCCTCCAAAGCAATGCACCTCTTCAGTACATAGAGTACTCGGAGGGCGACGTGTGGGGGCGGCTAGCTGGCTAGGACGGTGATAAAAACAAAAAATGATAATTCCGTCTAGTATGTCGCCTGACCTGCTTAACCTTGAAAACGCGCCCGTCGAGCCGTAAAAACATCATATCGAATGTGCAGTATACATCTTTTTCTCTCAGGAATCAATAGTTCTACTTTTTATCCCCCCTTAATAGCCACTTGTCAAACATTTCATCAGGGGATGCGTACTGAAACGATCTCTTAAAATGCGACGGTACACCTCTTGCTATTAGTGTAAGGCAATCTCCAACGAAACTGCAAGTGAACTGGCGGTAAGTACTTTAAAATCCTCTGGCAGTCCTGTATCTGCCAGTTCCGCTCGTACCTTTGCTCCTCTTCCTGCTGCTGGAACGATGCAGCGTTTAAAACCGAGCTTGGCGGCTTCTCGCACACGTAATGACAGCCGACTGACTGCGCGGAGCTCGCCGGAGAGTCCAACCTCGCCGATCAGGGTCATATCCGGCGGGATATTTTTCTCGCGGTAGCTCGATGCGATGGCGGCGGCCACGCCCAGATCGATCGCCGGTTCCTCCAGTGTAAACCCTCCTATCACATTTGCATAGACGTCATGGGTGCTTACTGCCAGCCCGACGCGCTTCGTCAGGACCGCCAGCAGCATCAAGAGACGATTATGTTCAATCCCGTTCGTGGTGCAGCGCGCGTTCCCAAAGTTACTGGGCGTTACCAGCGCCTGTACCTCGACCAGCAGGGGACGCGTTCCCTCCATGCTCACCACTACGGCTGAGCCGGTCGCCCCCGCCGCACGGTCCGCCAGGAAGACCGCTGACGGATTTGGCACCTCCAGCAGGCCCTCGCCGTGCATCTCAAACACGCCCACCTCGTGTGTGGCGCCGAAGCGATTCTTTACGCCGCGCAGGAGCCGATAGGAATGATAGCGCTCGCCTTCGAGATAGAGGACCGCGTCGGCAATGTGTTCCAGTGCCTTGGGTCCCGCGACGGTTCCTTCCTTCGTCACATGCCCGATAATAAAAACAGGTATATGCGTGCTTTTCGCCAACTGCATAAGCTGGAGCGTACACTCCCTTACCTGGCTGATGCTCCCCGGTGCCGCCGTCAGATGACTGGCGAGCACCGTCTGGATGGAATCGACAATCACCAGTGCTGGTTTGAGACGTTGGACCGCCTCGGTAATCACATCTAGCTCGATCGCTGCCAGCAGGTAGAGTTGCTCTCCGCTGATCTCCAACCGCTCGGCGCGCATCTTGACCTGTTCGATCGACTCCTCGCCCGACACATACAGAACAGGCCCGACGTGTTGTGCGATTGAGCCGGAGACCTGCAGCAGCAGCGTCGATTTGCCGATGCCCGGTTCACCTCCGATCAGCGTCAGCGAGCCAGCCACCAGGCCCCCGCCCAGCACACGATCCATCTCAGGGTATCCCACTGAGATACGTGCCTGCGCCAGTGGCTTGATCTGAGGCAGGGCTACCGGCACACGTGTACCTTGAGCGAGAGTATCGTTCAGGCCCTGGCGACGAGCGGAACTCTGCGGAACATCAGCAACCTCTTCGAGGGTATTCCAGGTGCCACAGTCGGGACATTTTCCCATCCACTTGCTATGTTCACCGCCACATTGTTGACAGATAAATTTTGTGCGTAGTTTTGCCATTTAGAGCGTCTGCTATCTGTTGATATAGGGAGAGATGATAGGGAACCCGGCACGCACAGGCGGACCAGGCATATACTGGTGATTAGAAAACAGAGGGAACGTGAACGTTCACGTTCCCCTTTGTCTTTATCCTTCGCTGCTACTGTTCCCGCTTTCACCGCCAGCAGAGAGTGCTGCTTCTGGTGTCGCGGGTGGTGGCAACTGTTCGATACGATTGCGAACCTGTAGTACAAGATCGTCATCGATAACGACAGCCTCGATCAGGTCGCCGGGGTGGAACTTGCCCTGGAGCAAGCCTTCGGCCAGCGGATCCTCGACCATTCTCTGGATGGTACGGCGCAATGGGCGGGCACCATACTGAGGATCGAAGCCCTTCTCGATCAGGAAGTCCTTAGACGGCTGTGGTACGACCAGCTCGACCTGCTGCTCGGTCAACTGCGCGCGAACGCGGTTAAGCAACAGATCGACGATCGAATACATCTCCTCCATGCGCAGTGAATGGAAGACGATGACCTCGTCGATACGGTTCAGGAACTCCGGTTTGAAGGTATTTTTCAATTCGCCGAGGACCTTGCTCTTCATCGCCTCGTATTCGGACTGATCGGCCTTCGCCTTGTCTTTCGACTGCTTGAAGCCGATTGATGCCTCCTTGTTTAGCAGGACTGCACCAACGTTCGAGGTCATGATGACGATCGTATTGCGGAAGTCTACCGTCCGTCCCTTGGCGTCCGTCAGCTTGCCGTCCTCCAGGATCTGGAGCAACATGTTGAAGACGTCGGGGTGGGCCTTCTCGATCTCGTCGAGCAGGATCACGCTATAGGACTTGCGGCGTACCGCCTCGGTCAACTGACCGCCCTCTTCGTACCCGACATATCCGGGAGGCGCACCAACCAGGCGAGCTGCCGCGTGGCGCTCCATGAACTCTGACATGTCGATCTTGATGAGTGCCTCTTCACTGCCAAACATAAATTCGGCGAGCGTCTTGGCGAGCTCGGTCTTACCGACACCCGTGGGGCCCATAAAGATGAACGAACCAATGGGGCGTTTCGGATCTTTCAAGCCGGCGCGAGCGCGGCGTACGGCGCGGGAGATCTTTTCGATCGCCTCGTTCTGCCCGATTACACGCGAGTGCAGAGCATCCTCCATCTGGAGCAGGCGCTGCGACTCCTCCTGCGCGATGCGCATTACCGGAATGCCCGTCCACATGGAGACGATCTGCGCGATCTCTTCCTCTCCAACGGTCGGCTTGTCGGTCCCGCGCTCGCGATGCCAGCCAGATTCCAGTTTGGCGATGCGGTCACGCAACTTGACCTCGCGGTCGCGTAGCTCGGCGGCCAGCTCGTACTCCTGTTGCTGGATGGCGGCTTCCTTCTCGCGCAGCACTGATTCCAGCCCCTTCATCGCCTCCTTGAGGTTGAGGGGGGCAAGCGAGTTCTGCATGCGAACGCGGCTTGCTGCCTCGTCGATCAGGTCGATCGCCTTATCAGGCATAAAGCGATCGGTGATATAGCGGCTTGCCATATCGGTCGCGGCCTTGAGCGCCTCATCGGTGATAATCAGACGGTGGTGCTGCTCGTAGCGTTCGCGGATACCCTTGAGGATCTCAATGGTCTCCTCGACCGTTGGCTCGCGTACAATTACCTCCTGGAAGCGGCGCTGAAGGGCGGCATCGCGCTCGATATACTTGCGGTACTCATCAAGCGTAGTCGCACCAATGCACTGCAGTTCGCCACGGGCGAGCGCAGGCTTCAGGATATTCGCGGCATCGACCGCGCCTTCGGCAGCACCGGCACCGACGAGCGTGTGTACCTCGTCGATGAAGATAATGCAGTCGCGGCTGTTGCGAATCTCCTCGATAATCTTCTTCAGACGCTCCTCAAACTCACCGCGGTACTTCGTACCTGCTACCAGGGAGCCGACATCGAGGGTCAAGAGACGCTTGCCCGCCAATGTCTCCGGCACCTCGCCTGAAATCAGGCGCTGCGCCAGGCCCTCCACGATAGCCGTCTTACCAACACCTGGCTCACCGATCAGAGCAGGATTGTTCTTGTTACGACGGGAGAGGATCTGAATAACGCGCTCAATCTCCTGGTGGCGACCGATAACAGGGTCGAGGGTTCCCGCCCGAGCGGCTTGTGTCAAGTCGATGCCCATCTGATCAATGGTGGGAGTCTTCGAGTGCTTGGCATCACGCTCATGCGATGAACCGGACTGGCTGAGTACCTGGATCGTCTGCGTGCGCACCTTTTCAAGGTTGACACCAAGGCTTTCCAGAACGCCCGCTGCAATTCCCTCGCCCTCGCGAACTAACCCCAACAGGAGATGTTCTGTACCAATATAGTGATGATTCAGGCGTCGAGCTTCATCTACTGCTAGCTCTATCACCTTTTTGGCACGCGGCGTCAGACCGATCTCACCGAGAACGATGCGATCCCCCCGGCCAATAATAAATTCAACGGCGCTACGAACTTTATTAAGTTCAACACCGAGATTCGCCAGTACTTTCGCAGCTACACCTTCGCCTTCGCGTACAAGACCAAGCAGGAGGTGTTCTGTACCGATATAATTGTGTTGGAAGCGCTGCGCTTCTTCCTGAGCGAGGCTCAAGACCTTCCTGGCCCGCTCTGTGAACTTATCAAACCTATCTCTATCGTTCACCTGTTTGTCACCCCCCTTTCATTGGCAGAGGGTGGAACCGGGCCCTCTGTGTCGCTCAGGTAAACTATGCCATTCATCATACAACACTCTTCATACAGCGTCAAGGATAACAACTACGCCTCCCGTCTGTCAATATACGTGCATTACTTCTCTCTGAGTAACAATCGACCTCATCACTGCTTATACGTGGTGTATCTGCAGCGAAGAGGTCACTTGATCATCTGTTCAGGTACATTGTGCTTAGCAGGCGATGAACATCATTTTAGGATGCTTCCAATCGGGTCTTCCTGGCTCTCCTCTTCTGTGTGAGAAACTCCACCCTTTTACGTTCAGAATTTCTTGAAAGATGCTTGTAGGAAGAGTATATCACCTCAGTTGGCGAGAAACAAGGCGTATTTTTATTTCTGTGTGAGAAACTTCTTTCTCGATCTCCCCTCTTTCTGCTGCAGAGGAGTTACTATCTCATAACTATTACGACGAAGTGAGTTGCCTGGATTACAAAGATATAAATAGCCCTCCCACTGCTTTGCGTTCGTATGAGCAGCGGGAAGGCTATCTTTGTTATTCTTTGGGCGCGCCAACGAGGCGTACGCGAGAACTTCTTACTCGGAAGTCTCTGTTTCCTCTTTCGAGCGCTGGCGGGCAGCCGCGCGGAATGCTTCTGCCATTGCGGTCGTCTCTCCGTCATCGCCGGCTGATAAGCCGCCCAGGAGCATGTTGTCCCGATCACGTTCGGGCCTGTCATTGCGCTCGCGTCGCCTGCCGTGCTCCTGCTGGGCTGCGGTGGCCTCCAATGACGGCGTTGTTGCCTCCAGCGATGGCACCGGTGCTGGCTCGCTCGCGGTTGCGTTTGTGCTGGACACGTTGTGTGATGTGTCCTCCGTCGTTGCGCTTTGCGGCTGATCAAGCTCTTCGGCCTGCCTCAGACTCAGGCCCAGGCGACGGCGTTCTGCGTCGATGCGCAGAATACGCAACTGCAACTGTGCACCCTCGTGCAGGATCGTCTTGGGGTCCACTCCCGGCGTGAGCTCGGAGAGGTGGATCAGTCCCTCGATGCCATCCTCGATGCGTGCGAACGCCCCGAACGGCGCGATCTTGGTCACCACCCCGGTCACGATCTGCCCCGGCGTGTAGCGCTGCTCGACGGTTGTCCAGGGATCGACCTCGGCCCGCTTGATGGAGAGCGCAATCTTCTTCTTGTCCTTATCGACGCTCAAGACCTGGACTTCCACTTCCTGTCCGACATGCAGAACCTCGCTGGGATGATTCACCCGGCTCCAGGCGAGCTGACTGATATGCACCAGCCCGTCCGCCCCTCCCAGATCCACAAAAGCGCCAAAGTTGGCCAGGTTGCTGACCACGCCCCGCCGGACCTCGCCCGGCTTGAGCTCGTCGAGCAGCTCCTCGCGCCGTCGCTGTCGCCACTCCTGGACGGCCAGGCGCTCAGACAAGATCAGGCGGTTGCGCGCGCGATTGATCTCAATAATCTTGAGCTGTAGCTCTTTGTCCTTCATGCTCTGAAGCTTGGCTGCGGTCTCCTGGCTCTCGCCGCCCGACGCCACCTCTTCGCGCTTGAGATTGAGAATCTGAGAGATCGGCACGAAGCCGCGAATGCCGGCCACGTCGACAATCAAGCCACCCTTATTATAATCAATAACTCTGGCTTTGAGCAGTTCGCCATTCTTGTACTGCTCCTCGGCGATGCGCCATTGCCGTTCGGTATTGGCCCTCTTGAGTGAGAGGACGGCATGCCCTTCTGACGACTCTGGCTGAATGACGTAGACCAGAACCTTGTCATTGAGATGCAACTCGCTAAAAGACCCATAGCCGCTGGCTGGCAGTTCTTTGGTGGAGAGGACGCCCTCAGATTTGAGGCCAATATCCACCAGGATCTCGTCCTGATCGATACGCACGATCACGCCCTCGACCACGTCACCCCGTTTGATATTAATAGGAGTGGTCGACGCAGCCAGCAACGCTTCCATCTCGTTCTGATTGAAGTCTTCCACTTCTTCAGGGTTATTGTTGTTCTGCCCTTGTGGGTCATTTCCTTCGATCATCGTCTGTACCCGCCCGCTGTTAAGATTTTCCGCTGGCATTGTCGAAAGGTCGCCGTGCTGTTGTGCTTGCATGGGTAAAAACCCCCTTCGATCCACGGTTATTGCCTGGCCCTGCTGTACAACCCCGGCCTGCATCCTCGTGGGATGAGTGTCGTCGTCCCCGTCATTGCTTCTTGATAACCGTCTGATTTTCAATCAGAATGAGAGCGAGAAGGTCTTCACTTTCAGAACCATGGGGAGCGTACCATCGGACTGGGCTTTTCGGAGGAGGTGCTTAGGCGGTAATCGTTTCGGCCTTCTGTACTTCTTATCTAAAGATAATTTAATTGACCCTGTGTCTGCTCTACAGAACGGTGATACGAAGCGATACTCGCAGGCAGGATGCCATAGTTACGAACACAATGAGCGCCTGAACAAAGCATACCCCCACTCGATGCTCTTATTATACCAAAAGCCGCCCAGGAATGCAAGGCAATACACAACCTTTTCGCAATCTCTCCGGTGTTTTCTATCTAACCCATTGTAGCACATAGCTGCAAGCCCTTCAAATATGCTACAATACTACTATGGAGATACCCGATATACTGGTTAGCCTGAACAACCTGCGCGAACGACTGGTGCCTACGGCGCGTGCAGAGGAACTGGTGGACTCCGTTGAGGGCTACCTGCCCAATGCGCGCAGAGCCGCCGTTCTGTTGCCGCTCTTCGAACGGGGTGATGAACTCTACATCGCCTTTATCCGCCGGGCTACGACGTTGCGCTCCCACAGTGGCGAGATCGCTTTCCCTGGAGGCAGCGTCGATTCTACGGATACCTCGCCTGTGATGACTGCCCTGCGTGAGGCTCAGGAGGAGATCGGCCTGGACCCCAGCACCGTTGAGGTGCTGGGTGTGCTGGCGCCAGTATTTACTGTGGTGAGTAATTTTTTGATTACGCCGGTGGTGGCGTTTTTACCACAAGGCCTGGGGGAGTTACATTTGCAGACGAGCGAAGTGAAAGAGCTAATCCTTGTTCCTCTGCGCGGGCTGGCTGATCCTGCCATCCTGCATACTGAGTGGTGGATGCGCAGTGGCATGGCTCGTCTCATCTACTTCTATGATTATGGACCTCACCGCATCTGGGGCGCGACGGGACGCGTGCTCAATGAGTTCCTGGAAACGCTGCATGCTTCTCCCTCATAGGCCGTGCCTTTCTCGTGTCTCTCGCAGGTCGGTGGAGATCGCTTTCATGCCTGTGAAAAATCTGACCCATTAGTCATGAAACTCTTGCGCGTTGGCTGGCTTCGGCTACAATAAGGACTAGAAATGCTTCGTTTCCCGGTCGCGAACGGATCGGCCCGAACGATTGGCAGCATATATTGGCTGTGTAGAGTAAGTTTTCGTAGTGCGTCCGTTGTACCCCGCCTTCTGAAGGATGCGGCTGGTCTGTAAGTTCCCTGGTGGAGAAAATCAGTGACATCGCCAACACCGAATGCACGGCCTTCGAGACTCCTGCCAAGACGGCCACAAACGGCCTCACCATCTCACTCGATACCCGACTCGAATAACCCTCGCTCTGCCTATAATACTGAGCAGTCTACTATCCCCACCGTTCCACTGCCCTTACGCCCCTCTACAGGAGCCTCGAATAAGTCTGCCCACGAGCACGCGATTGATTTTGCTACACATTCCTGGGACCTGGCAACCGGCGGCCTGAAAACTCTGACCGCGAAGCGCGAGCTTCCGGCCCGGCCCGATCGTCGTACCGTCGATACCCAGCCCGACGAATTGTCGCGCAGCTACCTGTTTGCGCTGGTAATTCTTGCCTGCCTGGTACTGATGCTGGTCGGCGGCGGCGTTGTGTTATTTGTAATGCTGCAACCATAACAGAATTGGAGCGTTCGGCCACCCACTATTATCTAGCATCAATTAATAAAAGATGTTCAATCAGTCTGACGCGGTGCCGCTGGCACTCCGTGGAGATTGCTGGCCGCTCGTACGGCTTTGACGATAGCCCGTGCGAGGGTTCTTGCCGCCGCCGCGCCTATACTGCTGACGTGTAATGCTGCTGTGGCTGTGTCGGGCCTGATATGATTTCTCGGCCCTAGCGCCAGCGCGAAGATGGTGTCTCCATCAAACATGGTGTGCGCAGGACGGATCGCCTGTGCCATGCCGTCGTGCGCCATTTGCGCCATCTTGTTGACCTCATCTTTGCTCAATGTGGCGTCTGTGGCGACGACGGCGATAGTGGTATTACTGAATGGACTGCTGGCGAGGAAGCCACCGCCTGTGGGGTTGCGCGTGCCCGCGACGACCTGCTGTGTCTGCGGGTCTATGACGTCGCCAAGCGCGTTGACGACAACGATGGCGCCGACGATGGTGCCGTCGGCAAGTTGCACGCTCGCCGATCCAAGTCCCCCTTTCATCATGAATGCGGGTCCCATTGTCTTGCCCACCAGCGCTCCTGTTCCTCCTCCGACGTTCCCCTGCTCGATCGGGCCGCCGGTGGCGTTCTCGCTCGCACGGTAGCCTGCTGAGAAGTCGGGCCGAATCTTCGCCGAACCAAAGGCGAGATCGAAGATGGCCGCGCCCGGTACGATCGGGACGCGTGCGACCCCTACGTTGAAGCCGATCTCACGCTCTTCGAGGTACGCCATGACTCCGTTCGCTGCCTCCAGTCCAAAGGCGCTCCCTCCTGTCAATAGGACGGCGTGTACCTCTTCCATCATCTGCATTGGTCGTAGCAGGTCTGTCTCGCGCGTGGCGGGTGCCCCTCCGCGCACATCGACGCCTCCCATCGCGGGCGTATCACACAGGATGACGGTGCAGCCTGTTGCGGCCTCCAGGTTGGTGTCGTGCCCTACACGTATGCCTGAGACGTCGGTGATGTCGTCGTGCATAGTTCTCTCTCAAAAAATGGCCTGTTGTATGTATGACAATAAGGGTAGGGAAGAATGTGCATCCTTACTCTGGTGAATGACATAGCGCCCTTTGAACTCTACTACTACCACGTCCTCTTGATATATCTCAGCGCTCAGCTCTATACGCGCTTTGCCCTTCTTTTTTAGTGACTGCTCCATTCTGTCGATGTCAGCCTGCTCTGGCCTATAACAGATGGCCGCAAAATCTCCGATCACCGGTCGTAGATAGTCAATGCTGCTATTCTGGATTACGATATCTCCAACTACGTCCAGTTCTTTTAGAACAAGCCAGATTAGCCCCCAGCCTGCCAGCGTTAGCAACGCGTTGATGCTGCCCGCGAAGGCAGTGCCTTTGGGATTTGTATTTCCTATTAGTGGTGCCTTCAAGACAAGTCCTTTATTATCGTAATTCTCGGCTGTGATGCCTATAGAATGTGTGATCGGGATGTCTTGCGTGAGCGTTTGCTGTAATGCCTGCAGGTGTTCATCCATGCCGTCTTGTAATTTCCTTACATCTTACTAAAGTAGTGCGGCAACAACGGAGCGTGGGCGTCCATCTGCCGGTTCAAAAAGGTGCTCGGGCCAGTTCTAAACTACGTGTTTCTGCTAATGATGCTAGTATACAATTTTCATGTCAAGAATGGTTGAGATGGTGAAGATAATGGTGAGGGAAGGAAGCGGCGAGGGTATCTGAAGAGATACCGGGATGACTCATGAAATGGTGGTCTCTTCCGCTGGTTTACGTCATCAAGGGATAGATTCTATAAAATAAAATGTATGTTTTGTATGCGGTCAGCGCGGCTTCTCACCCCACGCTGTGAGCAGGAACATGACAGCGCAGAAATCATCGGCGTACATCTCTATTTGCATCTGATAAGGTAAATCCTTTCGCAAGGTGGTGTCTCATGGATGTCGTGTTATCGCATAATTATCGTTCTCAACGGCATCTCTTCAGTTTCTTCGAGAAACTATGAAATAATAGTTTTGTGAGCTATATTAACAAGAATTATAGCACATCCAGGGCGTTTGCAAGAGAGGTGCTATAGGCACACTCTTAGATGACCGCGCGCAGTCTCTCCATGGCCTGGGCCACGCTCTCCTTATCGTTATAAACGGCAGAACCGGCTACCAGGAGATTTGCGCCTGCTTTAACGACGAGCGGCACGGTCGCTTCGTGGATACCTCCGTCGACTTCGATATCGCAAGTGAAACCACGCTCTGTGATCTTCTGGCGCAAGGAAGAGATCTTTGGCAATGTCTCAGGGATGAAGTCTTGCCCGCCAAAACCGGGATTGACGGTCATAATGAGTACCATATCGAGGAGCGAGAGCACGTTTTCGAGCAGGAAGACGGGCGTGGAGGGATTAAGGGCTACCGCCGCTTTTTTCCCCGCCTGTTTGATCTGTTGGATGGTGCGGTGCAGGTGTGGACTGACTTCCTGGTGCACGATGATAACGTCCGCGCCAGCCTTTGCGAACGTCTCGATGTATTCCTGCGGATTAGTGATCATCAGATGTGTTTCTAATGGCAAGTGTGTGCAGCGCCGTACCGCTTCGACGACCATCGGACCCATCGTAATATTTGGTACGAAATGGCCGTCCATGACATCGATCTGGATGCGGTTCGCGCCTGCCGCTTCCGCGTCGCGTACCTGTTCGCCCAGGCGCGTAAAGTCGGCAGAGAGTATCGAGGGCACAAGTTCAACCATGCTGGAAGATCTCCCTTTGTTTCTGCTATTCGTAACGCCTGCGCAGCTTGCTGGCGGCGACGCTATCGAGCATCCATGTGACCTCGCCTCTGGGCGGCTGGATGATCTGCGCCGGGTACTCTTCGGGATTGTGCTCGCCCTCCAGAATAGCCGCCACTGCATCGGCCTTGTCCTGCCCGGTGACAAGGAATAGAACATGAATAGCGGCATTCAGTAGCGGCGGAGTGAAGGTCAGGCGCGGCGGTGGTGGCTTGGGCACATCGACGGGCATAACCAGACGTCGCTGCTCTTTCAGCGATGCCTGGTGCGGGAAGAGCGATGCCGTGTGCCCTTCAGGTCCCATGCCAAGCTGCAGCAGGTCGAAGCTGGGAATGCCGTCCGTGCCGAAGACGCGCTGGATCTCTTCTGTGTAAGCGCGCGCGGCGGCATCCCGGTCGGCACTGTCAGCGGGCATGCGGTGTATCTGGTTGGCCGGAATGGGTACCTTGCTCAGGAGCACCTCTGCGGCCAGGTGGTAGTTGCTGTCTTCGCTGTCGGGCGGAACGCAGCGTTCGTCTGACCAGAAGATCTCGACCAGCGCCCAGTTGATCTGATCGCGATACGGCTCACTCGCCAGGAGCGCGTACAGCCTCTTTGGCGTGGAACCTCCGGCGAGCGCCAGGGTAAAGCGACCATGCGTAACGATAGCCTCGTTGGCAACGTGTATAACGTAGAGCGCCGCCTCGTGGCTCAGCGTATCCGCATCTGGATAGATTGCAACTGTCGTCATTCCTATCTCCTCTGCTTACTCTTGCGTAAGCAGTTCTGCAACTTCGTATAAAGTCTCTTCGAAGAGGTGATCGCGTCCGATGATCTCCAGTTCGTCATGCAACAACTGTACGGCATCGTTCGCCGTGGCGACCTGTACCGTACGCTGTGAGCGCGTCCCCTCTGGCAGTTCGACCGAGGTAAAGACATGCTCAGCGTCGTCTCCGCGATTCAGGCTGAAGATGGCATATTTCTGTTCAAGGTCGCTGATCAGGCGCACGAGGCAGATAGTTCCAGGACGCATGTCGGCCTGGACGCGTGGACGAATAGAGATGATGCCGTCTTCGTGGCTGCTTAGTCTGCCCGTCTGCCCGCTGCTGATGCCGATTGAATGCAATGTCAACGCCCCTGTCGGACGCATGACGTGCCATGAAAACGTGCCGGTCGTAGGGTCGTGAACATTGGATGTGCTGTCGTTTGCCAGTTGCCAGTTGAGAATCGTCTTTAACCAGCCAGCCATCAGCAGTGCTTGAATAGGATCAGGTGAAACGTCTCCTTCTGCTGTGCGCCCATGCTCCGCCAGGGCCGCGTGCTCGATCTCGATGCGATGGACGCCGGAGAGATAGGGCCTGTATTCGGCAACATCGAAGAATTGTGCGACCAGCTCTCGCCAGGGAGTAACCCTGCCCCAATTGAGATCGCTGACGGCGCTCTCTGGCGCCTGCTGCATAAATGAGGAGAGAAAGTTAATGCCGACTTCAGGTTGGAGAAATGTATTTGAGTCTACAATTACTCTGCTGCTCAACCGCGCGAGATCAGCAAATACTGTACTGCCATACGGTGGATCGTTTAGCCACCAGAGATAGATGGGCAGGTCAGGCTTGAGCAGTGGCTGAACGATATGTGCCGCCGAATGAACGGCACTGCTGCTGACCAGGAGCGTCACCTGCTCGAAATTATGACGCATAATATCCGAGATAATGGGAAATGAGCGCAGCGTTACCCAGGTAGAGACGCCCGGAGGTGCGTTGCTGTGCTCGTTGAGGATGAGTAGTGTAAAACGCGCGATATGCGTGCTGAGCAGCTCGCGCATAAATTGACTGGCCTTCTGCGCGGTCTCGATATCCGCCGCACAGATCATAAGATTGAGCACGCTGGTGCGCACATTGATATTGCGGCTGGTACGGACGTTATCAGCCGTCATGCGCCAGAGGAAAGAGAGTTCTTCCTCGACGTTCTCGATATGTACCTTTTTGCCTGCCCAGGGGAGACGTGGCCCCGAGGAGTCGATGTTAACCTTTGCCAATTCCCGAACCCCTTCATTGTATTGAACGCCGTTGTTCACATAAAACGTCATTGTGCTATCTTGTCGATGATAACAAGGTAGTACCAGTAATCAGGGGCGACGCCACCTGTGACCATCGCGCCAGATGAACTCATCCGCCGCCTGTGGTCCCCACGTACCGGATTCGTAAGTCAGGATACTCGATCTTGGTTCGTTCTTCCACTCGTCCAGAATGCCCTGTATGAGCGTCCACTGCGCCTCTACCTCGTCACGACGCGTAAAGAGCGTGGAGTCACCAAGCATACAGTCGAGTAATAGCCGCTCGTAAGCTTCGGGCTGTTCTCTCACAAAAGAGGAGCCATAGAAAAAATCCATATTCACGGCGCGAATCTGCATATCGGTGCCGGGTACCTTCGCACCGAACTTGAGCGAGATGCCCTCGTCCGGCTGAATACGCAGTGTGAGCACGTTTGGTTCAACTTGCCCGTGTGCTTCACTGCGCTTGAAAAGCATCAGCGGCGCTTGCTTAAACTGAATCGCGATCTCCGTTGTGCGCTTGGGGAGGTGCTTCCCCGTACGTAAGTAGAATGGTACGCCTGCCCAGCGCCAGTTGTCAACAAACAGTTTTAACGCGACATACGTTTCGGTGGTTGACTCGGGCGAAACGCCCTGTTCCTCCAGGTAGCCTGGCACCTGGTGTCCGCCTACCCAGCCAGAACCATACTGGGCACGGATGGAGTTGGTGGTGACTTCGCGTCCAACCAGCGGCTGCAGTGCGTGCAGCACCTTGACCTTCTCGTCGCGTACGGAGTTGGCGTCGAAGGCGATTGGTGGCTCCATTGCTACCAGGGTAAGCAACTGCAACATATGGTTCTGGATCATGTCGCGAATGGCCCCGGCCTCTTCGTAATAGCCGCTACGACCTTCCAGGCCAAGATTCTCGGCGACGGTGATCTGCACGTGGTCGACGTAACGCCGGTTCCATACCGGCTCAAAAATACCATTCGCCAGGCGGAAGACCAGAATGTTCTGCACGGTCTCCTTGCCCAGGTAGTGGTCGATACGATAGATCTGCTCTTCGCGGAAAACTTTTCCCACCTGGCGGTTGAGTTCTTTCGCCGAGTTGAAGTCGTGCCCAAACGGTTTCTCGATGATGATCCGCGTCCAGCCCTTGCGATTCCTGTTCAGTCCCGCCGCGCCCAGGTTCTGGATGATCTCGGGATACTGGCTGGGCGGTGTCGAGAGGTAATAGATACGGTTTCCAACGGTCCCTCGTTCCTGGTCGATCTGATTGAGTAGCGTGCCGAGTTTTTCGTACCCGGCGGGATCGTGAAAGTTGGATTGCAGATAGTGAATGCCGGCGGCAAAACTCTCCCATACCTGTGGATTTACGGGCTTCTGTCGCGAATACTCGTTAATTGAATTGAGCGCTTGCTGGCGAAAATCTTCTTCACTGTAGGGGCGTCTTGCAAAGCCGACAACCGAGAAGCCCGCAGGCAACGGATGCTCCAGCGCGAGGTTGTATAATGCTGGCAGCAGCTTCCTGTGCGTCAGGTCTCCGGTCGCACCAAAGATAACCATGACACACGGCTCTACACTCTGTTTAATGCGTAGCCCCTCGCGAAAAGGGTTAGACGCCTCAGCTACGTTTCGTTGAGGCATGTGTAATCTCCTACTTTATTGTCAAACTGATCGTTGTGTTTTGCTGCGAGGATCTCAGATCTCTCAGCACATGCCTGTAGTGCACTCTCTATATTTTATCTTATCGTGCACCATTTTGACAAAAATGGGCTTTAGCCCTCCGCAAGCCGCAGGGTTTCTAACTCTGGCGGTGAGGCGTGTTGGCTTTCTTCCTTTCAGACTGCCTGAGCTTGCTAGAAGCGAAAGCTTCGTTGGCAGTCTGAATAAGGAGCATGCCAGAAAGTACTTCTCAACTTGCATATCCCATCTTTTTCCTGAGAAGCCCCTGGGCTTTTAGCCCAGGGAGAGTCGTCACTGGAGTCCATGAGTAGCCTGAAAGGCAACCCTGATCCTGCGCGATGCTCTGTTAGCGTGCCGTCTGGCCTTCTTTAATGGCGCTCTTCTTGCTATCGATACCTGCGAACAACTGATGGAAGGAGTCCGCAAATTTCTGTACGCCCTCGTCTAACAGTTGCTGCGTCACCTGATCGTAGTGGATGCCGACCTTCTCGAGTTCCTCAAAGATTCTATGCGCGCCCTCGATATCATTTTCGACCGTGAGGCTCACCCGCCCGTGGTCGCGGAAGTTCTCGATCGTCTCCAGTGGCATGGTATCAACGGTGTCTGGACCGATGAGTTCTTCTGCATAGAGCACATCCCGGTAGGCCGGATTCTTGGTGCTGGTGCTTGCCCACAGCGGTCGCTGCACATTGACGCCAACATGCTTGAGCGACTCGAAGCGCGGCGTGCTGAAGATGCGCTTGAACTCCTGGTAGACGAGGCGCGCGTTCGCGATGGCGGCCTTGCCCTCCAGCGCTTTCAGGTGCTGCTGCTCGGCTGGATCGCTGCTCGCCTTGATTCTATCTTCGAGCACCTTGTCGACCAGCGTGTCGACGCGGCTAACAAAGAAGCTAGCGACCGAAGCCATCTTGCTGCTATCTTTGCCCTCGCCGTTGCGCGCTTCCATCGCTCGCAAGAAAGCATCGGTGACTGCACGATAGCTGTCGAGCGAGAAGATCAGAGTAATGTTGACGCTGATGCCGTTGCGCAAACTCTCATAAATGGCGGGAATGCCTTCCTTCGTGGCCGGTATCTTGATCATCAGGTTCGGTCGGTCAACCATGTTCCAGAAACGTGCCGCCTCTTTGATGGTGCCCTCTGTGTCATGAGCCAGGTCAGGCGATACTTCCAGGCTGACGCGACCGTCCTTGCCGTCGGTGCGATCGTAGATCGGACGCAGCAGGTCCGCGACCGTGCGAATGTCCTGGATGGCAACGGCCTCGTAGATCTCGTTCGTGCTCTTGCCTTCGCTGATGAGCCGCGAGATCTGCTCGTCGTAGGCGTGCCCCTGGCTGATCGATTTTTCAAAGATAGTCGGGTTTGCCGTGACGCCGAGAACACCATCCTCGTCTAGCAGACGCTTAAACTCGCCGGAGGCAAGCTGCATGCGATCAATGTTGTCGAACCAGACGCTCTGTCCCAGTTGCTGTAATAGCAGTAGTGGATTGGTCATGAGATATCTCTCTCCTTTAAACTGAGTGTAATCGAGAACTTCTATTGCCTTCTCTACATTGTACCTTTTTTTACAGGACATTACATTTTATCCTGTGGTCGATTTCTGATCTGGCCTACTTATGATACGATCAGGTACGTCACCTTGACACAACGTTACGGCTCCCGCCTGGCCTTTTGCTGTAGTTCGTAGAGCTTGCTGATGGCTTCGATCGGCGTGAGTTCGTCAATGGCAAGGTTTTTTAATTCGTCGATTAATGGATGCGGCTCGGCGGCGAGTAGCGTCATCTGCCACGCCGCCGGCATGGTCATGTCGCGCATGGCCTTGCGTCGCGCTTTGGCGTCTCCTTTGCGTTCCAGTTCCTCCAGGATCTCCTCAGCGCGATGAATGACCGGGCGCGGGATGCCTGCGAGCTGGGCGACGTGAACGCCGTAGCTGCGGTCTGCTCCGCCCGGTACGATCTTGCGCAGAAAGACGATACTGCCGCCCTCCTCCGTGACCGCGACGTTGAGGCAGCGAATGCGTGGCAGCAACCTGGCAACCTCGACGAGCTCGTGATAATGGGTGGCGAAGAGCGTGCGCGCGCCGCAGCGTTTGTTGTTGTGCAGGTATTCGACGACGGAGCGTGCGATCGCCAGCCCATCGTAGGTGCTGGTGCCGCGTCCGATCTCGTCGAGGATGATCAGACTGCGTGGTGTGGCGTGGTGCAGGATATTCGCCGTCTCAACCATCTCGACCATGAAGGTACTCTGGCCCGTTGCCAGATCGTCCTGCGCCCCGATACGCGTGAAGATGCGGTCGACGAGGCCGATGCTGGCGGCCTCCGCTGGCACGTAGCTACCGATCTGCGCCATCAGAGTGATCAACGCGACCTGGCGCAGGTAGGTTGATTTGCCGGCCATGTTGGGACCCGTAATGATGAGAATCTGCGCGTCGGTATGCGAGAGGTTGGCGTCGTTGGGAATGAATGGCGTGTCGGTCTGTGCCTGCTCGACGACGGGATGGCGTCCGGCGACGATGTGAATGCTGTCTCCGTCGCTGAGCTGTGGTCGGCAATAATTGTAGCGCGCGGCGACCTCGGCCAGACTGAGATAGACATCGATCTCGGCCAGTGCGTGGGCGGTATCGATGATGCGCTCGGAGGCGTGCACGGCGATGTCGGCGCGCAGCTGCGCGAAGAACTCGCTCTCCAGTTTATTGATGCGCTCCTGGGCGTTGAGGATCGTGCTCTCGTACTCTTTCAGGTCGGAAGTGATATAGCGCTCACAATTGGACAGGGTCTGGCGCCGCATGTAGTCCTGTGGGACGCGGCTGAGCTGCCCATTCGAGACCTCGATATAGTAGCCAGTGGCCTTGTTGTAGCCGACCTTGAGCGTGGTGATACCTGTACGCCTGCGCTCGCGCTGTTCCATCTCCGCCAGCCACCTGCGCCCATTTTGCGAGACATCTTTCAGTTGGTCCAGTTCGGCGCTGAAGCCGGGACGGATGATGCCGCCTTCGGAGAGGCTGAGGGGTGGCTCCTCTACGATGGCGCGCGCGATCAGGGTGATGATGTCGTCGTTGTCGGCGAGTCTGTGCATGATACGCGCCAGCCCGCTCATGGTCTCATTGGCGTCCTCGTCCAGGCAGGAGCGAATCTCGGTGGCTGCCCGCAGTCCATTGGCGAGCGCTACGAGGTCGCGCGGCGAGGCGAGGCGCTGCCGCACGCGGTTGATCAGGCGCTCGACGTCGCCAGCTTTCTTCAGCCCTTCGGCGAGGCGTGCCTGTAGCAAGGTGTCGCTGAGCAGCTCGCCGATCGTCTGCTGACGCTGTTGCAGCAGTGCGATGTCGAGGAGTGGCTGACTCAGCCAGCGCCGTATCAGGCGACCGCCCATCGGGCTGCGCGTCTTATCGAGTACCCACAGCAGCGATCCCTTGCTGCTCCCACTACGCCCGGTCTCGAAGAGTTCGAGGTTGCGCCGTGTGTAGGGATCGAGCGTCATATAGCCATCAGCATAGTAGGTCTCCAGTGCGCCGAGTTGTTGCAACAGGCCTTTCTGTGTCTCCTGCACATAGGCCAGGACGGCACCGGCGGCGCGGATCGCCAATGGGAGCAGTGCGCAGCCGAAGCCTTCCAGGGATGCGACGTTGAACTGGGTAAGCAGGCGATGGCGCGCATCGTCCTCGGAGAAGTAGCGCGTGTCATAGGGCGTGACGTGTCCTGCGAGTCCATTCAGTAGTCTGGCGAGCGGGGCGAAGTCGTCCTCTTCGTTGTCATCGTCGATCTCGGGGATATCGGCGTTGCCATTGCCGTTGCTGCCCAGCTTCGTGACCTGTTTCTCGCTCATCACAGCGGCCAGCCAGCGCTTCTTGCGGCTATTCAGGCGGCTATAATGCGCCTCGACGAGCACCTCGGCTGGTCCGACGCGCGCGATCTCCTGTTGCAGAGCCAGCTCCGGTTCGGGCGTGTTGATCTGTGTTACTGCGAACTCGCCCGTGGTGATGTCGATATAGGCTATCCCCAGCGCGCTGCGCCCCAGCACGACGGCGGCAAGGAAGTTATTGCGTTTGGCCGTCAGCATTGTGGGATCGATGACGGTCCCTGGCGTGACGACGCGAATGACGCCACGCTCCACCAATCCTTTAGATAGCGCGGGATCGCTCATCTGCTCGCAGATGGCGACGCGGTAGCCCTTGCTGACCAGGCGCGCGATGTAGCCATCGGCGGCGTGATGCGGAATGCCCGCCATTGGTGATTTCTCGCCGCGCCCGAAGTCGCGCCGGGTGAGCGCGATCTCCAGTTCGCGTGCTACGATCTCCGCGTCGTCGTCAAACATCTCGTAGAAATCGCCCATGCGAAAGAATAGAATGGCGTCGGGATTCTGTTGCTTGATCTCCAGGTACTGTGTGCGTACCGGACTATGGACAGAGTTCTCTCTGGCGTACTCTTTGAATAACACGGTTTCTTCCAATCTCCATCATGCTGCACTCAAGTATAAGCCCGATTGCAAGCGTCGTCAATGAATCTATAGGGATAGACGGGTTATTTTTTTGCATTTACGCTTTAGACTGTCTATACTGTGAACATTAAAATGGCATAAGAGAGAGGCTCTACTAGTCGTTTGTATAATACGAACGGTAGTTTGAATCTCTATTCTTTTTGAGGAGGCGTTGATGTTATACCTGGTACTGCTTGTGTTTGTGCTCATAGGGGGGATCTTAACGGTCATCACTATCGAGAATCTTTTAACGCCGGTCCATCTCGTGTTATTTACGTGGCAGACACCCACCCTTCCCCTGGGTCTGCTGCTGCTGATCTTCTTTCTGGTGGGAGCGCTCCTACTTTATCTTGTGTCGTTTCTCTCGGCATTGAGCGATAAGCGCGAAATGACCTCGCTGCGCAAGCGCGTAACCCAGTTGGAGCAGCAGGTGGAACAGCAGGGACAGACGAACAGGCCAATCACGGGGCCACTTCCGTCCAGTACATCCATTCTACAGATGCCCGGTATGTATAATCCACCCAGGAATTGAGCTGTGCTATTCGTGCCAGAAAAGTGCGAGCAATCTACGTAAGAAACGCCGGAAGCCTCCTTGCCGCGCCTGTGGCACTGACCGTTCTTCACGCGCAGAGACTGCCGCGGAAGCTATGCTTGACCGGGTGGATGACACCTCTTCCAGAGCGCCTTCTTGCCGCGCCTTTTCTGCATTATGCGTGATCTCGATAGGCTCCTGCAGTGATTCTTCTTCTACAGCAACAGTTTCTTCCGGCGCGCTATCATCTATGGGAACTGTCTCCTCAATCTCCGCAGTAGCGCTGTCAGTGGATATCTCTGGTATCTCTACCGGTGCTGATATATTTTCATCAACAGGGACAATCTCCGCGATCTCCTCTGCTACATCGACCGTTCCCTTGCTCTTATGATCGACGGCTAGCAGCTTCTCTATTTGCTCATCCTCGCTCATCAACTTCTGTAAAAGCTGCTCTTCCGTTGCTGTATCAGCTCCAAGTTGGGTGTCCACTGGTGCGGCGTCGTTTTCGATGCTATTCATCGATTCGATCCAGTCGTAAGCGCCCTCTAGCGCATGCTCGCACCACTGGGTGTAGTTGCTGCCGATGACGTCCAGATCTTCGCAATGCCTGAGTAGTTGTATCGTATGGTCGAGCCAGCCTTCGCCACGCTCGAGCATTCTATCGAGCAGATCGATGTCGTCGACGCCGCTGGCCTGGAACTGTGCGAGGCTGGCGAGCGCGATAGCCGATGGGCGCACCTGTTGCTGAAGCTCGTCGTTGTCGGCGATGGCCCGTTGCAAGAGTTCGGTCTCTACCTGGAGTATCTCGATACGTCGCTGCAGCGACCAGAGGTGGTAGCTTTTGTAAAAGTGCTCGACGTCTGACGCGTCGAGCCGTTCAAAAATAGCGCTCATATGCTCGGGAAAGAGAGGCGCCTGCTGCACGCTCTCTATGTCGCCGCGTTCGCTCATTCGGCTGTGTCCTCTCGTAGTTCCTGCCCGTCCGTCGCCAGATAAGGAACGGTTGCCATCTGTCTTCCCCAGCGTTCGCGCCAGCGCTGTATCGAGTAGTCTGTGCGATCATCTGGTCCCGCTCCCTGCTCCGCAGGCGCTTTTACCTTGTCCTGGGACACCAGCCTGGGGACACGCAGGCGTGGAATGGTCTGTGTATGTATATCGATGAAGGCCGCCATGTCCTCTGGCAGGAGAGTAACTTCGGGACGCGGAGTGGGGGGTATTTCGGGTTCGTGCGGCGTAAACGGCGTTGTGTGTATCTCCTGTGTATCGAGGTTGGGCAGGCGACTCCACGCGAAGAGCGCGGGCGATACGCCCGGCTGCTCTCTGTCTGTCGCGGCGACGGCCCGGTTAGCAGCCGGCTGGTCCGCCACGAGTAGTGCTTCGGCGCTTTGTTGCATGGCGACCGCCTGGAGAATGGGATTATCGGCGAACGATACGTCATCCTCTAACCGCGCCGCTTGCTCCCGCAGGCACTGTAACTCCTGTGTGAGCAGCTCTAGTTGCGCTCGCAACTGTTGATCAACTTCGCGGTGATATAACCATTGCTGATACTGGCCCATAAACCTTCCTAATGTAACTTTTCAGTAGGGATGGAGCTTGCCCCCCATCCGGTTCCCCACAACACGACTCCGGGGCCGGATGGGAGCAAGCCCCATCCCTACTGATTGGAGGGGTACCTGAAATAATTACTTCCTGTGCAGTATAGCACCTGCGCTCGCAAGAGACAAGTAGAAGTACAACCACACAGCATTTCAGCCTGTCCCGTCTCGCTCGACCGCGTTGTTGTATGAGATGCGCAGTAGTATCCCGATGATAATATAGTTAGCGAAAATGGAACTGCCGCCATAGCTCAAGAATGGAAGCGGAATACCGGTCAGGGGAAAGAACTTCATATTTCCAGCGCAGATGATCAATGTCTGGATAGCGAAGATGGAGGTCAATCCTGCTGCCAGCAATTGATTGAATGGATTGGGGGACTCGATCGCGATGCGATAGCCCCGATAGACGATGAGCAGGTAAAGGGCGAGAATGGCGAACAGGCCGGCCAGGCCGAGTTCTTCGCCCAGCCCCGTAAATACCATATCGGACTCTACGACCGGGACCAGTACCGGATGCCCCAGGCCGAGGCCAGATCCAAGGATGCCACCGCTTGAAAGCGCTATTAATCCCTGTATGACCTGTGCTCCCTGGTTGGTTGCGAAAAAGTCTTGTGCCGGCGTCCACTTCTGCCAGTCCACAACGTCGAACCCTATGACGGCAAAGCGTGCTCGTATATAGCTAAAAAGAGTATAGCTAATAAAGGCGAGGATCGCGAAGAGTCCCAGGCTGACGAGCACATACGACATCTTGCCGCTGCCCAGGTACATCATGGAGAGGAACAGCCCGTAGATGAGCAGGGCGAGACCCTGTTCGCGCACGACCAGGAAGATGACCAACGAGAACCCCAGCATCAGGATGAGTGGCCCCAACTGACGCAACGGTGGCAGGCGTAAGCGCCCCAGGCGCATATAGCCCTGGGTGAAGACATCTCGATTCTCACTGAGATAGGCCGCAAAAAAGATAACGATGGTGATTTTCAGCAGCTCTGACGGCTGTAGTTGGAATGGACCGACGCCAAGGGTATCATGTGTTGGTGCTCCGCTATGCAGGGTTCTGACGCCCGCGATCAGGCTGGGTAGGAGTGCAAGGAAACCTACAATGATCCAGGTATATTTGTAGCGTTCGAGCCAGTTTGTATTGCGCAAAACAAAAACGGTAGCAAGGCAGAGAGTCAGTCCCAATATCACCCATAACAGTTGCTTGGGTCCATACGTTGCTGCGCTCGCCGCATTGGGGCGATAAGCCGCTATATTAGGACCGAGACGCGTAGCCATCAACACTCCGATTCCACTCAGCATGCCTACCAGTGGCAACAAGAATTGATCGGCTTTGCGGAAGAAGATACTCATAATGACATTGGCGACAAGCAAAACTCCGATGACGCCGAATACAGGCGTTATATCCTGCAATGCCGGCAGGACCTTTGGCGTAAGCTGTGCCGTTCGATCAACGCTCGGGCCGCTCAGTAGTAACTGCGTCATTGCTACGAGCAGGATGAGAAAGGGTAGCAGCAGTAACGTCAGCTCGCGCAGCCGGTAGCGCGACCTTGTGCCAGGAGATTGACTTGCCATCTATCAAAACCTCTCATTGTCTCTTGTGAGGAAGGGTTTGCCTGACCCGTGCGGCTCTAGAACGTGTTTGGTGCTCTGGGTGCCGGATGGAGGCAAGCCCGATCCCTACTGGGTAAGTTTGAATTGTATATAGCCTACACGAATGATGTCGCCCGGTTTTGCTGGCGTTGCTTCGCGCGCGGGCTGGTTATTGACATAGGTCCCGTTTACGCTGCCTGCATCCTGGACGTACCAGGACCCATTGCGAAACCAGAGACGCGTGTGCTCGGCTGATATAAAGCTGTCGGGAATCTGAATGACGTTCGTGGGGCCGCGCCCGATGTTGGTCTGTGGCTCCAGATCGAAGCGCGTTCCAGGCAGGATACTGCTCGGGCCGCTATCCACAACGACGAGATGACCGAGCACGCGTGCTCCCGTGGTCGCACCGTCAGCGTTGCTCTTCGCCGTCTTGCGCAGGTCGCGCGTAATCGCTATCACCACCTGCATCAGGAAAAGGTACAGAAGAACAACCAGCAATATTCTCAATATCAATAAGAACGAATCTATCTGTAATGGCATACAGCGGAGATCTCACCTTCTCTCAAAATTGAAATCATAACTGCCAATGGTGAAGCGATCACCATTGCGCAACACGTGCTGGCGCATGTGCGGGGTATTATTAATCGTGATGCCATTCGTGCTGCCGAGATCGAAGATTGCAAATTGTCCATCCGGTTGATACTTTATCTGGGCGTGGTAGCGTGAGACGCGCTTGTCCTCGACGATGATATCATTGCTGAGCTGGCGACCAATGTTGATGATTGGTTTTTCGATGCGATAGACCTGCTGCCCCGTCTGCGGCAGGCGAATGGTAAGCCAGGCCTGCGGCATAGGGATTGTTGCGGGCATGCGTGGGTTGCCGATGGCGCTGCCGGCGCTGGCCATGGTTGGTATAGAGCCTACGTTGGGCGCGGCTGCCCCATGGGGGTAGCCGCCTGGCTGGGGAGCGGGACTGTTGGCGAGCCCCGGCAATTGCTGGCCTGGCTGTAACTGTGCCCGCAACTGCGCCAACTGTTCAGCGCTCAGTGCCTGCGTCGCCATGCCTCCATCAGGACCACCTGCCTGGCGGTCCGCCAGCTCTGCCTCGATGCGGAGGAGTCCTGTGCGCAGTGAGCTATCGGCGTGCAGGCGTATGATGGGCATCGTGCGCAAGGTAAAGCGGCGCGCGCGCGCGAACTCCACCAGGTGATTCTGCCAATCGCGAATCAGCGTCGCCTGGCTGGGCGATAACTGCTGATGATCTTTAATACTCAGGTAGATATCATAGACATTCGGCGCGAGCCGTCGGCCCTCGCCCTGTAACATTGTATTATCTTCCATTGCGCGCTCCAGCTTGCGGGCGATCTCCACTGGCTCTAACCGCGAAGGGAAGAGCCGTGCAAAAGGTCCCTCGACCAGGCGCTGCATCAGCGATTCGAATTTTGTAAGCGGGTTCTGGCGAGCTGTCAATTGCTCACCCTCCTATAGTTAAAATCTGGCGCGCGTGTTGCACATCGGCGGCAATCTGCATTTTCAATGCCTCAATTCCTGAGAAACGCTGTTCTCCGCGCAGGCGCGCAATAAACTCTACAGTAAGATTTTTAGCATAAAGATCTAGATGAATATCAAACAGATGCACTTCTACAAGACGCTCTGTTCCATTAAACGTAGGACGTACCCCAATATTGGCTACACCATTATAGACGTTAGAATCGTTGGCCGAGTCACTTGCTCCCCTATCACTGCTATACCCTGGTATCCGTACGCGTACCGCGTAGACGCCATCCGCCGGAAGCAATTTATGCGGATCGGGACGGAGATTGGCAGTCGGGAAGCCCAACTGGCGCCCGCGTTTATCCCCCTCGCTGACGACTCCGTTCAAAAGGAAGGTATGCCCCAGTAATTCGTTTGCTTCCGCGATATGCCCTTCGCTTACCAGCGTACGGATGCGCGTGCTGCTGATGCGTACATCCTCGGCCTCCTCCAACGAAATAGCGCGGATGATGATATTGTGCTCCTGACCGTAGCGCTCCAGAAATGCGACATCCCCTTTGCGGTTATGGCCCAGGCTAAAGTTTTCCCCCACTACCAGCGCCTTGATCGAAAAGCGCGCGCACAGCGTATCCATAAAGTCGGTAGCGCTCATTGCAACGACAGCGGGCGTGAAATGAATGACGATGCTTCCCTGAATCTTCCCGTATTCGCGCGCCAGGGCCAGTTTCTCTTCAAGTGTGGTCAGGTAGCGCACGTAGATCTCCGGCCTCACAACCATTAACGTGTGTGGCGAAAATGTTATTATGACGGGCTTGCTCTGCACCGCCCGCGCCGTTTCGCCCATCTGGTGCATCAGGCGCTGGTGCCCCTTGTGGACACCATCGAAATTGCCAATCGTGATGGCGATCGGCTCATGCGCTTCTACCGTTGTTGTATATTCCATCTTATTCTGTGAAGTGCCCTCGGCCTTTTGCTCAATACTCTTCCTCAATACTCTTCAACTAAAGGGGCAGAAGTCCCGTCCCGTTCACGGGATTGGGAGGAATGCCCTACTTTCACACGTTGCGACGCGTTGACATTTCTGTGAATACACGCTATACTCCACCTATGAAACAGATCATTACCGCCAAAGTGAACTTGCAGACAACCAAAGAGCAATTTGAGGCATTACGCGCTACTCAGTTGGCCTACCGTGATGCGTTGAACGCCGTTTCTCGGTATGCGCACGAGCACGGCAAGATGAGCAATCAGCAAGCCTTGCAACGTGCGATGTACAGCCAGATACGCACGGTCTATAAGTTGCCTGCACAAATGGCGTGTAATGTGCCCCGTCAAGTCGGGGCGTCCTATAAAACCTTGTGGTCTAAGACCAAACAAAACGCTACTGCCAGGAAAGCGGGTCTGACCTCGAAACGCTACAAAGGGTTGGACACTCCACCCAAGTATGTTTCTCCTACCCTGACCTACAACTACCAGCGAGACTACAGTTTTAAAACAGGACAGCGCGTAAGCATCCTCACCTTGAATGGGCGTGTCATTGTACCCTACAGGGGTTATGACAAACACGTCGCGCTCATCCAAGAAGGTGCCGAGATCGGTGCCGCCAAACTGTGGTACGACAAGCCCAAGAAACGCTTTTACCTCCTGGTCTCCTTGGAAGTCGAGAAAGCAGACCCAACGCCAGAGACACACAAACAGGTGGTAGGCGTTGATGTAGGAATGCGTTACCTTGCCGTAACTAGCACTACCAAAGGAACCTGCACTTTCCACTCTGGCAAACAGGGAAGACGCAGAGCTAACCATTATGCGCGACTCCGAAAGCGTCTTCAGAAAAAAGGCACTCGCTCCGCAACCCGTCGCCTTGTGGCGATCAGTGGACGAGAGAGACGGTTGAAGCAAGACGCCAATCATGTCATCAGCAAGCGCATCGTAGACCAACACTCCAATAGCATTATTGGGTTGGAGAACCTGACAGACATCCGAGAGCGTACCAAACGGCGCAAGGGCAAGAAAGCCACCAAGAAGCAAAGGAAAGCCAATGCCACCTATTCCAAGTGGTCCTTTGCTGAGTTGCACGCCATGATCGCCTACAAGGCACTCTTGCATGAGAGTATGGCGATCAAGGTGGAGGCGAACTATACCAGTCAGGCGTGCCCTGTCTGTGGGCATACCTGCAAGGGCAACCGCCCGAAGCAAGGGTTGCTCTTTGTCTGTCAGAATTGTCATTACATGCTCCATGCTGATTTGATCGGTGCAAGGAATGTCACCTTGCGAACGTTGCTCATCCGACAGGATTGGATGAGTACGGGTACCTTGTCAGTGTGCCCTGATGCGTCGGACGTTGAAGCCAAAGCTGCACGCCTGCGACGGTATGCAGAATTGCGGTGGAGTCCAGATGCAAGCTCGTCGCCTTCAGGCGATTGAGTCACTGACTGTACAGCGTCTCACCACGTTCTAGATGCAGGCCCGTCCCTATTGTTGCAAGGCATCAGCCTTTGTTTGATGTCTTGCCATCCTCTCGCTATAGTACCACAGCCAATTCATGCTAGCAATAATGATAGCCATGATGTGAGATATGACCGCCTCACGAAGAGAAGAGTACTTTTTTCGGTTGCCACACCAGCTGCTCCGCGTTCCAGGCGCCAATCGCCAGGAAACGGCCACTGCTGTCATAGATACGTGCCAGCTCAGCTCCTGCCTGCTCGTAGCGAAAAGCATTGCCGTGTAGCACGCGCTCAACGGTCTCCGCATCGAGGTAGAGCGCGGGATATTGCAGGAGGGCACGATCTGCCGGCAGGACATGCTCCGCCACTGTTCCCTGCTCAACGGCCTGCGCCAGTTGCTCGAGCGTGCTGCTCTCCGCCAGCGTAAATGGACCGCTGCGTGTACGCACCAGCCCCGTGAGATACGCTCCATAGCCCACCCGTTCGCCCAGATCGTATGCCAATGAGCGGATATACGTGCCCTTGCTGCACTCGATGGCGAGCGTGAGTACGGGTGATTCCCACGCGACGATCTGTAGCTGGTAGATCTCGACCGGGCGTGCCTCCAATGTGATCTCTTCGCCTGCTCGCATGCGTTTGTACGCCGGCTGTCCCTGGATCTTGATCGCGGAGTAGAGTGGCGGCGACTGCATCTGGGCGCCGAGAAACAGTGGCAGCGTCTCCTCGATGCGCTCCAGCGTCAGCTCGCTTGTATCCGTCGTGCGCAGGATCGTCCCCTCGGCATCGTACGTATCGGTGACGACGCCGAAGCGTATCTCTGCCCGGTACGCCTTGCCGCTCTCGCTCAGGTACTCCGCCACGCGTGTCCCCTGGCCGATGCAGATGGGTAGCACACCGCTGGCCGCCGGATCGAGCGTCCCCGCGTGCCCGACGCGCTTTTGCTTCAGCAATTTGCGTATTTTCGCTACTACGTCGTGCGAGGTCATGCCGGTGGCTTTATTGATGTTCAGTATCCCGTCCATAGAACCCTGCGCCTGCCTTCTCAATCTCCTGCTCTAGTTCCGCGACAACCATCGCCATCGCCTTATCCATCGGCATGCGGATCGTTGCCCCGGCTGCGCGTGCGTGCCCGCCGCCGCCATAGCGCTGGCAGATCGTCGCTGCGTTGTACGGTTCGGCGGTGCGCAGGCTCAGCCATGTTATCTCGGGCCTGCCGTAGTTCTTGAAGAAGGCCGCGATCTTCACGCCCTCGATATCGCGCAGCATACCGGAGATGTTATCGTCCATGTCCGGCGTCGCGCCCGTTTCGGCCAGCACTTCGTCGTCGCTGTAGGACCAGATGAGCAGGCCGCCAGCGGAGGTTCTGATGCGATCGACCACCTTTGAGCGCAGGCGTACCTGGGCCAGGGGTTGAACGCGAAAGACGGGTCTGACGATCGTCTCGGGCACTGCACCCGCTTGCACTAGCTGCGCGCCTGCTTCTAACGTGCGCGCCGTGGTGCTGGAGTATTGAAACGATGCGGTATCCGTGATGATTCCTGTCAACAGGCAGGTGGCCGCGTCTTTCGTGAGTGGAAGCTGTGCCTGCGACTGAAAGAGGACGAGGAGCTCAGCGGTGGCGGCGCTGGTGGGATCGATGATATTGACCTGCCCACAACCCTCGCTACTGATGTGATGGTCTATATTCAGAATCGTCGCCGCGTCAAGATAGGCGCGATGCTGTGTGTAGAGTGCGCCATAGCGGGAGAACTCCCCTGCGTCCAGGGCGATCACCAGGTCGAAATCCTCATCTCCCAGCGTGTTGGAGAGCGCCTCGATGCCTGGCAGAAATGAGAATGACCTGGGCGCGGGATCTGCACACGCGGCGACGCAGGTCTTGCCCATCTGTCGTAGTATATGCGCAAAGCCGAGCACAGAGCCCAGGCAATCGCCATCGGGATGTTCATGGGCAAGCAGGGCGATGCGCCGCGCCGGCCCGATCAGTGCCATCGCTTGCGCGAGCAGCGCTGGATCTATCTGCTCTGTCGAATTATGAGATGATATACTCATTCGATCTCCGATGTCTGCGATCCGGTGCGCTCTTCCTCCTCTACCTTGCGGATCAGTTCGAGGATGCGCGCTCCTTCTTCAATCGATGTGTCAAGTCTGAAGTTAATCTCCGGCATGTAGCGCAGAACGATGCGCTCCGCCAACTCGTGACGGAGATAGCCGGTCGCGTTTCTGAGCCCCTTCATCGTCGCAGCCTGTTCCTCCGGCGTCCCCATCACGCTCACAAATACCTTCGCGTGACGCAGATCGCCACTTACTTCGACGCGAGTGATGCTGGCGAAACCGACGCGTGGATCTTTGACGCGGTTGCGTAGCAGCTCGCTCAGTTCCACTGCGATTAACTCGCCCAATTTTTCCTGTCTATGTTGGTGTGGCATCTCTTAACCCCTCCAGAACAATTTCGCCGTATCATCCCCCGCCAGCAGACGATGGCAGGGCGCGATCGCGCTCTGCCTCGTTATTGCCTGCCGTCGTGGATAAAACGGCGAAGCCGCGCTTATGCTCCAGGCTTCACTTTTTCCTGTGAGAATGCCTCGATGATATCACCAACTTCGAATTCGGTAAAGTCTTCCAGAATGATACCGCACTCGTAACCTGTATTGACCTCGCGTACGTCGTCTTTCCCACGTCGCAGCGAGCCGATCTTGCCCTCATGCACCTTTTCGCCCTTACGCAGAACGCGTGCCTGCGAGGAGCGCGTGATCTTGCCATCGGTGATACGACAGCCAGCGATAACCACGTTTTTGCCCGCTTTGAAGATCTGGACAACCTCGGCGTGCCCTTCGACCACCTCGCGGAAGGTGGGCTCCAGCATACCGACCAGCGCTGCCTGAATATCATCGGTCAGCTTGTAGATGACATTGTAGTAGCGAATATCGACGCCCTCTTTTTGCGCCTCGCGCAGAGCCGCGCCGTCGGCCTTGACGTTAAAGCCGATGATGATGGCCCCCGAAGCTGCCGCCAGGTGCACATCGGTCTCGCTGATATTACCAATGCCCTCGTGGATCAGGCGTACCTTCAAGTTATCCTCGCCGACCTTCGTGAGGGCATTCTTGATCGCCTCGGAGGAACCCTGTACGTCGCCTTTGAGAACGATGTTCAGTTCCTTGACCTTGCCCTCCTGCATCTGCATATAGAGCGTGTCGAGGCTGACCTGGCCCAGCGGCATGCTTTCGTCTCGCCGCTTATCCGCTTCTTGTAGAGCGCGTTGCCTGGCTGTACGCTCGTCGGCAACCGCCTCCAGGCGATCGCCCGCCTGCGGAACCTCGGGCAGACCGATGATGCTGACCGGAGTGCTTGGCGGTGCCTTCTGGATACGTTTACCTCGATCGTTGAACATCGCTCTTACCTTGCCAGAGGTGGCGCCGACAACGATATTGTCGCCCATCTTGAGCGTTCCCTGCTGCACCAGGACCGTCGCCGTCGAGCCGCTGTTCTTCTCTAGCGTAGCCTCGATGATCACTCCGGTCGCCAGCCGATTGGGATTGGCCCTGATGTCCTGTACCTCGGCCACCAGTAGGATGTAGTCCAGCAGATCGTCGATGCCGATCCCCTGCCGCGCAGAGACGGGGACGCAGACGATATCGCCACCATACTCTTCGATCAAGAGGCCCATATCGGCCAACTGCTGCTTGACGCGATCGGGGTTGGCGTTCGCCTTATCTATCTTGTTGAGCGCGATGATAATCGGGACCTTCGCCGCCTGCGCGTGCGAGATCGCTTCACGCGTCTGTGGCATAACGCCGTCGTCGGCTGCGATCACGATGATGACGATATGCGTGACCTGGGCACCGCGCGCGCGCATGGCGGTGAATGCCTCGTGACCGGGCGTGTCCAGGAAGGTGATCTTCTTACCGTTGACCTCAACCTGGTAAGCGCCGATATGCTGCGTGATGCCGCCCGCCTCGCCCGCCGCAACCTTTGTTTCGCGAATGGTGTCGAGCAGTGAGGTCTTGCCGTGGTCGACGTGTCCCATAATGGTGACGACTGGCGGGATAACGACATTGTCGTCCTCGTTACGGGCCGCTATCATTACCTCGTTGGCGGAGAGCTGCCGTTCGCCCTGCAAAGCGGGTGCAACGGTGATTGCGCCCTGCGTCGGTTCGAAGCCAAGGTCCTGGGCGACCAGCGCGACCTTATCGTAGTCGACGATCTGGTTAATGTTGGCAAAGATACCATGTTTGATCAGTCCGCGAATGGCCTCATTGGGCGTGATGCTTAATAGATCGGCCATGTCCTTTACCATGATCTGTGGTGGAATAGTGATGGGGCCGGTTGGCTTCTCTTTGACGACCGGAGCCCGCCGTTCCTGCGTCCTCTGCGCCGTCGCTGCGTTGCGTCCTCCCGGACGCCCGCCGTTAGGGCGCCCCTGGGTGCCGGGACGCCCCGTCCCCTGTCCAGGTCTCGGTGCCTGTCGCTGTCCTGTCCCCTGATAGCCCTGCTGCCCGCCTGTCGCCGGACCTCCTGGACGCGGGCCGCTTCTCTGCCCACCCTGTCCGCCCCCGCCGGGACGCGACGTCTGTACAGGCCGTCCTCCCTGCGTTGGCACGCTGCTACCTCCACCGGGACGCTGACCCTGTACCTGGCCGTTGCGCTGGGATGGATAGGGCTGCCCGCCGCTACGCTGAGGGGCCTGTGGGCTGGAGGGACGTTGTCCCTGGCCCATGGAGCGCTGCCCCTGCGTCTGACCGCCGGACCGCGTCCCCTGCGTTCCCGCGTTGGTATTGCGTTGAGGGAGCGCCGAGGTGCTGTTCTGGCGCGCGGCAGGCTGCGCCGGTGCAGCAGAATTGGGTGCGCTGTTCTGCGTGTGTGCCGTTCCATTGGTACCTGGCCCTGTACGCCGCCGAGTCGCTGCTCTTGGATCCTGTTCCTGGCTGCCTGCTGGAGTGCTCTCTGCTTTTGAGCGGGCGGTGCTTCTTGTTCTTGTCCCCGGTGTTTTTGCCTGCTCGTTGGCATCTGGGAATTCAGATGTGTCTCTCATGAAGAAGACTCCCTTCTATCAAATGATGCGCCACAAGTGGCGATGGAAATTCCTCTTCACAGCCATAAAAAAGGTCTGTCGCCCTCTCGTTATAGTGGAAAGGGGGACAGACCCTCGTTGGTGCAGTGCCAGGCATGTTTCAGTCTGCGCTCTCTGGCGTAGTGGCTATGGTTTTTTTATTTAATCATAGCTGATCGCTCCGCAAACATTCGCTTGCTACAACTGCCCTTTAGACGAGGGGCTGTGTCTCTATCAAGAGTAGAGATAAAATGACGCATTGTTTCAATCCTCATCCAACCCGAAGGTCGGATGCCAGTATTGAATAGTTCCTCTCCCTCCTTACAAGGAGAAGGACAATCTACAATCTTTCTCTCAGTATAGCGTACTCTACTGAGACTTGCAATATGAATACGTTCGCGTGAAAGCTGCCCTTTATGCAGTTTTCATGCTCAAGTCGAAGCTTGCTTGCCCGCAACCTTTTTAGCACGCGTTGGTTGGGCTTTTATCACCACCGTTGGGAGTTCGTCCTTCGGGAGCGTGGCGATGTAGGCGTCCAGTTCCGCGCGGTCTTCGTCGGAGATCGTAACCTCAAATTCCTGCTCAAGCCGGTGCCGCTTCATGGCACTCTCCCAACAGGAGAGCCGGGCGCAGAGATAGGCTCCGCGCCCGGACTTCTTGCCCGTTGCGTCGATCTGTACATGCCCGTCCGGCGTGTGCACGACGCGTAGCAGCTCGCGCTTCGGCTTCGTCTCCCGGCAGGAAATGCAGGTGCGCAGGGGAATGTGCTTCTGCCGTTTTGGTTGCTTGTTTGCTGCCTTCGCCATACACACACCTCCTACTCTCTATCGTACCCATACGATGAATGATTATGTCTACCACCACCGCCGCCGCGCCCGGAACGTTTCGGGTTGTTATCGTGGCGATCGTGTCGTCCACCCTGCGTCCGCTCGGGGCGCTCGCGGCGTCCGTGGGTCATGACCGGTTCCTGTGTCTCTTCCGTCCGCTCCTCGAACTGTTCGCCCTCGGTGGGTTTCGTCACATCGACGCGCCAGCCCGTCAGCTTGGCTGCCAGCCGGGCGTTCTGCCCATCTTTCCCAATGGCGAGAGACAACTGTTTCTCGTTCACCGTCACGACCGCCGTATGATCGGCTTCGCGCAGCTCCGCCTTAAACGGCTTCACCGGGCTGAGCGCGTTCGAGACGAAGGTCGCCTGGTCAGGACTCCACTGGATGATGTCAATTTTTTCGTCGTTCAGTTCGCGTACGATATTGTTGATGCGCGACCCGCGCACCCCCACGCACGAACCAATAGGATCGAGGCCCTCCTGGCGGGCGACAACGGCAACCTTCGAGCGGCTCCCTGGCTCGCGCGCAATGGCCTTGATCTCTATAGTTCCTTCGTAGATCTCTGGAACTTCGGACTCGAACAGGCGCCTCACCAGATCGCGATGTGTGCGCGAGACGAGGATCTGTAGCATTCGTCCCTGCACGCGCCGCACGTCGTAGACATAGACCCGCTGCTTCTGACCAGCCCGGTAGCGCTCGCTTGGGACCTCTTCACTCAGGGGCATAATCCCCTCTATCTTGTCGGCCTTGTCGAGATCAAAATCGAGCAGCCAGCCACGGGCAGGATCTTTGCGGGTAAGTGTGCCGAGACGAATTTCGCCGATCCAGTTTTTGATCTGGTCGTACAGGTGCTCGTGCTCTGCTTCACGGATGCGCTGGAGAATAACCTGTTTGGCCGTCTGCGTGGGAATGCGCGCGAAGATAGAGGATGAATCTACATCTATAAACTGCCCAAGTGCAGCGTTTGGGATGATACGTTGCGCCTCTGCCAGAGAAACCTCTTCGTTCGCCTCTTTGACCTGAGCTACCACACGTTTCGCTGCCCACACGTGCACTTCGCCGTTCTTATCGACCTCGATGCGCACATTGTCACCGCCTCCAAAGCTCTTACGATAGGCCGCGAGCAGGGCATTCGCCACGGTTTCCATTACCACGTCGCGGGGTAGTCCTTTTTCGGCAATTAGCTGTTGGATAGCAGTCTGAAATTCGCTCCTCATATGCCTTGTCCTCCCGCTGGTGTCCAGTGAAACTACTTCAATTTGTTCGAGTGCAAAGAAAAAAGTCTCTGGCAAGCAGAAAAGTGGGGGGTACCCACTTTTCGCAAAATGTTTCCTCAATTCTTAAGGGTATTATATCACGTAGAATTCCTTTTGGCTAGTGGGATACATGCGCGGTTCCCCCCAAATACAGGCGCCTGGAAACTCTAAGAGGCGCTGTGGAATGTTCTGATATAGAGAACACGCTATTGATTGCTAATATTCCCATGTGGGCACTTCCGCCTTAATTCGGAGGCCGCACTCCCGTCCCGTAGAGGGCGTGTTTCTATCACAACTATAACACAAACTGGCTGATAGTTGACGTGTGAAAGGGAAGATCGAGCCTGACGAATCATTCTGAGGCCCCGTGTGAAGCCATGTTGTGCTATCTTTAGCCGCCTGATAGGTTACAGGCTTGATGTGTTATACTTCTTATATAGAAGTATAGATGGATTACGCATATCATGGCAATCTGGAACAGGAGGAGCAAACAAGATGGCTGTGTCTCATATCACCGACGATGAACAGGCACTCATTGATGCAATTCGTGAACTGGCGCAGGAACGGGTCGCGCCACGCGCCGCTGAGATAGACCACACGGGAGAATTTCCCTGGGATATGAAGGAACTGCTGGCCCAACAGGATATTCTGGCGATGCCCTTCCCCGTCGAGTATGGCGGCATTGGCGCGAGCGAACAGGCGCTGGTGCGCGCGATCGAGGAACTCTCGCGCTGCTGTGCGACGACCGCCCTCATCCTGGCCGTACAACAGCTAGGCGCAACTCCCATTTTACTGGCGGGCAGCGAGGAGCAGAAGCGCAAATATTTTCCACCCCTGGCGAGCGGTGAATGGACAGCGGCCTTCGGTCTGACCGAGGCTGGCTCCGGCTCCGACGCGGCGGCGATGCGCACGGTTGCCGTACGCAAGGGCGATAAATACATCCTCAATGGATCGAAGCGCTTCATTACAAACGGTGGCCTGGCGCAGGTGAACTCGATCTTTGCGATGACGGACCTCGCGAAGGGGACGCGCGGCATCAGTGCCTTTATCGTCGAAAGAGACTATCCCGGCTTCTCCGTCGGACGTATCGAGGAGAAGATGGGCATCAAGGGCTCGCAGACAGCCGAGCTGCTCTTCACGGATTGCGAGGTCCCCGCTGAAAACCTGATTGGCAAAGAGGGCGATGGCTTCAAAATTGCCATGATGACGCTGGATCGCACCCGTCCCGGCATCGGCGCTCAGGCGCTCGGTATCGCCCAGGGCGCGCTCGACCTGGCTGTCTCCTACTCGAAACAGCGTATTCAGTTCGATAAACCGATCGCGGAGAACCAGGGCATTCAGTTTATGCTGGCCGATATGGCGATTAAGGTGGAGGCCGCACGTCTGCTGGTCTACAACGTCGCGGAGATGATCGATCGCGGCGATGAGCACTTCAGCCAGTACTCTGCAATGGCAAAGACGTTCGCCTCCGATGCCGCGATGGCGGTGACGAACGACGCTATCCAGGTACTGGGCGGCTACGGGTACATGAAAGAATACCCTGCCGAACGTATGATGCGCGATGCCAAGATCACGCAGATCTACGAGGGCACCAACCAGATTCAACGCCTGGTAATCGCCCGCGCCTTGCTTACGGACGCGTAGAGCGATGTTCTAAACTACTATGTGGAGAACTATATGGCACCCTCTACCAGGTGCCATTTTTGAGTATGGACCTGATCATTTTGATTGGCCTGCAAGGGGCAGGCAAGAGTACGTTCTTTCGCGCTCACTTTGCTGCTACGCACGATCTTGTGAGCAAAGACCTCATGCCCAATAACAGGCGACCAGCCCGCAGACAACTCCAGTTCGTCGAGGAGGCGCTGCAGATCGACCATTCCGTTGTCGTCGATAACACCAATCCCACCCTTGCCGATCGCGCTGAACTGATCCAGCTCGGTCGCACCTATGGTGCAACCATCGTTGGCTACTATTTTGAGCCGCAAGTGCGCCAGTCTCTCGCCCGCAATCGGCTGCGCGCAGGCAAGGAGAGGGTTCCCGATGTCGCCATCTTTGCGACGAAGAAGCGACTGGTTCCTCCTGTTTATAACGAGGGTTTTGATAAGCTGTTTAATGTAACCGCTAACGATGATGGAACGTTCGACGTAGATGATGCCCCGAAGGATGAAGCGGATTCTGATGCAATGTAGTTGTTGTAGTGATATAGGTGATATATGGGTATGACTCTGGCCTTTGCTCTATCAATGTAGCATCACATTGCCCGCCGTATCTTTGGGCCGGATCAGCACCTTGTCTATGCGCCTGCCATCCATATCGATGATCTCGAAGACGAAATTGTCGATGGTGACGCGGTCCCCCACCTTCGGGATACGCCCCATATGCGCCAGCACCATCCCTGCCAGCGTCCTATAGCCAGTGTCCGACTCCTGCTCTCGAAGACCGAGCTTCTCGCGCACCTCTTCCTGGGGGACCATCGCATCGACCAGCCAGCTCCCATCCTCGCGCTGCACAAAGTTTTTGTGCTCCGGTTCGTCGTATTCGTCCTGAATCTCGCCCACGAGCTCTTCCAGCACATCCTCCAATGTGAGGAGTCCAACCACCTGGCTGTACTCGTCGATCACGATTGCCATGTGCACGCCCCGGTGGCGGAACGTCGTCAGCAGATCGTCGACGTGCTGGTACTGTGTGACGAAAAACGGCGGGCGCGCTATCGTCTTGAGATCAATCTCTTCTTCGCCGGCCTGTATACGCAGCAGATCCTTGGCGTAGAGCACTCCGATGATGTTGTCGAGCGAGCCTTCAAACAACGGCAGGCGCGAATAACCGGAGTCCAGAAATGTCTGGAGCACTTCCTGTAGGGGAGTTCCTACCTCGACTGCCGTGATCTCTGTGCGTGGCTTCATCACCGCCTCGACCGTGCGATCGGTGAAACGGAAGACGCGATTGATAAATTCCTCTTCTCCTGTCTCGACGGTCCCACCCGCAGTTCCTTCGCGCGCCAGGTAGACGATGTCTTCTTCCGTTACAGGCGTTCTGGTGGCGTTCCCTCGCCTGATCAGGTGCAGGACGACGTTGCTTGAGGCGCTCAGAAAGGCAATGGCTGGCCGCAGAGCAACCGACAGGCCTGCCATAAGTGGGGCGACGCGTGTGGCAAAGCGCTCCGCCGATTGCAACCCCAACCGCTTGGGCACAAGCTCGCCTATTACCAGGGAGAAGTAGGTAACCAACACGACGACGCAGATGAGCGCGAGTGTCTGCGCGTATGGCTTAAGCAGCGGTACCTGTTCAAACTCCCGCGCGAGCGGATCGCTAAAGGTCGCTCCACCGAATGCCGCGGCCAGTGTGTTGATCAGCGTAATACCCACCTGCACAGTTGCCAGGAAGCGATCAGGATTTTCGGCCAGCTCAAGCGCCTGTTTTGCGCCCTTGTTGCCCGCGTCGACCTGCTGCTGCAAGCGACTGCGCCGCGCTGAGACAATGGCGATCTCAGCGGCCGCGAAGAGGCCATTTGCCAGGAACAGGATAAATGTAAGGGCGATCTCAAACCCAAGCAATAGAGCCATCACTACACCTTATATCCGTTAGTGTTTTCTTTCTATACGGTCGAATCTCTTGCTGTGATACATTCTAGCACACGTGTGTGATGTACTCCGCGCTTGCTCTTGCTTTTAACTATTCAAGGCAAGATAGAACGCCAGTGAGATGCCAACCAGACAGGCTAAAATCGTCAGGACGATAGAGAAGCCGACATAGGGATGGAACTCTTCTTTATCAATTGCGCGGCGGTTCTGGAGGAAACTGACAAGGGCGAAGATCATCATAAGGACACCCAGTAGGGTTAAACCTACGCCAATGACGGTGGAAAAATGGAGAGAAAAGATGGGCGTTGCCTTTACTCCTAGCTGGCGGAGCAACAATCCGAAGCGTTGCACGACGAAGCCAAAGGTGATCGTTGCCAGGCCCGTACGCATCCAGGCGAGAAACGTACGTTCATTCGCCAGGTGATCGGTCACTTTTTTGCTGACCAGCCGCTTCTTTACAGGTACCTGTTGCTGATCCTCTGGCTTGTCGGCGATTTCTTTATTCTGAGTCATGGGCGACTATTCTTTGCTCAATTATGGGAGGCGAGAGGGTACGACTGCCCTTAACAGTTCAATACAGCGTTTGCGCCTGTGCTTTCATCCTCATCAGAGCCGCTGCACGCGAAACATGATCGTGAAAACATCGCCTGGAAGCACCCGCTGGAGGAACTGCTCAGACATCGTCGTAATCGCTGGAAGCAGGTCCGCTGTCGGTGCCTCTATAACGTCTCCCTCAAACTGTGCGTCTTCACGAAAACGCAGTGTTCTTTCGATTTCACGCCAGGCCGGGTCCGCACGCATGAAGACCCTCAAGGTATCACCAGCCTTGAGGGTTCGGTGCACCTCGTCCTGAAACGTTGTTGTCACAAGGGACAAAAACGCACTCTTGGTGAATTGTTTCCCCTGTTGATAGACTTTAAAGGTGTGCAGCCCTTGCTCGTTACTTTCGATGAGGGCGGCGATTCTGAATGTTGCTTCAAACATATCACGCTCCTTTGTTCAATGCTTGATCGATGTGATAACACGATGATCAGCGAGAGATACGTCAAGAATAGTACCATTATTATCTCTTCTTGACTACGACATCAACGCGTCCGCCAGGACGCAGCGTCAGATGATGGATCGGGTCAGGCTCGATGCTCTGTCCCGGCAGCAGGGCGAAAGTCGCACGCTGAGCGAGTGTAGCGAGCAACAGGTGTCCCTCCATCATAGCAAAATGGTTCCCTATACAGATGCGCGGTCCTGCTCCGAAGGGTATATAGGCGTAGCGAGGGAGCTGTTTCTCTCGTTCGGGTGTGAAACGATCGGGATTGAACTGCTCCGGGTCGGGAAAGTACTCGGGTCTGCGGTGCATTGTGTAGGGAGCAACTATAGCAACGTAGCCTTTGGGGAGCAGGTAGCCATCAATCTCGACATCGTGCAGCGCCTCTCTGCTGAATGCATAAGCTGGCGGGTAGAGACGCATCACCTCCTTGAAGACCTGCAAACAATAGGGCAGCCGGGCGAGATCGGCGTAACCCGGTGCGCGCCCCTTAAGGACACTGTCAACCTCCTGTTGAACCTTCTGGTAAACGTCGGGATGCTGGCAGAGGAGATACCACGTCCAGGCGAGCGCGGTGGCGGTCGTTTCGTGTCCGGCGGCAAAGAGCGTCAGACATTCCTCCATGAGCTGATCGTCGCTCATACTGTCCCCATGCTCGTCTCTGGCATTGAGCAGGATCGATAGGAAGTCGTTGCGCTCGATATTACTCTCGCGTCGTTCGTTGATCATCTGGCGGACGCGCTTACGCAACAGTTGGGTCGCGTTGAGCATGCGACGATTGGCCGGCGTGGGCCAGCTCCGTGGCGGCGTGAAGAGCGAGGAGAGCTGATGCGTTGTATAACCCAGGATGATGGTGAATGCTTCTCCCAGCTCGTCCGTCTCGGTAAAGACATCGGCATCGAATAAAACCTTGCCAATAATACTCATTGTGACCCTGGTCATCTGTTGATTTATGTCGATGATTGCTCCATCGCTCCATTCCTGTTGGAGTTTTTCGGTATACTCCACCATGACATCGGCGTAGCTGGCGATCTGGCGTGGTTGAAAAGCTGGTGCCATCAGTTTACGTTGGCGATGATGAAGTTCGCCCTCGCTGATGAAGACGCCGAGGCCATCGCTCATGACGGGTTGAAAGGCCCTGTGCATGATGCGCCCCTTGTCGGTGTCGCTGGCAAGCTCCACGCAGATGCGGTGGATATGTTCGGGCCGGTTGAACAAAACGAAAGTGCTTGTGCCAAAATGCATGCCGCAGACATCGCCCCTCTGTGCCAGGCGGAGAAAGAGATTCAGGCGATCTCTCATGAATGCGAATGCACTCCCAATCAGTGGATATTCCTGGATATAGGGGATCGTTCTGGTTGATTTCTTCTCAATCTGTGCGACCATATGCGCTCCTTATTGTTCCCGGCTTGCGTCAAATTTCTTACTGATATCTCCTATAATAAATATTAGCATAGCGGTTTGATATAATTCAATTCGCATCTGCCAGGAGATGTGAACGGGGAGGAAAGGATAAATCCCGGACGCGCCGAGGCTGGTCCCTACAGGATATATTGTGCTATAATCTTTTGCGATACGCCGGGCTGATTGAAAACGAAAGGTCGTACAGTGGCAGATGACGAAAAGATTCTAACACAGGTTAAGGGCCTGCGCGATTACCTGCAACCAGACGAGCAGCCACTGCTAGCGCTCCCCGCGATCTGGGATCATAGCCGGGAGAAGCGCGGCGCCCCCTGCGATGTGATCATCACGAATCAACGCCTGCTCGGTTACTACCGTGTGAGCTTTCCACGCGAACGTCTCTTTCTGGACGCGCTTCCCCTGGGGCAGATCCGCAACGTCTCGCTGCGCGAGAGGAGCTTCGAGCCGATCTTCCGCGAACTGATGGTGAGCGCGGACCAGCGCAAGATCTACATCCGCGCCCCGCGCCAGAAGATCGAGCAGTTGTACGCCGAACTGCGCTCCGCCATCGAGACTTATGTCCAGGAGCCTGGGCCGATATTTGAAGGCGAGTCAGAGCAAGTAGAAACCACGCCGGCCCCCATCTTTGGTCGCCAGGAGATCCGCACCAGGTTCGAGGGTTCAAACCTGGCGATCACCCTGCTCTTCGTCATTGGCGTGGTGCTTGAGATTGGTGGCGCGCTGCTGTGGGGAAGCGTCGGTCAGGCAATCGGCCTTCCCCTATGTGTCGCCGGTTTCGTGATGGTGTTCGCCGCGATTGTGCAGAGGCGGCAGCAGCGGCGCTACCCCTGCTATTTGTCCATGCATTGCCAGCACTGTGACGTACAGGCCCGTAATCATCGGCCATAGTTCGCCATTGTGATACAGGTATGGCTGATTTTTTATCTACTCGTAGAGATGATTCGCTTCCAACCCCGCCCACTCTGGATCGCCAGGACGGATGACGTGCATTTCCCCTTGCAAATTTGCCAAAAGTGGTGCATACTATCTAATAGTTACTTAAAGTCTGTATAGTTATGCATAGTCTTCATAGCACTGAAGAGAAGAGGATAGTATGGAACATTTCATGACTTCTGAGGAACTGGCGGAGTTGCTCCATGTTGATCCTGTAACTATCCGCCGTCTGGTCACCAAAGGCGAGCTTTCCGCCTATCGTATAGGTGCCGACTACCGCTTTGCACCGTCGGATCTGCAGGATTACCTCCAGCGGCAGCGCATTTCTGCACGCGCACAAAACGAGTCAGGTACCAGTTCGGGCAATCCGCTTGATCAGTTCGCCCACATGCTTGGTAAGATCCTGGGAAAACACGTAAACCCCTCGGACGTGGTAGATCGCTTCGACCGCTTTACCAGACGGGCACGCCATGTTTTGACATTGGCGCAGGAAGAGGCGGTACGCTTCAAGCACAACTACATCGGCACTGAACATCTTCTTCTGGGGTTGCTCCGCGAAGAGAAGGGCGTTGCCGCTCAGGTGCTTGCTAATCTGGGTGTTGAGATTGGCCAGGTTCGTCAGTCCATTGAGTCCATTATTGGGCGCGGTGAGCGGGTCGTTCTCGGTCAAGTTGGGCTTACTCCACGTGCGAAAAAGGTGATTGAGCTTGCTGTAGATGAAGCGCGTCGGCTCACCCATCAATTCGTAGGCACCGAGCATCTCCTTTTAGGACTCCTGCGAGAAGGCGAAGGCATTGCCGCTGGTGTCTTAGAGAGCGCTGGCCTGAGCCTGGAGCAGGTACGGACAGAGACGCTACGGGTACTTCGCGAGAAGCAAACAGAACTAAAAGAGGAGTTTGCCTCGGATATGCCATCCGCGCCGCCAGAGACGGTAGCGCCGCAGGCTGAGGGCGAGTCAGAGCTTTCCTGTGCCTCGTGCGGAACGCGTTGTCCACGCACTTACAGGTACTGTTTCAATTGTGGTCAGCCATTGATTCACGAAGACTCAAGCCACGCCGGGAAGGAATAGATCAGCGAGCCAATGTGACGCATTCGTTAGCCAGTTACATTGACACCCTCTTTTCTGCATAGGTACAATAAGATAGCTACAGAGAAACGACGTAGTTTCCCTACTTCTGCGTCCTATTCTAACTAAAGAGGCGTACAAATGAAAATTTTTGTCTGCATAAAACAGGTTCCGGACCCGAATACGACGGTTAGCAAGCTCGATCCAAATACGAAGCGCCTGGTGCGCAGTGGTGTGACGCTGGTACTCGATCCTGGCGATGAAAGCACGATATCAGCCGCCATCAAGCTGCGCGATACGCTCGGCGGCAGCGAGGTGGTTGCGGTAAGTATGGGACCCGCGACGGCCCAGGAAGGCATGCGCCGCGCCCTGGCGATGGGCGCCGATCGCGCGATCCTTGTTACCGATCCGGCGCTGGCTGGTTCCGACGCGCTCGGTACCGCCCGCGTGCTGGCGGCTGTCCTGAAGAAAGAAGGGGCGGACCTTATTTTCTGCTCGACTGAGAGTACCGATGGCTACACGGGCATGGTCCCCGGCGGCATCGCGGAATTTCTGGGCCTGCCACAGTTGACCTTCGCGCGCGAGATCAACGTCGAGGGCTCCAAAGCCGTTATCAAGCGTGTAACCCCTACAGGATATAGAACCGTTGAGACCCCTCTGCCCGCCGTGGTGACGATCGCCAGCGGCTCATTCGAGGCGATCTATCCTACAATGAAGGGCATTATGGGTGCCAAAAGGAAGCCCTTCAGCCAGTTGAAACTTTCCGATCTGGGGATCGATGCCGCGCTGGTCGGCGAGGCCGGTGCACGCGAGCGCGTCCTGACGATCGGGTCGGCAGAGGCGCGTGCGGCAGGACAGGTGATCAAGGACGACGGGAGCGCCGCCGAGCATATCGTGGAGTTCTTGCAGAGATACCAGTTGATCTAGATTTTTTCAATCCTGTCGATCATCTGTTGCAAAAGAGAATATACGAACAAAACGGGTGCAGCAAGTGTTTTTAATGTCGAGATTTATGGAGGGTAATTATGTCAAAAACCATCTGGGTACTGGTTGAGCTGGAAGGCGATACAGCGACCCGTTCATCATTAGAGATCCTGGGCAAGGCGGCGAAACTGGGTCGCGCCGAGGCGATCGTGCTCGGTGCCGCCGCCGCGACGGTTGCTCCAACGCTCGGCGAGTATGGCGCGGAGAAGGTCTACATCCATGCCGACGCTACATATGATACCTATCTGACCCTGCCAGCCGTCGAGACGCTGAGCGCGCTACTCAAGGAGCACCAGCCGGATCTGCTCCTACTGGCCACTACCTACGACCAGCGCGATATCGCGGCGCGCCTGAATGTGCGCAACAATCTGGGCCTGATCACCGATGCGACCGATCTCTCCTTTGAGGGTGATCAGCTCATTGTGACGGTGCCCTGGGGCGGCGAGACCGTTGTGACGGCAACCCACCCACAGGCCGGTACCGGGCTCGTGCTGACCCGGCCCAAGGCGTTTGGTGTGGAGCGCTACGAGGGACGCCAGGCTGAAATTGAGCAGTTGAACGTCTCGATCAGCGCCGCGTCTCAGAGTATCAAGGTCCTCGAAACCGTCGAGGTTGCCAGCGAGGGGCCGGCCCTGGAGGAGGCGACCGTGATTGTCAGTGGCGGACGCGGTCTGGGCAAGGCAGAGAACTATCATCTTGTCGAGGAGCTTGCTAAGGCGCTAAATGGCGCTCCGGGCGCCACGCGTGCCATCGTCGATGCCGGTTGGCTGCCCTACAGCTACCAGGTCGGCCAGACTGGCAAGACGGTCAAGCCGACGTTGTACATCGCCGCCGGCATCAGTGGGGCCATCCAGCACATCTCAGGTATGAAGGGTTCCAAATATATCGTCGCCATCAACAAAGATGAGCATGCTCCCATCTTCTCCATCGCTGACTACGGAGTCGTCGGTGATGTGCTCACCATCCTGCCTAAGCTCACTGAAGCAGTGAAGCAGAAGAAATCATAAATTGAAAATACGGGCGATCGGTACATTATTTTTAAACAGCGGAGAGCCCGTCAATTTTCTAGACGGAGGTTCATCCTATGGCCCCTCCTATCATTCGTCCAACGGTGGGCTGGCTAGATACCACGCTCTTTGTCATCTTGTTTCTGGCGGCGTTAGTCCTTTTCGGCCTGCGCGTCGGTCGGCTTATTACGCTGCTCGCAAAGGCCCGGCGCGAGGATCGCACCGACCATATCGACGATCGCTTCGGCGAGTTTTTCCTGACTGTGCTTGGGCAGCGCGGGGTCTTGCGCGATCCCATTCCTGGCATTGCGCACTTTTTCACCTTCTGGGGCTTCATCGTCATTCAGTTCGGCTTGCTCAATCTTATCCTGGGCGCGTTCAACGGGACCTTTCCTATCATCGGCGACAATCACGTCTTCGCCAGCATCCTGGACGCGTTTGTGGTTCTGGTCTTCTTTGCCCTGATCGTCTTCGCCATCCGGCGCGGCATCGTGCGTCCCCGCCAGCTCAGCAGCTTCCTGCATGGTCCCTGGGACGGTTTTATCATTCTGGGCCTGATCATGCTCGTTGTCATTACGCTGGTGCTCGTTGAGGGCTTCGAATACGTTGCCAGCAACGGCCAGGCGTGGTCGCCAATCGGCGCGGCGCTCAGTCCTTTGTTCAGCCCGGCTGGCGCGGATAATAGCCTTGTCGGATATCGCGTCTTCTGGTGGCTGCACATCAGCACGGTCCTGTTCTTCCTGATCTATCTGCCACGCTCCAAGCACCTGCACCTGATGGCAACGCCCTTCAACGTCTTCTTCCGCAGCTTCAAGCCGAAAGGCGAGCTGCCACTACTGGAGAATATCGAGGAGCGCGACGACTACGGCGTCTCGAAGGTCGAGCAATTCACCTGGAAGCAGTTGCTCGATGGCTATGCCTGCACCGAGTGCGGGCGCTGCAATACTGTCTGCCCGGCGACCAATACCGGCAAGCCGCTCTTTCCCAAAGAGATCATCCTGGGCGTCAAGGAGGCCCTCTTCGTCAATAGCGCGCAGATCCTGGGCGAGAACTCCATTTACAGCAAGCTCGGCGTCGCAGGCGTGAAGGCGGACGAGACGAAAGAAGGGGAGGAGGCCCATTACGAACCGATGATCGGCGGCATCATCTCGAAAGAGGCGCTCTGGTCCTGCACGACCTGTATGGCCTGCATGGAGATCTGCCCGGTCTCGATCGAGCATGTGCCGAAGATCGTCGATATGCGCCGCTCGCTGGTGATGGAGGAGAGCGAGTTCCCCACAGAGGTGACGTCGCTCTTCAACAATATCGAGCGCAACGGCAATCCGTGGGAGATTAGCAACGATAAGCGCGCCGAGTGGGCCGCCAATCTGAATATTCCGCTGCTGGGCGAGAAGCCCGACGCCGAAGTGCTGTACTGGGTCGGCTGTATGGGCTCGTTCGACCAGCGCAACAAGTCGGTGGCGACCGCGGTGGCGAAGATTCTGCAGGCGGCAAAGGTCGATTTCGCTATCCTGGGACCCGAGGAGTCCTGCACGGGCGATCCCGCGCGCCGCATCGGCAACGAGTACCTGTGGCAGATGCAGGCGCAGCAGAATATCGAGACGCTCAACGGCTACGGCTTCAATACCGCTGAGCAGAGCAATGGCCACTCCGCCCAGAACGGTCATGGCGCGGTGGCGACGAAGACGCGCACGATTATCACCGCCTGCCCGCATTGCTTCAACACAATCAAGAACGAGTACCCGCAGCTCGGCGGCAACTACGAGGTTGTGCACCATACCGTCTTCATCGACAGGCTGATGCAAGAAGACCGGCTCAAGCTGCCCGAGGGCTTCGATGAGCGCAAGCTCACCTACCACGATCCCTGCTACATCGGTCGCTACAACGATGTGTACGACGAGCCGCGCCGCGTGCTCACTGTGCTCAACAGCAATGGCGTTACCGAGATGCATCGCCATCGTAACAAGAGCTTCTGCTGCGGCGGTGGTGGCGGGCGCGCCTGGATGGAGGAAAAGATCGGCTCCCGCGTCAACCAGAGCCGCGTCAACGAGGCGCTGGAGACGAAGGCTGAGGTGCTGGCCGCTGCCTGTCCCTTCTGCATCACCATGTTCGAGGATGGCGTCAAGGGTGTGGAGGCCGAGGAGAAGCTGAAGATCGAGGATATCTCCGAGATCATTGCGCGCGCAATAGATAGTAAATAAAAGGGCCCGGACGAGCCGGACCCCTACGTTCCCTACTGCTCAATAGGCGGCATCTCTTCAGGCTTGTTCGCCTTCGGTTGGTAATAAGGCGTCTCAGGCGGCGTTGTCGGCTGGTAGTACGGCGTCTGTTCTCCTGCCTGGTAGCCCTGTCCGTATGGCTGCTGTGGCTGGTTGGTTTGCTGAGTCGGCTGATAGTATGGCGTCTCAGGCGGCGTCGACGGCTGGTAGTATGGTGTCTGCCGCTGTGACATAAACCTTTGCTGCCACTGATTGCCTGTGTTCCTCATCGAGTCCCACGCGGCCTGCGGGCTTCCCAGCATGACCAGGCGAACGATGAAGAAGATCACCCCGGCGATAATCAGCAATCCGAGTAGAGGCAGTAGCGCACGGAAGAGCCAGAAGGCCAGGCCAATACCAAACGGAAAGATCAACGGAAACGCAATCGGGAAGATGTGTGGGAAGAACCGTATCCCACTTCGTCTATATGGTGGATATCCATTCCACATTTTTGTAGCTCTCTTTCTCTTATCGTGAGCGATATGCTCTCGCTTATCTTTTTTTTAAAACGCTTTTTGCAATAAAGGTGCCATTTTACAGGTCTGGCGCTGCTGAATATCTAAAAACCAACATCTCAAAACATTCGCCTCTATCAAATATACGGGAAATACCATCTGGGGTTGTATCATGGTAGCGTATTATTGTCCATGTTGTCTTTCAGCGAACCATCAACGCCAAAGTTGCGCACTATCCGTGATCTCGTGGCGCACATCATCGGTGCCCGTGCCCGCTGGTGGTCTCAACTGATGGGCGAGGGCGGCGCGGAACTTGCCGCGTGCAACGGCTGGGACCGCGAGGGCGCGCCCATGCGCAACGCGGCTGAACTGGTCGCCGGCCTGGAGACGACATGGCGCATTATAAATGAAACCCTCCAATGCTGGACGCTCGCCGATCTGGAGTATGTCTATCGCGGCACCCGCTATGGCAGAGAATTCAGCCTGACGCGCCAGTGGGTCATCTGGCACGTCATCGAGCACGATATTCATCATGGAGGCGAGCTTTCCTTCTCGCTCGGCATGCATGGCCTGCCTGGCCTCGATCTTTAACCATCGGGGGCGCGGGCATCCTGCCTTTGTTAATGCCTTGCAACTCTTATTTGCCTGGACTCCTCGTGGCTCCGCGGCTCGCACGTTTTTTGTGTGGGTGGCGGGCTGGCGGCCCGGGCCGCCAGCCCGCCACCCACACAAAAAACGCTTGTGAAGCGCCTTTGGCGCTGATGAGTCCTGGCGAGTTACTTATTATCTAACTTTCCTCTCCAGATTCTCGCGATCCCAGTTGCCGAGCGTCGCGCCGACGTCGTAGGTGCTCTGGAAGAAGGCCAGCAGATCATGTTCCGGTGTGGCCGAGGTACGCACGTCCTCGTAGCGCAATAGAAATTCGCCTGCCTCCTTGTTGTAAAACGCCTTATCAGGATGTACGTTGGCCTCCTTAAAGCCAGCCGGTTCAGGCACCTGGTAAGCGTAGAAAACCGCTTCGGGAGCGGACGAGTTGCCGGGCCAGAAGCCGCAACTACTCACCTCGTGCGAGTACGCTTCGCGCGTCATATGATCGGCGCCCGGACGCTCGGGTGCGCGCCGCCCCGAGAAGCGCGTGACCGCCAGGTCGAAGCTGCCCCAGAAGAAGTGAATCGGACTGTTCTTGCCGATAAAGTTGGAGCGGAAGCGCTGCATAACGAGCTCCGTCTGTACCAGGACGCGCCAGAAGCGGTTCGCGTACTCGGCATCGTATGCCTGGTGTACGTCGTCTACGTCGCAGCGGATCGGGTTCGGTACCTCTGCCGGCAGCGTGTCGATCGTGACCTGTATCCCCAGCGTGCCCAGGGCGGTCATGAAGCCATCGTAGAACTCCGCGACCGACTGTGGCATCAGCGGCAGCGCCTTGCTCCTGCCCTCGTTGGTGAGGATATGCAGGTTGTGATCTATGAAATCGAACTGCACCTCGAAGATGCGGTGATTATACGGAATGGGTGACGTGGTGAGCCCGCGCGCATTGACGTAGAGTGGCACCTGCCACCAGTGATTGATGTAGGGGCTGAGGGCGAGCCGAACCTTGCCCACAACCTGCGTCCACATATGCAACGTCTCGCAGGTCTCGTTCCAATCATGATACGCCAGCGCAGGCCAATACTCCTGGCTAATTGCGGTTTTCATCTCCATAAGTTGCTCCAATGTGGCGACCTGACACCCATTGCAGTGTCAGCTAGTTACAGTATTTCCGTCTCAGAGTACCACATAATGTATCTCAGGTGGCAACTTCATCGGGTATGCGCAAGCATAATCTTTTCAAGTCGGCCCGCAAGGGTGATCTCATCTACCGGAGCCAGGTTGCTCAGGATAACAAGCGTAAGGCCGCTATCAGGAAAGAAGCCGTTATACGTTCTGAAGCCGGGAATCTTCCCGTCGTGCCAGATCAACCTGTGCCCCTCTTCCTGCTCGATGAACCATCCATAGCCATAGCTCGATTCAGCGTACTGCGAGGCGATGTGGGGTGTGAATGCCTCATGCAATGTCTCCTGCGAGACCAGCGTACCATGCATGAGCGCCTGGTCCCAGCGATACATATCTTCTGTAGTGCTGTACACAAGCCCCGAGCCGAAGAGGAACGACCACTGAGGATCGACGTTCATGCCAGAGGTTCCATCTACATCCTGCCAGCCTGCGTATCCAGTAGCATGGTTGGGCACAGATGTGTAGTTTGAATCGCCGGTTCCCGAATCGTTCATCTGCAACGGATCAAAGATCTCCTGCTGTAGAAAATCGCTGTATGACTCGCCGGAGACCCGCTCGACCACATAACCGAGTATCTGGTAGCAGATGCTGCAATAGCTGAACTGGCTGCCAGGCGTGAAGGCGAGCGGAATGCCCTTGTAGCTTTCGATCCAGTCCTGCGGCGATGTGCCCAACAGGCTTGAGTCATCCAGGTCTTGAATGCCCGAGGTGTGCGTCAAAATATCGTGCAGCGTAACGGAATGCCACTCCGAAGGGCAGGGCGAGATAGCCGCACAGATAGAATTCTGTATATGCAGCTTCCCCTGCTGCTGAAGTAGTAGAATCGCCATCGCGGTAAATTGCTTGCTCGTGGAACCGAGATAGAATCGTGTGTCCGGCGTATTGGGTATCTGCGGACTCCAGTTCGCCATACTATACCCTTTGTCCAGCAGCACCTGCCCATTGCGAGCGATCAGCACCGTTCCGCTGAACTGCTGCTGAGATGCCTCATGTGAAAGCAAATTATCGGCCTGAGAAGCGATCTGCGTCATTTGCTGCGCCGGCTCCGTTCGCCGCAGTCGCACACGCGCCTGTACGTGGTACAATGCGTTCCCTCTAGAGGTCGTTATCTGGGCGCCGGAGTTGCCACTTGAAAGCAGCAAGGCCAGAAGCAGAAACACTCCGGCCAGTATCAGCCTCCTGTTGCCTGTGTCAGAGTACCACCTGCGTTCAAACTGTCTATGTTTGAGTTGTAGAATATTCAAATGTTTCTTTCCTTTCCCCCAATGGAAAGACATACTTCTGAGGCCAGTATAGCGAGTATACAAAGTATGGGCAATCACCGCACTTCGAAGCAAAGAAAATAGTACTGATCCTCTAAATAATGGCTAAGCGTAACTCTTCAGTACCCTCTGTTCTGACTCCTGCGAAGCGCCGAAGGCGCTGAGGGTTCAGAGGGACACAGGAGCAGTCTCGCTCCAATTCGCGTATCGACTTCTTCTGGACGTTCCTTGAGCAGGCTACGTCGATTCTTGAGCGCGCTCACCTGCGCTCGTCCGTTTCCGCCCGCAGCGAGTAGCAAGCTATCTCTTTATTTTACAATCCCTTTGACATTTTCCATCAAACGCCCTACTATCTTTACTATAAAGAGCAAATGGCTATGAAACGTATCTATGTTATGGAGAGGCATTATCTGGGATGAGTGATATTCAGACACCCACTGCACCGACTGCGCAAACGGCCACCTGGAAGATATGGCTCAAGACGAGCCGCCCCTTTACACTCACGGCTACCATCAGTCCAGTGATCGTCGGGACGGCCATCGCGGCCTACGCGGGCACATTCCATCCTGTTACCTTCCTGGTCACGTTCTTCTCGTGCCTGTTTCTGCAGATCGGTACGAACTACTTCAACGAATACTTCGACTACCGCTATGGCCTCGATCACGCTGGCTCGCTTGGCGCTATGACGGTAATCTTTCGCGAGGAGATGACCGCCGGCCAGGTGCTTGGCGGCGGCATCGCCTGTTTCGTTATCGCCGCCCTGCTCGGCCTGTACCTCATTTTTACCATCGGACCCGTTATCATCCTATTTGGACTCGCCGGTATGGTCATTGCCTACTTCTACAGTGCCCGCCCGTTCAAGTTCTCCAGTCGCGGATTGGGTGATATCCTGGTCTTTATTGCAATGGGCTTTCTGATGACGTGGGGTTCCTATTATGTGCAGATCCCCCACTGGTCCTGGGCTGCCTTTGCCGCCAGCATCCCCGTCGGCTTCCTGGTCACGGCCATCCTGAACATGAACAATGTGCGCGACTACCAGGATGACCTGGCTGTGGCGAAGCGAACCCTGCCCGTGCGCTTCGGCCTGAGATTCGGCCAGCGCTTCCATGCTTTCCTGCTCATCGGCAGCTATGTCGCCCTGACGCTCTTCGTCATTCTCGGCCTCCTGCCCCTGTACAGCCTGGCCGTCTGGCTCACCTTTCCGCTGGCCTTCAGCAATGTGCGCTCCGTGTTCAATGCCACTGAACGCAAAGCCTTTATCGTTGGTATCAAACGTACGGCCATGCTGCATCTGCAGTTCGGCGTGGTGCTGGCCCTGGCTATTGTTGTCGCAATATTTGCCCCCTTCCATCACTGATGTGTAGATTTTGAAATTATTCGGGTGATAAGATATACTCAGGAGAAATCGTACTGTTGTTGAGAAGAGCCAGGCATTCAAGCTCATCATAGACTCTGGGTGAGAGAAGCTATCCTGTTGCTATGAAGGAAAGAAGTGCGACACGGTTTGCTCTTGGGATGATTGAGAGATGAGATAGGCTGCACTCTCTCCTCACATGCTCAGCAAATCGCCCGGCTCATCCCCCATCCGGCGTCCCCAATGGAACCAGGACGAGCAGGTGAGTTCCTTGCCCTGGAGCACTCTCGATCCGAAGCCTTCCACCCAGGTGGCTGACACGCTCCTGCATCGAGCGCAGACCGAGATGGCCCGGAAAGGTGCCTGTCGGATCAAACCCGACCCCATCATCTCCTACCTCCAGGATGACCACGCTGGCAGTCTGGTGCAGGATCAAGTTTATCTTGTTGGCATGGGCATGTTTGACGGTGTTGTGCAAGGCTTCCTGCGCGATGCGGTAGAGTTCCTGTTTGACCTTGAGCGAGAGGGGCGGTTCCTCGCATAGCTCCGCTTGAACAAGCAGGTCATGACGGGCTTGCACGGCGGCAGCCTGCTTGGCAAGCGCGGCGACCAGTCCCTCGCGTTCCAGCGATTCGGGACGCAGTTCGAAGATCAGGGCACGCATCTCGGCCAGGGCTGCCTCCGCTAACGAGAGCAGATCGGCGAGCGATGCGGGCAGTTTCTCTTGATCGCGCTCCAGTTGAATACGAGCAGTATGCAGGCCGAGTGCGATGCCATAGAGGGCTTGCGAGACTGAATCGTGTAGTTCCCGCGCTAACTTCTGCCGCTCCTCCACTGCCGCTAGTTCTTGTGCTTGGGCGTACAGCCGCGCATTTTCAATCGCAATGGCCGCCTGATTCGCAATCGCTAGAGCCAGCGTCGTATGGTGCTCGCTAAACGCCTGCGCGTCGCTTGATGTGAGCACCAACATACCCATCACCTGATCTCGCAGGACAAGCGGGACAGCTACCCAGCTACAAACATAGTGAAAGGTGGTGGCGAGGAGATCCCCCACCGCTGCACGTAAGGCGTGCGCCATTGGCGTTTGCTCACGCACATCAGGAATGAGGAGCGATTCACGAGAGGCAATGGTCTGCCAAATCTGCCCAAGCTGCTGAAGGGGAAAGCGCAGCTGCGCCAGCTGCTCTTGTGGGACGGGTCCACGGTGGTCAAGGAACACGAGCTCCTCCCCTTCTACGATTAAGATTGAGGACCCGGTATAATCGATGACGCGCTTGAGTTCATCAAGAATCAGCCCTAACAACGGCTTGAGTTGTAGCGTCGAGGCGACGGTTGCGGAGATTTCCAGCAGCGAGGCGAGTTCGCGGGTGCGCTCTGTTACCCGCTGCTCCAGGTGCTCGTAGGAACGTTGCAGGTCCGCGGTCAATTGTACGGCATGGGCTGCCAACCCTGCCTGACGAGCCAGTTCGTCTAGCAACCGCCGATCAGCAGCCGAGAAGGGTTCCCCAGGGGAGCGTGGGGCCAGATGCAACTGTCCGATGGCGTCTTTCTGGTAGACCAATGGCAAGACCAGCGGCTCTCCAGCGAGTTCGCCTGCGCTCGCCGAAAGCTGAAATGTGTTCTCTTGTTTTAAAAGAATAGCGACATATGGTAACTTGAGAGTCTGGGCTACGGTCTCAACAATGGTGGATAACACAGCATCGGGAGCCAGTGTCGCCTCTAATCGCTGGCTCAAGTGAGTGATGACGGCATAGGGTTCGTCACGTTGACCGTAGAGCAGGCGGTTCACACTACGCTGCACCCAGGCCCGCACGGGTTGGAACAGCACCGCCACCAATCCAGTTGCAATCAGTGAGATCAGCAGATTCCCGCTCGTCCCAAAGAGCGCACCCAGATAGCCCACCACCAACACATACACCCCAAAGACGCAGATAGTCAGAAGGCCATAGACTAAGGTGCGGTTGATGATGAGATCGATATCCCACAATCGGGAACGCACAACCGCAATGCCAATAAAAAACGGGATAAGAAGGATGAAACCGTAGAGGGCAATACCAGCAATCACATTGACAAGCGGGTTCGCCTGGTAGAGAGCGGGAAAGAAAAGAGAGAGGGTCAGTAGTGCCAGATATCCTCCCCAGCCAATAGACATGCCATAGACCACCCATTTGGTTTGCTGACGTTGGGCAGGGCTGGACACTCGTCGGTAGCGATAGATCTGCACGATAACCGTACTGGCAATTTGACCTATAAAGATCACGCCATTCAGCACCGGGTGGGTATAGAACGGGTTAAAAGATGCGAAAGGAAAGAGGGTATTGAATGCGCCATAGAGAAACGTCACGGCGAAAACCCAGCGTATCCAGCCAGGGACAAAGTGTCCACTGGGAAACACGTAAAAGAAGGGGCCGACGCAGGAGAAGCCGAGAAAGCTGAGAATATGAGCTAGAAACGACCAGGGCGAGGGAAGTGTGCTCGTGAAGCCATTATTGAATACAACGGGAAAGATGCCCATTGAGAGAGCCGCGAGGAGTGCTACACGGTCGTCCGACTTGCGCCAGAGGAGGAAGGCCGCAACCAGCCAATACACAAGGGAAAAAATACTGTCACGAACGATAGTGTAGATACCAAAGAAGTCTTTGGAAAGGCTGGGTCCATAAAAGGTTCGCACGATGATAGGTCCATAGGCATGGCAGGCAGCAGTTGCGACCATACAGTAGTGATTCGCAATGTACGATAGGACGCTGGCAACATAGAATCCCACCGACACCACACACAAGGTCAAACACACAAGCCGCGCAAGCACTAACCAATATCCATATAAGCGCGTTTCTGCCTCGTTTCGCGGCTCGAGGCGTTCGGCAAAGTGAGAAGAGGCAGGAGAATGGTTCATTGTTGTCCTCCTGAAAGGCTACTCAGGTTGCTCTGCCGAAGTGGGCGATACCAGGCCAATGCGGATCGCGTAGAGGGTGGCCTGGGTGCGGCTCTGCACCCCTAGTTTCGAGAGAATCCTGCTCACATGCGTCTTAATAGTCTTCTCGGTATTGTTCAAGGTGTGAGCGATATGCTTATTGGAGTATCCTTGAGCAAGTAGCCGTAGCACGTCGGTCTCACGCTCAGTGAGAGCCTCGGGGCTGTCTGGCGCACTGATCGCCTGCATCAGGCGTGCCGCGGCTTTGGGCGTCAACTGCACCTGCCCGGCAGCGGCAGCTTTGATGGCCTGGCACAACGCCTCGGCCTGGGTATCCTTGAGCAGATAGCCAATGGCTCCTGCACGTACCGCCCCCACCACCGAAGCATCTTCAAGCACACTGGTCAGGGCCAACACCTCGGTATCAGGGAGTTCGCGCCGGATCGCAGCGGTGGCGGCAATACCATCCGTGCCCGGCATCAGTAGATCCATGAGCACCACATCGGGTCTGATCTTTTTCGCCAGGGTCAGAGCCTCAGCCCCATCTGCTGCCTCACCGACAACTTCCAATTCCGGGTCATACGAGAGAAATGTGCGTAGCCCTTTGCGCACGACGATATGGTCGTCCACGAGCAAGATGCGAATCGCCATCGGCGCCTCCTTTGGTAAGCGGTTTGTGCGCTTACCAAAGTTGTACACAAAATACATCGTTGGCCAGATGTGTAAGGCCTCGCCTTCACCTATACTTACTCTATCTTGATAGTCATCACTGCAACACTGCTGCGCAGCTACACTGCGTGTCAGCAGTGTTCCAAGGTAGTATCAGAAGACAGGAAGGTGAGGCATGTCCACCACCGCTCCGCCTGATGGGTGAGTAGCACTACATTCCTGAACCGAATAGCTCTACTTCCAATTGTACCATACCTGGGTTCTCCCGCAGGCTCGCTGATGTGGCAGTGATTGAGGAAGCAGACTCCCCGCGTCAAAGGAACGACCGGCCTCGCACAGGCACCCCAGCATCATGGTGTAGGAGGCCGGTCCATGGGTCCGAGCC
>DAOTTD010000286.1:0-9738 GCA_034438015.1 Ktedonobacteraceae bacterium | reverse complement strand
CAGAAGCATAATCATGGTCAGATAGAGGTTGAACACCTGTTGGATGCTCTTCTGGAGCAGGAGGGCGGTGTAGTACAACAGACGATTCAGAAGGCGGGGGGCAGTCCACAGACTGTACAACGCCTGGTCGAAAATGAGATCGAGCGTATGCCTCGGGTATATGGGGGAAGCGAGCCGAGCATCTCGCCGCGCCTGCGCAAGGTGCTGGAAGATGCATGGAACGAGATGAACAATTTTAAGGACGAGTACCTGAGCGTCGAGCATCTCTTCCTGGCGATGTTTCAAGTCGAGAGTCCGGCGCAGCGTATATTGTTATCAGCGGGGCTTTCGCGCGAACAGGTTCTGAAGGCGCTGACGACTATTCGCGGCTCGCAGCGTGTGACCGATCAGGCCCCCGAGGGAAAATACCAGGCACTGGAGAAATATGGGCGCAACCTGACGGAACTGGCGCGCCAGGGCAAACTCGATCCAGTCATCGGGCGCGATGAAGAGATTCGCCGCGTCATCCAGGTTTTGAGCCGTCGCACTAAGAACAACCCGGTGCTGATCGGCGAGCCGGGCGTCGGTAAGACGGCGATCGTGGAGGGCCTGGCGCAGCGTATCGTGCGTGGCGATATTCCCAAAACGCTGGCCGATAAGCAGGTAGTGACGCTCGATCTAGGGGCGCTTGTCGCGGGTGCTAAATTTCGCGGCGAGTTCGAGGAGCGCCTCAAAGCAGTCTTGAAAGAGGTAACGGGTTCAGAGGGCGGCATCATCCTGTTTATCGACGAGCTGCATACGCTGGTAGGTGCTGGAGCCGCCGAGGGCGCGATGGACGCGTCAAACATGCTGAAGCCGATGCTGGCGCGCGGCGAGCTGCACTGCATAGGCGCGACAACGCTCGACGAGTACCGCAAGCATATCGAGAAAGACGCCGCGCTGGAACGCCGCTTCCAGCCTGTTATGGTCGAGCAGCCAACGGTCGAAGATACTATCAGCATCCTGCGCGGACTGAAGCCGCGCTATGAGATTCACCACGGCGTACGTATCCAGGATAGCGCCCTGGTTGCCGCCGCCGTCCTCTCCAATCGCTACATCACCGATCGTTTCCTGCCCGATAAAGCGATCGATCTGGTGGATGAGGCCGCCAGTCATCGTCGCGTGGAACTGGATAGCACGCCGAGCGAGATCGACGCGCTGGAACGGCGCATCCGCCAGTTGCAGGTCGAACAGGAGGCATTGAAGAAGGAAACCGACTCCGCCAGCCGCGAGCGGCGTGAGCGGGTCGAGCGCGAGATTGCCAACTTGAACGAGCAGTTGCACACCATGCGCATGCTACTGGAGAGCGAACGCGAGCCCGTCGAAGAGATGCGCGCCCTGAAGAAGCAGTTGGAGGAGGCGCAGGTCGCTTACGAGCAGGCCGAGCGCGCGTACGATTACGAAGCGATGGCGCGCCTGAGCTACGGTACCATCAAGGTGCTTGAGCAGCGCATCAAAGAGATGGAGGAGAAGCTTGCGCACCTGCGCAGCGCACGCATGCTCAAAGAAGAGGTAGACGCCGAGGATATCGCCGAGATCGTTGCGAAGTGGACGCATATCCCCGTCTCGAAGCTCATGGAGGCCGAGGTGCAGAAGCTGCTCACGATGGAGGATCGCCTTCGCGAGCGCGTGGTTGGACAGGAAACAGCTCTGGAGATTGTCTCGGATGCGATCCGCCGTTCGCGCGCGGGCCTGCAAGATCCCAACCGACCGCTCGCCAGCTTCCTCTTCCTGGGACCAACAGGCGTCGGTAAAACGGAGCTGGCGCGTGCCCTGGCGCAGTTCCTCTTCGACGATGAGCAGGCGCTGGTGCGTATCGACATGTCGGAGTATATGGAGAAGCACAGTGTTTCGCGCCTCATCGGTGCGCCTCCCGGCTACGTCGGATACGAAGAGGGCGGCCAATTGACCCAGGCTGTGCGACGCCATCCCTACAGCGTTGTGCTGCTCGACGAGATCGAGAAGGCCGCGCCGGACGTCTTCAACGTCTTGCTACAACTGCTTGATGACGGGCGTCTCACCGACGGCCAGGGTCGCACGGTCGATTTCAAGAATACCGTGATCATCATGACCAGCAACGTTGGCAACCTGTGGCTGCATGAATACGACGGTTTGGAGGAGGAGGAGATCCAGCGCACAGTCCGGCAGAGGCTGCGCGAGGAGGGCTTCCGTCCCGAGTTCATCAACCGCATCGACGAGGTGATCATCTTCCACCAGATCGGTCGCGAGCAGATGAAGCATATCGTCGATATCCAGCTCAATCGCCTGCGTCAACGGCTGACCGAGCGCCACATCACGGTAAAGCTCAGTGAGGCCGCCAGGGATCTGCTGGCGAGCGAGGGCTACGATCCACAGTTCGGCGCGCGCCCCCTCAAGCGCGTCATCCAGAAAGAGGTCGAAAACCGTATCGCACGTGCTATACTGGATGGAACCGTGCGCGATGGAGATACCGTTGAGATCGACACCGCGCCGAATGGCAAACTTGCACTGAGTGGAGAGACACAGAATGCAGAGCGCTCTACCTGATAGCGCTGACGAGCAGCTTTTGCAGGTGCTCAGCGCGATGTTGATACAAGTAAACGCGCTACAGACGGTAGTGGGCGACGAAACGTCGGAGACGAATATCGATACCTACGCTGTACGCGATGGATTGAGGCTGCTTGAACGCATGGCACGCGAGGCGCTCTACGTCGTGCATGCCACGCTCGACGATGCGCCTCCGGCTGAATTAGTTGGCAGTACGCTTGCTGAGGCGCTGTCTCGCCTCGTCGAAGAGACGGCGGAGATGCTCGGCGTCTCCAGTCGCGTCTCGTTTTCGGGCGTCGATGACGACGGGCGGCCCAGAGAGCATGCCCTTCCTGCTGCCGCCGAACGCACGCTCTACTCGGTTGCGCGCGAGGCGCTGTACCAGGTGCAGCGGCACAGTGGCGTGCGCAGGCTCCGTCTCGTGCTCAACTATGGACCGGACGACGTGCAGATGAGCATCGAAGACGACGGCATCAATCCCAATCTTCAGCCTCCTCCCGGCGAGGAAACTGGCGCCGATCTCTCCGCGCCGCCATTCGCGGAACCGCTGGCGGTAATGTCCGTCCCGCTCGTAACGGATCTGCGCAATCGGATTGCACAATATGGCGGCACGCTTGAAATCACTTCTGTGGGCGAGCGCGGCACACGTGTTCTAGCCCATATCCCCTATGCGCTCCATACGCACAGTACATCTGCTCCTGTAGATCTTCCGTTGCCTGCTGAAAACCTTCCCGTCGTCGCGCCCGCAAGCGATGAGGTTGTGCGCATCCTCGTTGTCGATGGTCAATCAGTCATGCGCGCCGGGCTGCACCGGCTATTGGAGTCGTACGCGGGCTTGCAGGTCGTGGGCCAGGCGGCGGACGGCGTGCAGGCGGTGAGTGAGACGCTGGAGCTGGGGCCGCAGGTCGTGCTCATGGATGCCCAGCTTCCCAATGGGCAGAGCCTGGAGGCGCTGCGCCAGATCAAGCAACTGAACCTCGATACCCACGTCCTGCTGTTCTCGACGCTGGACCGCGAGGAGTACCTGTACGAAACGCTGCGGGCAGGTGCGGATGGCTACGTCTTGAAGGACATCGCCCCCGACGAACTGGCGCAGGCCGTGCGTACCGTTGCGCGCGGCGAAGTCTTGATCCAGCCTCAATTGGCCGGCAAACTGCTCTCGCGCTTCGGCAAGCGCGGTAACGCGCCCTACGAATCGCTGACGGCGCGCGAACTGGAAGTGCTGCGACTGCTGGCCCGTGGTATGCGCAACAAAGAGATCGCCGCTCGCCTGTTTGTAAGCGAGCGGACAGTGAACTTTCACCTGGCAAATATCTATCAAAAGCTAAACGTCTCCGGTCGCACCGAAGCGTTGAGCCGGGCGTTAGAGCAAGGACTGCTCCCAACCGTTTAAGGTCTGAGAACGCCCGAGTGCCAGGTATCGAGCGCGTGCTTAACCGAGGCGATATAGGCGGCCTCGTTGTTGTTATCGGCGGCAGGCGCGTAGGTAGGAATAATTTTATCGACGGTAGTGAGTCCCCACTGTGCCACGTAGAGGTTGCGGATCAGCTCGTACCACGCCTTGAAACCATCTTCCCAGCTATTGAACCACGCGTACCCATCCTGGCATTTGGCGTTCGGAATGCAGCGCAGATTGCCCAGCGATAGGCTCTGACGCGCCTCGCCAGCGAGGCCGAAAGTACTTTCGTGCAGGAAAAAGGCCAGGGCGAAAGCCGGATCGATGCCATACTGCACACCCAGGTTGTAAAGGGCCTGCCCCTTTCCCGCAGCGGGCGAGTTGTAGCTGGCGAGCACCTGGTTGATAAAGGCGGCGCTGATAGAAGGTTTGCCCAGGACCGAATAGGGGCCGCTCTGCGATGGAATGGGTACCGAGGGTGGTATTGCCTTGTTTGACTGCCAGGTACCCGCGAGACTATTGCCGCCGACCTGGACGTTGTACACCTTTCCGCCCGTATAGTCGACCAGTTGCGGTTCGCCAGAACGCTGGGCCATGCCAGCTGAGAGCAGGACCGCCACGGAGACTGCGCCAACCACCATACAGATAACAATGGGATTGAGCCATACCTTGTGCCGTGCCAGCGGATGGGGGGCGAACTCGTCGACGACCTTCCTGGGCTTGAACGACACATTGATCTTCTCCGTTGTACGCGCAGGTTGCAGGGCGCGTGAAAGACGCGATTGAAATACGCTTGGTTCGGTTTCCTCCTCCTCAGCCACTATCTCCGATAGTTGACGCGTTGCGCGTTGGGGAATAACAGAACGAGTCTGAGCTTCGATAGGCTTGCGTGGTTTCTGCTTCGCGTAGCTACCACTCGCCATGGGCGACCTCCTTCAGGCAGGGTGACAAATGTTTTGCAATTGTAGCATAGTGCTCACTTCAGCACAAGTTCTATTTTTGCTTTTGCTACACGTTGAAACGCAAAAATACAACTAGCCACAATGTTATAGTATCATCTAAAAAACAGCCAAAGTATGAGAAAATAGTCCTGTTTTTAGGAACTACATTAGAATTGTGAGAAGAATGTGACACCGAAATGTTCCCATCAGGACAGGGGATCGGGCCACCCAACATTTTTGTCAAACGTTCGACGGCCCAACACCGGCAGGAGGTCAATCGCTCCTGCCAGAACATTTGCATGTCTCTGTTAGTGCTACGGTTGCTATGCCATTCTCCTATCAGATATAATGAATTTCACCGCATAATGGGCCTCGCAAGCAGCGTAAAAGCTCGCGCCTGCTTCTGTACGTCTGGCAGGGTGATAGAAATAAACAGAACAAAGTATAGCTTGCCGCCAGGTAGCGCGTAAGCCTCTTGTCGCACGAGGAGTATTATGGCTGAGCAACTCAACATTCTTATCGTTCCGCATACCCACTGGGATCGCGAGTGGTATCAGACCTTCCAACAATTTCGTATCCGCCTGATAAAAACTATCGATAAGTTACTCGATATTTTAGATCATGACGATAGCTTTACCTGCTTTATGCTTGATGGTCAGACCATCGTTCTCGACGACTATCTGGAGGTGCAGCCTGAGCAGGAGGAGCGTCTGAAGCGCTATATCGGCGCGGGTCGTATCCTGGTAGGCCCCTGGTATCTGCAGCCAGATGAGTTCCTGGTCAGCGGCGAGGCGCTGATCCGCAATCTGCAGGTAGGGCTGCAGCGCGCTGCAGAGTTCGGTGGATCTATGCGTGTGGGCTATGTCCCCGACGTCTTTGGACATATCGCCCAACTCCCACAGATTCTGCAAGGCGTCGGCATCGACAGCGCCGTCTTCTGGCGCGGCGTCGGTGCGGAGGCGCCTGCCAGCGAATTCTATTGGGCCGCTCCCGATGGAACGAAAGTCCTGGTTGTCTACCTGGCTGATCCCGTTGGCTATTCGAACGCACGCTTCTTACCACTTAATCCGGAGGAGTTTGTCGCGCGCGTCGAACTGTTAGCTTCCAATATCCTCCCTCTGGCTACAACTGATACCCTGCTCTTTATGAACGGCACCGACCACCAGGAGCCGCAGGACGGACTTCCAGCCGTGATTGAAGCGGCGAATCGCCTGCTCGCCCATATTGATCCTGAGCACGAGAAAATCCTTACGCATTCCGTAAATAGTGCTGCCAGAGGTCAGGTGGATGGGAACGCAAGGCATTACACGTCCATTCATGTCGAGATGGGAACGTTGCCCGCTTATATCGAACGCGTGCGCCAACAAAATACGCATCTCGCTACTCTACATGGCGAGATGCGCAGTAGCCAGTATGCTCCCCTGTTGCCTTCAGTACTTTCAGCGCGCACGTGGATCAAGCAGCAGAATGCGACTACCGAACACCTGCTTGAGCGCTGGGTGGAACCGTTGACGCTGTGGGCGACGAAGCTGGGTTATGCCCATCCCGATGGCCTGATCAGGATGGCCTGGAAGTACCTGCTGCAGAATCACCCACATGACAGCATCTGTGGCTGTAGCATAGACCAGGTGCACCGTGAGAATGCCGTACGTTTTGCCCAGAGCCAGCAGATCAGCGAGAGCATCATCGCCCAGGCCATGCAGCAGATCGTGCAGGCAAGCGATACGCGTGCTCCCTTTGCAACGGCCCCGCACACCACGTACGAGCCTGTCCCCCTGGTCGTCTTCAACCTCGCTCCCGGCCCGCGCACGGCGGCGGTGCAGACGGTGGCGCAACTGCCCGGTTCGCTGCATAACGCCGTCATCGTCGATGAGCGGGGGACGCACATGCCGTATCGCGTCACCAATCGCTGGCGGCAGGAGATAGGCTCCATGCCGATCGCGCGCGAGATGCTCTCCGCCGCCGTTGTCCTGGCTGGTGCGACATCGCCCGCGCAACTGGTGCAGATGGCCGAGTCGATGATTATGACAGCCCTGAGCCAGGGGACCGATACGCACGTCATCTCGCGCGTCTACATCGAGAACTACAGCGACTCGCCTATTCATCACGGGCACCACACACCCCAGCCGGGCGTCGTCTATATCGAGATCATGGTTGCCCCCAAAGGACGCGTCAGCATCAATGAGCAGGAGGTTCATAGCTCCGTACAGCAGGTGCTGTCCTTCCTGGACCGTGAAGACATTCACACGCTAGAAGTGACGCTGGTCGACCAGGCCCGCGAGACCATTGATTTTATCGCCGCCGATCTGCCCGCGTGTGGGATGAAGACCTTCTGGCTCTATCCGCGCGGCTTGAAGGGCGAGGGACATTCTCTCCCCGCTCAACTGGCAGCGCCCCAGGCGAACAGTATCGAGAACGAATTCTATCGCATCGAGGTCAATGCACAGGATGGTACGCTGAATGTCACGGATAAGCAAACAAATGTGGTTTTTACGGGCCTCAATCGTTTTATAGATGAGGGGGATATTGGCGACCTGTACACTTACTGCCCGCCCGAACGCGATACGCTGATTAGCGAGCCGTTGGAGCCGCCGAAGGTCGAACTGGTCAACACGGGTCCAGTGGGCGCCAGGCTGCGTGTCAGTGGGCGCTGGTCTTTGCCCGTCGCGTGCGCTACGAGTCGCGCGGAACGAAGCACGCGCACAACCATCTGCCCTATCGTTAGCGACATCTCGTTGACGCCGGGCGTGCGGCGGATCGACATTCATACGTACGTGGAGAACAGGGCAAAGGACCACAGATTGCGCGTGGCCTTTCCGGTATCGTATAGCATGGAGCAAGTAGCCACTGAAGGAACTTTCGAGGTGCGTATGCGCCCGGTGGCTCAGCCGCTTCCGGCAGACGAGGCGGAGTGGATCGAGGCGCCGGTGAATCTTTTCCCGCAGAAGCGCTTCGTCGATGCCAGCAATGGAGAGATCGGTTTAGCCATACTGAACCGTGGTCTGCCTGAGTGCGAAGTCGTGCACATTGACGATCAGTCCACCACGGGAGCTGCACAGACGGGAAAACAGGCCGTAGCGGTGACATTACTGCGCTGTGTGGAATGGCTCTCGCGCGGCGACCTGCCCACACGTCACGGACACGCCGGACCAGTGGAGCAGACGCCGGAGGCGCAATGCCTCGGCCATCACGAGTTCGATTACGCGCTGGTACCCCATCGCGGCACCTGGGAGGCGGACGACGCTCTGGTACTGCGCGAAGCCCAGGCTTTCAACACGCCGATCGCCACACGGGTGGTCGTGACGGATCAACATAATGGAGAACTGCCCGCGTGCACTTCGCTCATCGCCGTCGAACCCGGCGTCCTGGTGTTGAGCGCGCTGAAGCGGAGCAACGATGGACGGGGAGTAGTTGTGCGCGTCTATAATCCGACGGATCATGACGTTCACGCGAAAATTTTCCCGCGATTTGCGTTTACGCAAGTACATATGGCAAACTTATTAGAGGCATATCTCGTGGAGGAGTCATCATTTCTTTCTATAGAGGATGGATCAGTAAAAGTAAGTATACGTGGCGGAGCTATAATGACACTCGTTTTTGTATGATACCAGACTGCATTCAAAAACGCTGCATTCTCACCGATCCTAATGCAGTCGGAAACGCCACTGTCGTGGCTACGCTTCGCGTCATCCGACTGAGCAGAAGCAGCTCGTGCTTCGCACTCATTTGAATGCAAGGAGGTATGAAATGATGATGGTGCCAGGTGGGTAGTTCTTGTAGCGCTAACATATAGTCCTACGCTGTCGTCTTATTGCTTAGTGATACGTTGTGAATCAGTGAATGTAGTCTAAAAAGAGAGTGGGCATAATGTATTGCTCGTTTAAATTTAGTACCCTGATTATTGTGCTGAAAGGGGCGATTATCCTGTGAGTGTATTAGCATCTATTTTGGCGGCCCCTGGCCCGACGACAACGACAACTACGACGGGAGGTTTACAGGCCTTACAAGGGCTTATCGGACCTCTTATAGGTTGTACGGTTGCGTTTCTGGTCATTTTCTGGCTAAGCCTGGTGATATGGACATTCCGCGATATTCGTTCGCGGACACAAGACTTTGTCTCGCAGGTGCTGGCCACGGTGCTGGTGACCGTCTTCCCCATTGTTGGACTATTCATTTATATGATTCTGCGTCCGCGTCAGACCCTGGCCGAGATCTACGAGCGCCAGTTGGAGGAAGAGTCTCTCCTGGCCGAGATGACCGAGCGCCAGACGTGCAGCAACTGCCATGCCCGCATCGAATCGGACTTCCAGGTCTGTCCCTCCTGCAGTCAGAAGCTCAAGCGTCCCTGCCCCAAATGCGAGCGCCTGCTAGAGCTGCGCTGGAGCTTCTGTCCCTATTGCGCGACGAATGTTGCTGGCGCCCCTGGTATGCAGGGGATGCCAGGCGTGCCGGTACTGGGAAGAGGGAGTAACGCCGGCATCCCCAACGGGAGCGTACCCGGCATGCCCATGGGGGGATCGGTGGGAGGACCAGCCAGCGGAAATCGCTATTAGCTAATCCTGTCCTGTTAACCAATGCATACTCCGCGCGAGTGTGCATTGGTTAAATATATCGTGCTCCACTCCCCTTCCCCTTTCAACAGTAGGGATGGGGCTTGTCCCCATCCGGCTTGGGAAACCGGATGGGGACAATTCTCTCCCTGACACTTTTCAGAAACGAGATTTTTTGGAGTAGGGACCAGCCTCGGCTATCCGCGACAATTAAATTAAAAGAAGAGGGAAAAACCGGAAATCAAAGGGATCAGTGCGTCGAGGATGACGAGGCTTTTTCCGAACGGTTCGTTTGGCAGGACGCACA
>DAOTTD010000285.1:0-2040 GCA_034438015.1 Ktedonobacteraceae bacterium | reverse complement strand
ATGAAGAGGGCGCACGCTGTCTGTGCTCTGGATCTCATCATATCACTATCTATCTCTGAGGAGGGAGACAATCATGGAAGATGCCGTCATTATCTCAGCCGTGCGTACGCCGATTGGGCGTTATGGTGGAGTCCTGAAAGAAGTGCGTCCAGACGATCTTGCAGCCCTGACGATCGCCGAGGCGGTGAAGCGCGCGCGCATTGATGTTGGCGACGTCGAAGATGTCATCTTTGGGGCCGCCAATCAATCCGGCGAGGATAACCGCAACGTCGCGCGCATGGCATTGCTCCTGGCCGGACTGCCCGTGCATGTCGCGGGGCAGACCGTCAATCGGCTCTGCGGCTCAGGTCTGCAAGCGATCAACAGCGCGGCCCAGGCCATTCAGACCAGCGCGGGCGATACCTTCGTCGCTGGAGGATCGGAGAATATGACGCGGGCACCCTTCGTGATGGGCAAGCCCGACGCAGCTTTTAGCCGTGCCATGCAGTTGCAGGATACAACGATGAACTGGCGTTTCGTCAATCCGCGCCTCGCCGAACAATACTACCCCTACACAATGGGTGAGACGGCGGAGAATGTCGCCGCCCAGTACGGCGTCAGTCGCGCCGACCAGGACAGTTTCGCACTGCGCAGCCATCAACGTGCCGTAGCCGCCCAGCAGTCCGGTCGCTTCGCGGAGGAGATTGTTCCCGTGACCATTCCCCGCAAGAAGGGCGAGCCGACGATTGTCTCCAATGATGAGCCACCACGCGCTGATACCTCTTTAGAGAAGCTTGCCGCCCTCAAGCCAGTCTTCCGCCAGGGAGGAACCGTCACGGCTGGCAACGCGGCGGGTCTCAACGATGGGGCGGCGGCCCTGGTCTTAACGTCGCTCAGCAAGGCACGCGCGGCGGGACTGCAGCCACGCGCGCGCGTCGTCGCAACCGCCGTGGCGGGCGTCGATCCGGCATATATGGGTCTGGGTCCCATCCCCGCGACGCGCAAGGTCCTGCAGCGCGCCGGACTGAGCCTGCACGATATCGATCTGATCGAGCTAAACGAAGCCTTTGCCGCACAGAGCCTGCAGTGTGCGCGCGAGCTGGAGATCGACCAGGAGAAGCTCAACGTCAACGGCGGCGCCATCGCCCTGGGGCACCCGCTCGGCTGCAGTGGCGCACGCATCGTCGTGACCCTGTTGCACGAGCTGGAACGGCGCGGCGGTCGTTACGGCCTGGCAACGATGTGCATCGGCGTCGGACAGGGCATCGCCACCGTTATCGAGCGATTGAATTAACGAAAGGGTAGATGCTACGCGCCGGGCGCTGGATCGTTTTGAGCTGTTTGTTGCGTTAATCTATCTGCATGCACGGCCCAGGCCTGCTCCCATATCTTGAGGAGCGCCTGGGCCGTCTGTTCCGCGCGGTCGATGGGCAGGCCTGCTATCCAGGTATAGCTTCCACCAATGCCTGCTCCGCCTTGAAAGCCCGAGGTATTGATGACGTGGCGGACCTGTATCTGAAGTTCTTCGGTAGGATCGAGCGTGAAGAAGGTGGGTTGCTCGTGTAAGAAAGGGTACTGCGGCTGGAAGTGCTCCCAGACGCTGCCGGTATCAAAGATCAGACTTGCTCCTTTGTTTTCCACCACCACGAGCGGTCTTCCGTGTTTTCTGCACCACTGGCGAAACGCTTGAAGCGTCGCGTGGTCCGCTGCGTCGGTGTCTTGAACGAGATAGCTATCCCTTGTCGCCCGTTCAAGCGCCGATAGTTCTCCGGAGTTCATGTTATTGGTCTCATCTCATCAGGTTATCGTAGGATGCTTCTTCCCCTTTTTACTATACTCATTGGTTGTTAAAGGAATTTTATAGGGATGTTAAGAAATTTTCACCGGCTTAAGAATTATAGCAGAAACAGATCAGGATTACCTTTGCAACCGGCATATGGTATACTTGAGGCATGCCGCCAGTACCTTCAGTGAAACGAGGAGGCCCTCCGTGGAGCAAAAGAAGCCGCATGCTCGCTACGACGAATTCGCAGAACAATTCACTTCGGTGATGTTTGAACA
>DAOTTD010000284.1:0-6349 GCA_034438015.1 Ktedonobacteraceae bacterium | reverse complement strand
ACTTATTAAGTATCCTGTGAAAGTGAGGTAAGTCAAGAGGAAGAGAAAAATATCAGAACTGGCTCTGAGAGAGTCATATTTCACTAAAAAGCATCATTTACGATCGGGTTGCCGAAAGGGATAGAAGTCCCGCCGATTGTCAGGCTACTGAATGGGAAGAAATAATAAATTTGACGCGGAGCGTTATAACGTTTATAATCACTCAGATATCTATCTGCTTTCAGGCAGGTTCGTCTGTTGCTGTCCAGAATAGAGTAGAGAGAGGGATAGAGCAAGACGGAACGCTGCATCAACGAGGAATGAATTCATGCCAAAAATGTATGGGTGGGTGCGTGAGGTCGTAGAAGAAAGTCCGGCTGATAGGGCCGGTTTGCAGCCGGGGGACCTTGTTCGAACAATTAATGGCCATGCCATTCGCGACCTGGTGGATTATCGATTTTATGTCGCCGACGAAGAGCTGGTGATCGGGTTTGACCGTCAACAGGAGCAGCACGAAGTGCGCGTGACCAAGACGAGCGATGAGAACCTGGGCGTGCTCTTCGGTGAGGAACCCGCGCCCTTTATTCGCCAGTGCGCCAATAAATGCGTCTTCTGCTTTATCAAGGGACTGCCGGAGCGCTATGCTTCTATACCAGGGCTTGAGCATGGGATGCGTTCCTCACTGTATATCAAGGACGACGACTACCGCTATTCGTTCCTCTTTGGCAATTTCATTACCCTGACTAATCTGAAGGAGCACGACTGGCAGCGCCTCGACGAGCAGAAGCTCACGCCGCTCTACGTCTCCGTGCACACCACCGATCCCGACCTGCGCCGCAAGATGGTGGATGGTCCCAGGGCCGGCGATATCATCGCTCATATCAAGCGCCTGGGCAGCATGGGCATCGGCTGCCACACGCAACTGGTCCTGCTGCCAGGCATTAACGACGGCGCATATCTTGAGCGCAGCATCCGTGAGCTTACTGAACTGCGTCCCATCGTCGAGTCGATCTCGGTCGTGCCGGTGGGCCTGACAAAGTACAACAATATGATCAAGACCGGCGACCTCCCACCCCTGCGCCACTACACGCGGGAAGAGGCCATTGCGGTCATCGAGCAGGTCGAGGTACACCAGCGCGCGTTCGAGATGAGCAATGCCGACGGAGATCCCTTCGTCTATCTCTCGGACGAATGGTACTACCTCACACAGCGCGATTTCCCGCCGGCCAGCCACTATGGCTCATACGCACAGATCGAGAACGGCGTCGGCATGACCCGCTTCCTCATCGACCAGTGGGCGCGTACAAAACGCCGTCTGCCAGCAGCCATGCGTGAGCCGCGCCGCATCACGCTCGTCACCAGCACCATGGCCAACCCCGTCATTGAAGGACTGGCCGAGGATATCCGCAAGGTCGAGCGTATCGAGGTTCAGGTACTGCCCATTGTTAACAAATTCTTCGGCGCCGAAGTCACCGTCGCGGGCCTCCTCTGCGGACAGGATGTACTGGCGGCATTGCATGAGAACGGCAACCTCGGCGACCTCGTACTGCTGCCACGCGTGATGCTGGACAACGGAGGTCAACGCTTCCTCGACGATGTTTCGGTCGCGGAGTTCAAAGCCGGCGTCCCTGCACAGATCGCATTTGTGCGCAACGCCCAGGAGACGATCGAGGCTATTCGTGAACTGGCAGGACTTGTGCCCGTGGGCCGCGAACGCAGGCTCGTGCGCGTACAGTCGAGACTATAACAAGATAAATTGTCACTCTTCAGGTCTCTCTTTCCGGATTTCTCGCCGCGACTCGCGCCATTCCTGGTCATGAGTCATCCCGGTAGTAACTGTTCAGATCTCCTCGCCGCCTGCGGCGGCTCGCCTGTGTTGGTGTGGATGGCGGGGGTGCCGGCCCGGGGCCGGCACCCCCGCCATCCACACCAAAGGGCTTGTGAAGCGCCTTTGGCGCTGACAAGTCAGCAGATCCCTCCTGAAGAGTTACATCCTGGTAACTCTCCAGAACACCTGTTCGGACTCCTCAGCGACTCCCACGCGTACTGGCAGTCTTTTTTACATGATAGAGCGATAAAGGTACTATTCCCTGCCCAACATTAAAAAGAAATGAATTATAAGGAGTATAATGGTCTTCATCTATGCAGAGGTCTCATACTTCATTGTGTGAGCGAGTTAGCAAAGTATTTTCGCTAATATGACTCCAATGGAAATACTCTATGCATTGTTGAATAGTCCATCACAATACTTTTTACAAGAGCAATAAAAGAGGGAGAAGCACATGCCAGCACGAACAGGTCGGCAGTACTTAGAGGGCCTTGTGGATGATCGTGAGGTCTGGTTTGACGGCGAGCGGATCAAAGATGTGATGGAGCATCCGGCACTGAGCCGGGTAGCACATACCATCGCCTCCTTGCTAGACGCCCAAAACGAATATCCTGATATTATGTTGATGCAATCACCAGATACAAATGATTGCGTAGGCGTAACGCATATTGTACCGCATACCCTGGCCGATCTGCAGCGCAGGCGCAGAGCGATCCGGCTGTGGAGTGAGATGACAGTCGGTATGCTTGGGCGCAGTCCTGACTACTTGAATGTTACGATCGCCTGTTTCGCAGGCCGCCCCGACGTATGGGCACGGCGCGGGAACGAACGAGGCGCGGAAAATATCCTGAACTATCATCGCTATATCCGTGAGAATGATCTGATTCTCACGCACGCCATCGTGAATCCACAGGTCGACCGGTCCCGCGAGGATACGGTGGTGGGCACAGGCGAAATCGCCTTACATAAAGTTGGAGAGACGAAGGACGCGATCATCGTACGCGGCGCACGCATGCTGGCAACCCTGGCGCCTTTTTCCGACGAATTAGTGATATATCCAAACGCGCCGATTCGCGTGCAGGATGCGAAGTACGCGCTATGTTTCGCTTTACCAATATCGACGCCCGGCCTGAAGTTCATATGCCGCGACGCTTTCGTCAAGGAGCGCAGCGTGTACGATTATCCACTGTCCTCGCGTTTCGATGAGATGGACTCCTTCGTTATCTTCGATGATGTCCATGTGCCAAAGGATCGCGTCTTCCTGGATAGCGACGCCCGCACGTACTCGGAAGTTACCGAGGATACAAACTGGCGCGCTCACTTCACGCACCAGGCAATGGTGAGGGCATGGACGAAGCTGGAGTTCTGCTTCGGACTGGGCCACATGCTGGCGGAGACGACTGGCGTGAATGCCTTCGATCACATCCAGGAGAAGCTGGGCGAGATGTGGACAATGGCTGAGATGGCACGTTCGGGCGTTATGGCCGCCGAGTCGTGCGCGACCCTTGATCAGAACGGCATTATGACGCCGGACGCCCGCCCCTTGGTGGCGCTGCGCAACTCGATGCCGAAGTGGATGCCGCGCGCAAACGAACTGCTGCAATTGATCGGTGGCGGCGGCCTGATGTGCACTCCGAGCGAGGCCGATATCAGCGGACCCATGGCAGCGAATATTAAAAAATATTTCCAGGGGCGCAACGCGGACGCCGAGCGCAGAATTCGCATCTTCCGCCTGGCGTGGGACTTCGTGGGCTCTGATCTCGGCGGTCGCAGCGAACTCTTTGAGCGCTTCTACATCGGTGACTCGTTCCGTGGCACGATGACATCCTACAAGATGGCCGATAAGACGGAGCCGGTCGCCCTGGCGAATCGCTTTTTGATGGACTAGCGCGCTATTCTTTCCACCGCCACCACTATTATGAGGTCGCCTTACTCCTCATAATAGCGATGGCCGAACGTCGCCAGGTGACATCGGTTCCCTACTGCTGTCATCACGTTTTTTCGTCGCCGTCACTTGACACAGCACTATGGGGTGACTGATTGTTCAGCCACTCCCATCTTTTTATGCATTAGAAAGCCTGCACTCTTCTTGGAGTGTGCAGGTTATTTATCGCTGCGCTCCGGCTTCACGGCTCGCACGATCGACCAGGCGGTCGGCAGCAGCAATGCGGCGAAGACAATCTTGATGATGTCGCCAGGGATGAATGGCAGCATGCCAAGAATAAAGGCTTTATCCAGGCCGATATGCAGCAGGAAAGCAAGCCAGGAAACACCAAAGGCATAAATAATGAGCGTACCGGGGAGCATCGCAAATACGGAGGTCAGGAAACTGCGATCCAGTCCTCGCTCACAGAGGAAACCCACTACAAATGCCGCGATAGGATAAGACCAGAGATAGCCAGCGGTCGGCTGAGAGACCAGGTAGATCCAGCCACCACCTCTTGCGAAAACGGGCAGGCCGATTGCGCCTTCTGCGAGATAGAGGAGCATGACCAGGGCACCGCGTCGACTTCCTAGTGCTGCCGCTGTGAGCATGACCATAAAAGTTTGTAGCGTGATGGGAACAGGCGTAAACCACAGAGGTATGCTTACACGAGCACTCAGAATTAAGAGCAGGTTGAAGCCAAGAATGAATAGCACATCTTTGAGCAGATTAAGACTACGAGACGAACGTGACGAAGGGACTACATAATCAATAAGCGTTGAACCGGGAGAGATAGCCATGAAAACTTGCTCCTTTGCTAACCAGGAATATCGTTCCACTAACTACAGCCATAACACCATTATACAGCAAAAGAGCATGTTTCATGGAAGTTTTCTATCCAACAGTAGGGATGGAGCTTGCCCTCATCCGGTGCCCCCATCTAGTGACCACATGCGGTGAACGCGCTCCCCGAGCCGGATGGAGGCAAGCCCCATCCCTACTAACTTAGTGCCCTTTATGCGATCAGTTCGGCACCTTCATAGCGAGGATTGTTAACTAATCGTGATACGGGGCGGGCGGTCATCGCCTCAGCCGGGTAGGGAGCCAGCAGGGGCAGGAGGACATGTTCGTCGTGCAGCGCCGGATCGAGCCACTCTTCACTCGCCTTCCGTGGAAGAATGACAGGCATGCGGTTGTGAATGGAGGCGACCAGTTCATTGGGTTCCGTTGTGATAATCGTGCAGGTACGTATCTGCTGCCCCTCGGCATCCCTCCATGTATCCCACAGACCCGCGAAGACAAACGGCTCTCCGTCTCGCAGCGTGATATACATCGGCGTCTTGCCCCCCTGCTCCTTCTTCCACTCGTAGAAACCGTCGGCCACCAGCAGGCAGCGTTTTGAGTGTAGCAGGCGCTTGAAACTGGGCTTCTCCGCCAGTGTCTCGGCGCGCGCGTTGATCATCTTCGAGCCGATGCTCTCTTCCTTCGCCCACGCTGGGATCAGGCCCCAGCGCAAGAGATCGAGGTGCGTTGTCTCATCGCGCATCACGGTCAGCACGTTCTGCTGGGGCGCGATATTGTAGCGCGGCCCCGTGCTCAGAGATGACGGCACCGCAGCATTGAACGTACGTGCAATTGTATTTATGTCAACAGCAAGTGTGAAACGACCGCACATAGAGGTACTCCTTTCAGACAAGTAGTGCTTAACCTTTTCCACTACGTACTATTCTTTTTTAGTACGTTTCAAGCGGTCAAGGGAGTTGTTCGCTCGCTTCCATCATGAGTGTCTTCGTTCTCGACGAGCATATAGCCGCAGTCCTGTAGGAGTTGGGGGAGCCGTTGTGCCTCGTCGGGCGCCAGGCGCAGCGGCAGGCCGGGATGACTGGCCTCTACCTGGACGCAGTAGTCAGTCCAGTAAGCCGCCAGATCGAAGTCTTCTTGACGGACAAACCGCTCTTCTGTGATCATCGCGGTATGGATGCGCGACACGCGGAAGACGCACTTCTCGTCGTAGCAGCCAGCGACCAGGTACCAGTCGCGCGCCTTCGAGACCAGTCCGTACGGCTCGATCAGGCGCTCGCTCCATATCCCATCGTCCTCGTGATAGAAGAGGCGCAGCCTGCGGTCCTGCCACAGCGCCTCCTGGATCGTCGGAAGCCAGGGCGTGGCGTCGTCGGTGTGATACCACCACGTCGTATCCATGTGAAAACGTTTACACGCGAGCGCTGCATGTTCACGGAAGGGCGCTGGCAAGGCTGCCGCGAGCTTCAGCATCGCGTCACCCAGCGCCCCTGCCAAGCCAAGATCGGCCAGGAGATCGGTGACGTTAAGCAGAAACAGCGCTTGCACCTCGGCCTCGTTCAGTCCGGTGAGCCGCGTCTGGTAGCCACCCATCAGCGAGTAGCCGCCGTTCGGTCCGCGTTCGGTATAGACAGGCACGCCAGCCATACCAAGCGCTTCCAGATCACGATAGATCGTTCTTTCGGAGACTTCAAGATGATCAGCCAGGTCATGAGCGGTCATGCGACCCTTTGTTTGTAGAAGCATTAAGATCGAGAGGAGTCGATCCGCACGCATGTTTGACCTCCATTCGGTGCTTGGGGTCTTCTCTCTGTTGC
>DAOTTD010000283.1:0-14982 GCA_034438015.1 Ktedonobacteraceae bacterium | reverse complement strand
CTGCTGCTTGCGGATCGGTGATCGTTCCGGTTGTTTTGTCGTATGAGTGGTCAAGGTCTACGAACGCAAGCGGAGGAGTTACCATAAAACCAATGCCGGAATACTTCCCGCTTTGCAGTGCTGTTAGAGCCTGGTCAAGACTTCCCCAACTTGCAGGGATTTTCACACTGGCATGGGCAAGCCTGTCGCGTGGGGCATAGGGGACTTTCTTGTGTTTGCCTTGCCTGTCTACCTCTGCCCGCCACACAACCCACTGCGGTAAGCTTTGCAATTCAGAAAGCACACCGGAGGCAAACCGCTCTCTGAGGAGTGCGGCATAGCTGCTAAAGCGTTCGTGCCTGGTGTGTTCAGGGTTCATAGCGTGTGCCATCTGGCAAGTTTCCTCTTCTACTCCGTCTGCGGTGGTTGCCAAATGGGAGTTTTCCCATTGTTTGGCGATACCCCTCTTTGTGCCCATCCGGCTTGTGTAAGTGCATCAGTAAAACGCTGCATGAGTTCATCAAGTAACTGTTGTCCTTGCTCGTGCTGCCTTCTGCCAGTCTTGCCGTGTGGCTGTTTCTTGTGGTAGAAACTAGTGAGCGCATAGGTGACAGGTAAGTCAAACAATGGGCTGCGCTGACGAAACAAATGGACAACTGCGTACAGGTCAAAAGTATGCGCTTGTGCCAGGTAGTCAAGCGCTCCTGGTGTATAATCAGGAAGATAAAAAGTAGGTTTCTCAATGGTTTGAAGCTGTTTCATGGGATCTGCTCCTTTCGGTCAAAGCTATAATCTGTAAAGTGTGTTGGCTAAAAGGTACTCTCCCTCACGCTCATGCAGTAAGCTTCTTCGATTGTTCCGTTTTGATAAGCTTACGCAGAGCGATAATGATTTCCCTTACCTCTCGTTCCGATGTGACAACTAAGTCCTGTCGTCGGCAGCGTGGTCACCACGATCGAGTTCGTGCGCCTGCTCTTCGCCCAGCCCACAGCAACGCTGAACCGCACTCAGCTCAATTTTGAGATCATCTTCGTGCTGGCGGTAGCCGTCTGGCTGTGGTTTACCGTTGTCTTCGCCAACTTTGCCGAGGCCATGGCCGAGGGCCGTGGCAAGGCGCAGGCCGATACCTTGCGCAGAGCACGCACGACTACTATGGCCCGTCGCCTCGCCAGCCGCGATCGTTTCGGGAAGGTGGAGGAGGTGACCGCCCCCGAACTGCGCAAGGGCGACTTCGTATTAGTCGAGGCCAACGAGGTGATCCCCGGCGATGGAGATGTGGTGGAAGGCGTGGCCTCGGTTGATGAGTCAGCTATCACTGGCGAGTCGGCTCCCGTCATTCGCGAGAGCGGCGGTGATCGCAGCGCTGTCACCGGCGGCACGCGTGTCCTCTCTGACTGGATCGTCGTGCAGATTAGCACCAATCCAGGCGAGACCTTTCTGGACCGCATGATCGCCCTGGTCGAGGGGGCCAAACGGCAGAAGACCCCCAACGAGATCGCGCTGAACATTCTGATTGCTGCATTGACCATCATTTTCCTGCTGGTCGTCGTCTCGCTCGAACCGTTCGCCATCTACTCCGGCCAGGCGGTCTCGGTCACGACCCTGATCGCGCTGCTGGTGTGCCTGATCCCGACCACTATTGGCGGACTGCTCTCGGCGATCGGTATCGCGGGTATGGACCGCATGGTGCAGCGCAACGTGCTGGCTATGAGTGGCCGCGCGGTCGAGGCTGCAGGCGATGTCGATGTGCTCCTGCTCGATAAGACGGGCACGATTACCCTGGGCAATCGCCAGGCATCCCGCTTCGTGCCACTGGCAGGGGTGGATGAGCGGGAGGTTGCACGCGCCGCTATGCTCTCCAGTCTTGCGGACGAGACCCCGGAAGGACGCTCCATTGTGGTGCTGGCCAGGGAACGCTACGGGCTCGCGGAAGATGAACAATCCTCCGCAAACTTCATCCCCTTCTCTGCCCAGACACGCATGAGCGGCGTTGATCTGAACGGCAGCGGGACGGTGCACGCCATTCGCAAAGGGGCGACGGATGCCGTTGTCACCTATGTGAAAGAGCATGGGGGGACTGGCAGCGAGGAGCTGGATGGCCTCGTCAGCACTATAGCCCGCGCGGGCAGCACGCCCCTGGTGGTCGCCGAGACAGCGGGCACCAACGGGACGGATGGGAAGGCGCGTCTGCTGGGCGTGATCGAATTGAAAGATATCATTAAGAGCGGCATGCGCGAGCGCTTCGACCAGCTGCGGCGCATGGGCATCCGCACGATTATGATTACGGGCGACAACCCGCTGACAGCGGCGACGATCGCTAAGGAATCTGGGGTCGATGACTTCCTGGCACAGGCTACGCCAGAGACCAAGATGAAACTGATCCGTGAGCAACAGACCGGCGGGCGCATGGTGGCGATGACCGGTGATGGCACGAACGATGCGCCTGCTCTGGCCCAGGCCGATGTCGGGGTGGCGATGAACACCGGAACGCAGGCCGCCAAAGAAGCGGCTAACATGGTCGATCTCGACTCTAACCCGACCAAGCTGATCGAGGTGGTTGAGGTGGGCAAGCAGCTCTTGATCACCCGAGGGGCGCTCACTACGTTCAGCATCGCTAATGATGTCGCCAAGTACTTTGCGATCATTCCGGCTGCCTTCTCGGTCACTTATCCCCAGCTCCAGGCGCTCAATGTCATGCACCTGGCAACGCCCCACAGCGCGGTGCTCTCTGCCGTGATTTTCAACGCATTGATCATCGTCGCGCTGATCCCGTTGGCCTTGCGTGGGGTTAAATACCGCCCGATTGGTGCCGGGCTGCTCTTGCGCCGCAACTTGCTGATCTATGGTGTCGGTGGTATCATTGTCCCATTCATCTTCATTAAGCTCATCGACGTGATCTTGCAGGTACTGCACCTGACATTATAGACAATCAGGGGGATCGGCAGTCCGATCCGCGGCGTGTCCTTGTAGGGGAGATCCTCGCGGTCGCCCTGGGAGCCGTTGATCCCCCTAAAAGAAGAAGGAAGTGTGATATGAGTCAAGTGACGCTGCCTCCATCCAGTCAGGTGCCCGAGCAGGCGCCCAGACCATCATTCTGGCAAAGCATTATGGGGAAATATATCCGCCCGGCGATCGTTCTGACGGTGCTGCTGACGATTCTTACGGGCCTGCTCTATCCCGCCGTCATCACGGGACTGGCCCAACTGATCTTCCCTTATCAGGCCAATGGCAGCCTGATCACAGTCAACGGCAAGGTAGTGGGGTCCGCTCTGATTGGTCAATACTGGACCTCGTCTAAGTACTTCCACGGACGACCCTCGGCAACGGTGAATCCCAGCACCGGGACGCCGTCCCCGTACGAAGCAGACAACTCTACGGCCTCCAATCTTGGGCCGACCAGTTCCTCGCTCGTCAACGGGAACGGGACCACGGTGACCATTGCTAAGGGAACGCCGGTCCCCGCCAATGCGACACCGGTGCCGGGGCAGAAAAATACTTACTATGTCCCAGGAGCCTATCTTGGGGTGAAGAACTATGCGCAACAGTTCCGTCAGGAAAACGGGTTGGCGCCCAATACTCCGCTGCCCGCCGATATCGTGACCGCTTCGGGCTCGGGACTGGACCCGGATATCTCGATTGAGGCGGCGCAGCTCCAGGTCAATCGCGTTGCCCGTGTGCGCGGCATGAGTCCCGCCGCAGTGCAGCAGATCGTGAATAACAACATCCACGGGCGCTTCCTGGGCATCTTCGGTGAGCCTTATGTCAATGTTCTGGAACTGAATCTGGCTCTGGATGGGCAAAAATAGCTTGAAAGCATTCATTAACGCCACTGTCGTGGCTAGCTACGCTCAAATGAATGAGAGGAAGTGAGGTCAGATCCAATGGACCGTCGTCAGCGCGACGAGGAACGCCCCGATCCCGAGGAGCTCCTCACGCGCTACGGGTTGCGCGATAGCGACATGAGGGACTCTTCATCCGACGAAGAGGGTGAAGAGTCCTCCAGGACGGATCGCCATCTTCACAGACGAGGGCGTCTGCGTATCTACCTCGCCGCGGTAGCAGGAGCGGGCAAAACGTATGCCATGCTCAACGAAGGGCACCGGCGCGAGGGGCGAGGGGCAGACGTGGTTATCGGCTATGTCGAAACGCATGGGCGCGCACAGACTCAGGCACAGATCGGTGATCTAGAGGTCATCCCACGCAAACAGGTCACTTATCGCGGCGTCACGCTGGAGGAGATGGATACCGAGGCGCTTATCGCCCGTCACCCCGATGTGGCTCTGGTCGATGAGCTGGCCCATACCAACGCGCCAGGTTCCATACACGCCAGGCGCTACCAGGATGTAGAGGATCTGCTGGATGCCGGGATCAATGTGATCACAACCCTCAATATCCAACACCTGGAGAGCCTCAACGACCTGGTGGCAAGTATCACAGGCGTCCGTGTGCGCGAGACGCTGCCCGATCGCATTCTGGACCAGGCCGACGAGGTGGAACTGGTCGATATCTCGCCTGTCGCCTTACGCCAGCGCATGCGGCACGGCAATATCTATCCGCCGGAGCGCACAGAGGCAGCACTGAAAAACTTCTTTCGCGAGGGCAACCTGACGGCGCTGCGTGAATTGGCGTTGCGGCGCACGGCGGAGAAGACTGAGATACAGTTGCAGCAGTACATGACGCAACACAGCATCAGCCAGGCATGGCCTGCGAGTGAGCGTGTACTGGTCGGCTTTGACCACCGGACCCATATGCGCCAGGTGCTGCGCGATGCTTGGCGGCTGGCACATGGGCTGCGCGCCGATCTCTTCGCGATCTCGATCGAACCGGAGGGCTATCTGCGCTTCACAAGCAGGCTTATTGGTCTGCTCAAGTACGGGCGAGACGCGAAGAGGCAGCAGGAGATCGCTCTACGTCGCCTGGAAGAGCATGTCGTCCTCGCCGAAGATCTGGGGGCCGAGGTCATTCGTATGCGCAGCTCGGATATTGCCCGCACGCTGGTCGAGGTTGCACACGAACGTCAGATCACGCAGATCGTCCTGGGCCAGCCTGCCCGCAGCGCATGGGAAGAACTATTGCGCGGTTCGATCATCAATCGCCTGCTACGCATGAATCACGACATCGATATTCACCTGGTGCCTCTCGCACAGGACATGGAACAATAGCATCCGCCTTCACGTGCGTAGGGCCGCAAGCGTGGCGATCATGGTGTGGAGCAGGTCGTAATACTCCTGTTTTTCGAGACGCGTGGCGATCTCTGTAATGCTGGCAAGGGCCGTGAGCAGCGCGTCAATGATGCGCATGTTGCCGCCAGCGTAGTGCGCGATCTCGGGAAACACTTCGAGATACTCCTGGAACGCCGGCTGCCGGACCTCCAGGCTCCCGCTGCCTCCGCTGAAGCGATAGACGCTTGCTAACGGCAGGTGGTAGATAAGATGCTCGAAGATAGCCTGCAGATACTTAATACAGAGCACACCCGTCGTCGGGTCGTTGATCGCGGGCGAGAGCGCGCGCAGCGCGATATCAGCCAGTTGACGAACACCAAACAGGGCATCCTGCATGATGTCCCGTTCACGCTGAATAACGATATTCTGGCGCAACGCGGTTTGTCGAACCGCGTTGGCCGCCTGGGCGGGCCATATTTCCGCGATCACCGTCTCTTCGGTCACAAAGTCGCCCGGACAGACGAGTAAACGGAGGCGCAGACCAGCGAAGATGCGCGATCTGACGAGATGAGGCAGCTCTATCCTCTGCACAAAGCCCGCACGCGCCCCCAGAATACGCGCCGGCGCTTCTCCGGTCTGCCAGGACTGAATCAGCCGGGCGGTCCCCTTCTCGCGAAATGTTTCATCATTCCAGCCAGGATACGGTCGCTCAATGGCGAGAAAGGTCTGCTCGGCGAGGCGCGCTGCGATATCCGAGACCTGGATGATGTAGCCTATGTGATGGATAAAGATTAACAGAAACACCAGCCCTAAGAAACCCAGCACGATGGCAACCGTTATGCTCAAAATGGGAAGAGAGGTATAATTTGTCGCATCGCGCAACGTCGAAAGAACGATCAAGGAGTACGCGAAGATAGCGAAAAAACCTCCCGCAACGACCTGCGTGACACGGTCCTGCAAAAATCCCCGCAGCGCGCGCGGCGTGTACTGGCTGGACACGAGCTGCAGGACCACAATGGTGATCGAGAAGGCGAGGCCCGCTACCGTGATAAGCGAGCCTGCAATAGTAGAGAGAATGGTGATAGCCTCTGCAATCCCTCCCTCGAAGATAAACACTTCGTGCAGGGGTCTGAAATAATTGTCGAGCTGCAGGCAAAAGAAGGCAAGCAACGGGCCTATGAGGGAGATGAGGCCAGGCACGAACCAGAAGGTACTGAAAAGAATTCTCCAATACTCATCTAGCGTCCGATCGAAGTCATTGAACATGCTTTTCTCATTTCTACCACGGCTTGCGAAGCGCCGCAGGCGCTGAGAAGTCAAAGCAAGACGATCGAAGAGTCACAGGGATGACTCATGTATCAGCTATTCGCCGTACGGCACCCAGATATTCTTGACCTGGGTAGAGGCGCGCAGGAACTCCTGCCCTTCGCCCTGCTGGGTATCCAGCCACGCGCGCGGGCGGCCATAGTTGACCCACGTGCGCTTCATATTCCCCGCCGAGGCCAGTTCTACGCGCTGCGACCCATCGGCGCTCCCGAAGTACCACATGGCATCAACATCGTCGTGCTCGGCCAGCACCTGGCTCAGAACGTCGCGCTCGCCGGTGACGATGTTGACGACGCCGGACGGCAGGTCCAAGGTCTCGAAGACCTGGTAGCAGTCGGTAGCACTCAGCGGCGCGACCTGCGAGGGGACGACGACGAGGGTGTTTCCCATAGCGATTGCCGGGGCGACCAGCGAGATGAAGCCAAGCAAGGGATATTCGTCGGGACAGGCGATGCCGATGACGCCGATCGCTTCAGGCAGGGCCAGCACAACGCCGCGCAGTGGGGGACGGTGCACGCTCCCCTCGTACTTGTCGCTCCAGGCAGCGTAGCTGAACAGGCGCGAGAGCGTCACCTGCACCTCGTCCATAGCATCGGCGTAGCTGCGGCCCGTCTGCTGCACGATCCGGCGAGCAAACTCGTCAGCGCGCACGGAGAGATTCTCGGCCATGTAGTAGAGAATCTGCGCGCGATTATGCGTTGTACCGCTCGCCCAGCCGCTGGCCTTGTGCGCAGCCTCGACGGCGTTACGGATATCTTTGCGGTTCCCCTCGCCAACCTCGCCGATTACGCGACCAACGGCATCAAAGATGCTGCGACTGTATCCAGAATCGGGACGCGCCTGCTTGCCCGCGATGAAGAGCTTGGGTGTACGGTCGATCGCTGGTAGCGCTCCAGGCGCGAACGAAGCGTCCAGTGCGTCGTTTTCCTCGTATGTAGTAGAACCATTCGAGGAGTAACTCGCTTCATCGGGCGCGATCTCCGCGAATGATGATGCCTGTTCCATCTCCCAGGCAGGACGCACGTATTCGTACAGGCCCTCCTTGCCGCCCTCGCGCCCGAAGCCGCTCTCGCGGTAGCCGCCGAAGCCGCTGGAGGCATCGAACAGGTTGGTGCAATTGATCCAGACGCTGCCGGCCTTGATCTTCGGGGCGATATCCAGGGCGAGGTTGATGTTCTCGCTCCAGATGCTCGCCGCCAGCCCGTAGCGCGTATTGTTCGCCAGCTCGACTGCCTCAGCAGGCGTGCGAAAGGTCATCGCAACCAGGACGGGACCGAAGATCTCGACCTGCGCAATCGTCGAGGCGGGCGAGACGTTGGTGAAGAGGGTGGGCGGGAAGAAGTAGCCATTGGTCGGACAGGCCCAGGACGGCTGCCAGACCTGCGCACCCTCGTCAATGCCCTGCGCGACCAGGCGCTGAACCTCCTGCAACTGCGTGGACGAGACGATGGCACCGATGTCGATGGCCTTGTCTAGCGGATCGCCCACGCGCAGGCGCTCCATCCTTATCAGTAGTTTCGAGAGCAGGCGATCAGCGATATTCTCCTGGACGAGGAGTCGCGAACCGGCGCAGCAGACCTGTCCCTGGTTGAACCAGATTGCATCCACCACGCCCTCGACGACGCTATCCAGGTCGGCGTCATCGAAGACGATAAAAGGTGATTTGCCGCCCAGTTCCAGCGAGAGCTTCTTGCCTGAGCCAGCGGTGGCGCGCCGAATAGAACGTCCCACGTCGGTTGATCCGGTGAAGGCGATCTTCTTGACGCCGGGATGGCGCACCAGGGCCTCACCGACCTGCGCGGCCTCGCCCGTCAGGATATTGATGACGCCGGGCGGCAGGCCGATCTCCTGCACAATCTCGGCGAACTTGAGCGCGGTGAGCGGCGTGTAGCGCGCGGGCTTGAGCACGACGGTGTTACCCATGGCGATGGCGGGCGCGATCTTCCAGGCGAGCATAAGCAGGGGAAAGTTCCAGGGTATGATCTGTCCAACAACGCCTACGGGACGGTAGCCGGGCAGTTCCGAGGCCATGAGCTGCGCCCAACCGGCGTGATAGTAGAAGTGACGCGCCACGAGAGGGATATCGATGTCGCGCGTCTCGCGGATCGACTTGCCATTGTCGAGCGCCTCCAGGACGGCGAGCAGGCGCGAATGCTTCTGTATCTGGCGCGCCAGGGCGTAGAGGTAGCGTGCGCGCACGTGCCCAGGCGTCGCGCTCCATTGCTCGAAGGCGGCGCTGGCTACCGCGACGGCGGCATCCACATCGGCGCTGTTGGCCGCGGCAACCTGTGTCAGGACCTTGCCAGTCGCGGGATTGATGCTGTCGAGATACTCGCCGCTGGTCGGCCTCACCCACCGATTCGCGATAAACAGGTTGAAGGGTTGATGCTCCTTGAGCCACGCCAGCGCTGTCGAGGCCGCCTCTGGCGCGGGACCGTAGTCCATCGTCTCAAATATATCCATGACGCTCATCTTGTTACGCCTCTCCTGTGACAGTAGGGATGGGGCTTGCCCCCATCCGGCCCTGGGAGCGCATTCATGCCCATAAGAGATGTTCTCTCCTAACCGGATGGGCGCAAGGCCGCATCCCTACTGTCAAACTAGTGGATTATGATGCGCCGCCGCATAGCGACCGGTGACGAAATACGAGAGTTGCCGCTCGATATCGGAGAGCAGGCCACTGGCACCGATGCGGAAGAGGGAGTTACGCAGCCACTCGTTCCCCAGTTCCTCTTTCATTAGCATCAGCCAGTCCAGAGATGATTTCGCTGAACGGATGCCGCCCGCTGGCTTAAAACCAACCTTGTAGCCGGTCTGCTCGTAGTAGTCGCGAATGGCGCGCACCATGACCAGGCCAACCGGGAGCGTCGCATTAACTGGCTCCTTTCCTGTCGACGTTTTAATGAAATCGGCCCCGGCCATCATACAGACCAGGCTAGCCATGCCGACGTTGCGCAGCGTCGCCAGCTCGTACGTCGCCAGGATGGTCTTCATATGCGCCTCGCCGCATGCCTCGCGAAAGGCACGCACCTCGTCGTAGAGCGCCTGCCAGTTCCCGGTCAGGACATGCGCACGCGAGATGACGATATCTATCTCAGCGGCGCCCGCCTGGACCGATGCCGCGATCTCGTGCAATTTCTGCTCGAAGGGATTCTGACCGGCGGGAAAGCCGGTCGAGACAGCGGCGACGGGGATGTCCGTGCCACGCAGCGCATCGACGGCGACCGAGACGAGATTGTGATAGACGCAGACCGCGCCGACGTGCAGGCTATTCGTCCCCAGGGCCGCCAGGATCTCGGGCCGCACCGGCTGGCGCGCCTTGGCACAGAGGCGCAGGACGTTGCCGGGCGTATCGTCACCCGCCAGCGTCGTCAGATCGATACAGGTAATCGCCCGCAGCAGCCACGCCGCCTGCCACTCTTTCTTGACGGTACGGCGCGTGGTCAGCGTCGCGGCGCGGCGCTCCACAGCACTACGGTTCACATGCACCTGCCGCACCCAGTCCAGGTCCAGGGACCGCCCCGGATTGCGCACCAGATCGCTACGCGACTCAGGCTCTGCTTCAATTCGTGGTTTTATCGTAGCCATAGCTCGCTTCCTTTAGTACCGACGATTCTGTATTTGTTTTCACACTTGATAACCACTATCTTCATGTATAAAAGTGGAGCTTGTCAAGCCATCGAGCAAGTGCCCTGAGCTTTTCATTATATGGCGCCATATCTCAAACAAAAAGCTGGCAAACGATGCTCTACCTGAATGAACATATTTTCATGATCAATAGCTAAGATAATGCTACAATCTATACTGTAAAAACGGTGGATGATCGCGTATACCTGATATCGGAGGGTGTAGAGGATTTTGTAGTGCATCCTGCAAGGATAATCCTTGCAAAATAAACAGGAAGTATGGCGTGCAATAGTTCGCTACATTTTTTGGGCACTATCTGCAGGCTAGCGCGAGGTGAAAGCCATGGCGACTAAACCCACAATCTGTCTTGTTACCATCCACGGCATCGGCTTTGAGCAGCCGCCAGTTCTAGACGCAGACAACAAGTATACCGTTATTCCAGGCTACGCCGATACTCTACACGAGCACCTCAATCACTGTCTGGGCGCGACACTGAGTGATGATCCGCGACGCGCCCGCCACACGCCCGGAGAGGCCGGTCCTATCTACGTAAGCAGCGTCTGGCCACCCAACACACACAAGCGAGAGGATGGCCTGAAGCGTCTGGGAATCTGGGACGAGTCCGGCTTCAGAGGCTTGATCGATAGTTCAGATGCCCCGCTCAGCGACGGGACGGGCGCTATCAGCCACGTCGCCCTGGTCTACTCGGAACTGGAAGGGATGGAACGGGAGATAGGAGCGGCGGCGGTGGTCGCGGGCATGACCATGCTCCATCTTTCCCACTACGCCAGCGTGGTCGAGACGATGCGCCTGGCATTCGCCGATACGGAGCCATTCTGGGACCACCTGCTGCACCTCTGGGAAAACCAGCCGATCGACCATCCACAAACATCCGCTCCCGCACAGTCGAGCTTGAAGGTGCGCAGAGACCTGCCTAAAAAGCTGGCACCGCGCGCGAATGGGCACACCCTGCATGGCCTGATCGCTGTACTCAGACAACTGGAAAACGATGTGGCGGCCTATGTCTGCCATAACGAACTGCGTGAGCGTGTGCGCGGCTTCGTGCTGGATGCACTCCTGCGCCTGGCCTGTCGCGATGATGTGGAGGGGATCGTCATTAACTCGCACAGCAACGGTACCGTCGTCGCCCTCGATATTCTGCGCGACCTGCCTCCGTTCGCGGCAAAGAAGATCATGGGCTTCGTTACCGCTGGCAGCCCGCTGCGCAAGTATAGCGACTTCTTCAGTTGGGGAGAACATATGTCAACGGTCCCCAGAATCGGGAAGTGGCTCAACTTCTTTGACCCCAAAGATCCAGTCGCCGATCCATTGCTCCCCGACGCAACCTGGAAACGCGGCAAGCCGCAGACAGAGGATATCCTCACCGGCCTCTATAAAGCCCTCGATGCGAATACAGGCGAGATTTCCTCTCTGAATATCCGCGATCACGAGGTCGATAATCTCACCAATAGCATCGGCGGTGGCCTGCAGGCCCACAACTACTGGGACAACGAGCCGGAGTTCGTCAAACCATTGTGTGATCTCTTACAAGAGTTCGCCCATCGCACAGCACCGGTTTTAAGCCAACAGGACTGACGCGTTTCTTACGCGACGCCAGCGCTCTATCCAACTCGCCCACCGTTCAGCTTGCCGGGCGAGTTGGCGCAGACAAAACTGCGCCAACTCGCCCGGTTGGCGTTTCCCCCATCTATGATATGCTCCAGCAATAGACGAGTGCATCTGCCCTTCAAAATGTCTTCAAACATGTTGATTACGGTGAAAACGTCCGCACACCGCACGGGATTGCCCATGTGTGGCCCGAGCCAGGCAAAGAACCAGCGCATATGGTTCACGGTTCTCCTGTTCCACCTCAGATGTGAGGGAAGACGGTTCTTTCAACCAGTTCTTCTGATCAGAGAGATGACCGAAGGTAGCGGCGTATGCCGCGTTTCTCTCTGAATAAGGAGCTTCTTCCTGGAACGTTCCTATTCTAACACATGCATTCCTGATTTGGAACCCTGTCTCCGGGCCATTTTGCATACATTTGATCACATTTTTCAGAACTGTTGATCTCCTCCTCTGAAAACGAGTTTTCATGCCACGTGGTGTCCCCAGATATGAATGTCTCTTCAGGACCCCTCAGCGCCTCCTGCGCTTCGCAAGCGCTTTGTGGAGGTTGGCAGGCTGGCGGCTCAGGGGCCGCCAGCCTGCCAACCTCCACGGAATGGTGCGAGCCGCAAGGCGCGCGGAGCCACGAGGAGTCAGAAAAGAGGCCCTGAAGAGATACGGGATGGGCCAATAAATGGGTCAAATGACCCATGCGACAAACATCGCTACAGTCTATGCTTGAAATGTCGCCCCGGCGGGTGTCCGTCAATTTTGGCCAGAAAGAAAGGAATCTTCATTGAAAAAGCAGCCCTCCCTCATGATACTGATTATGTTCATACTGCTCTTGCTGGCACTCTCACCGCTGATCTTCCAGCAGATCTATACAGCAGTCGTACATACACATATATCAATCCCTATTTATAACCCGCGTGGACCTGCTCACAACCAGGTCATGTCCTGTTCTTCGGCCCTTACCCTGGCAGGTGCTTCAGTACAGTCCGCCTCCTTCTCCAGCACGCGCATACAGAACGGGCAGAGTGCCCACTGTACCGTTGTCGTATTACATACAGGCGCTAGACTTTATACTTCGCTGCCAGCCCTTTGAGCCAGTTGCTCTGTTTCTCGGTCGGCGCAAAATTATTTTTTTGCAGTCGCTTCACCATATCGCTGACAAACTTCCGCTCCTGCTCACCAACACGCCCACTCTCGACGGCGATACTCTCGAAGAGCGCATTGAGCTTCTGCGCCTGCGCACGCATCTTCGCCAGGTCCGCTGCTGGAACAGCATTGCGCGCCTCGGGCGTCTGCGAGGCCTGCCACTTCTCGTAGGCGTTGCGGTCCTTGTTGAACGCGCCCAGCCCGGCGAGCTCGTCGGCGCGCTCGTTATGGATATGGCCTGCGTGTCCGCGTACCCAGACGAATTCGGGAGGTTCCTTACGATAACTCAGTAGTTTACGGTACACCCCCCACAAGTCAGAATTGGCAGTCATCCGATACGTTCCCGATGCGACCTTGATGGTATATTCACTATCACTATAGATGGTAAGCGGAAGCGTAGGAGGCGCAATAGAGAGCACAGCCAGGACGGCAGCTATTTCGGCCCGATTGTTGGTGGTCGTTGGCGCTTTAGGGATATGACCATACACTTCCAGACGGGGAGCATCCTCACGAACCTTTCCATTGTCAGCATCGACAGCTGCCCAGAGCAAGGCGCTCCAACCAGCGGGGCCGCCAGGATTCTTGATGCACGCTCCATCGGTATAGGCGATGATGCCGGATTGATCCAGGTTGGGAAGGGATTCGCGAACATCGACATTCAGTACTGCATCCAGCACGGAACGCCACTCTAACGACTCTTGAATTTCGCTCAACGCTTGTGACCTTTCAACATATAAAGATTAGCACATAGTGGATGCTTATCATGCAGTTTAACATAGTTGCGCGTTCTTCGGTAGTTCCTTGAACCAGATGGCAGGGCTATTTAAACCGTGGGGGCAAAACCCACGTACCGCAAGCTCGTGATCAGGGCATTTCTTCAAGCTCACTTGCACGGGCCTATTGCCCCCATGGTTTAAATAGTCCTGCATTGCATACTGCTCGCCTTGACATGGAATGGCATGCACTGATATAGTGGAATACACAACAGCATAGGTAAGAGAACAAACAGGAAGCAAAGGATGCAAGATTACCAGACGTGGCGCGATTTACTCTCCCATCTCATCAAGGAGCCGCGAGAACGAGAACGAATCGCCAGGGCAACAGGTGTCGACTCAGCGACACTGATATCCTGGGCCAACAATGCTGCGACACCCCGTTCGCGACAACTGCGCAGTCTACTACAGGCCATCCCGCGCCACCAGATGCTCCTGCGTACGTTGATCGCGGAAGAATTCGACGGCTTCGACGCGGATCTGGTTGATTCACCTCCGCATACTGCTCCCATCGCATTCTCTGCTCGCGTGCTTGAAATTTATGCCAGCGCGCCTGATGAATCCCGCTTCTGGTCCATCTGCACTGCTGTGTTATATGAGGCAGTGAAACAGCTTGACCCTGATAACCTTGGTATCTCGCTTCGCGTTGTACAATGTATGCCTTCATCGCAAGAAGGGAACGTTCACTGCTTACGTGAATATGTAGGTCTGGGTACTTCTCCCTGGCTTGACCAGATGGAGATGCGAACGAGCTTCCTGGGCGCTGAGTCACTGGCCGGGGCAGCGGTCTCCTCAGGTCGACCACGGATTGTCGAGGATATCAACCAGGGACAGCGGCCAGCAACATATGTGCCGCAATTCGCGGTCAGCGCGGCGGCATTCCCGATCACACATAGTACCCGTAGCGCTGGTTGCCTCCTTGTAGCAAGCACCCAGGCTGGTTATTTCTCTTCCCCTCCTCGGCAGGATCTCATTCAGAATTATACGGCATTGCTGGCGCTCGCGTTCTCTCCCGAAAATTTTTATGAGCGTGAACAGATCGCGCTCCAGATTATGCCACCTCTCCAGGTGCAGCAGCCTTACTTATCTACCCTCCAACAGCGTATTTTGGCAACGTTGCAAACAGCCTTCAGTGTAAACCGTTCGATCAGCTATCTTGAGGCGCAACAACACGTCTATGACCAGATCGCGGAAGAACTTTTGCAGATTCACCCACATCCACGATAAATCGGGGACTACAGTATTCGAACAATACGAACAGGCAACCTAACTTGACTTTAAGCCTGAAACGCTGTGCAGAGCCGAGGCAGTGAGAGAGTGAGAGCAGATCTTTTGCTGCCGGTATTGTG
>DAOTTD010000282.1:0-3734 GCA_034438015.1 Ktedonobacteraceae bacterium | reverse complement strand
GGATTGTTCTCATGATCCTAGTCTAGTTCAGGAGAGTCTTTTTGCCTAGTCTCTGCTTTTCTCGAACACCCGTTCGGAAAATTCGGGATGACTCATGAATGGTGCGAGCCGCAGAGCGGCGAGGAGTAAGAAAAAGGGAACTGAATAGTTCCCCATAAAGGATTTTTACAGGTAACATCGCCTGATGTAATTATACCGATGACACAAAATCGACGACGGGATCGACATTTCTAGAATTATCTCCATCGATCTGGTATAAATGTAGTGAAGAGAAGGATGTGCCGCGTAAACGTGGTATAATGGGAGCCATTATCAATCAACATGATTAGCGAATAATTAGCGACTGGCGGAGAGAGGTACTGCACTTATGGCAATGTTTGACAGCTTATCAAAGCGTTTAGAAGGTATATTCAGTAATCTTAGTGGACAGGGGAAGTTAACCGAAGATGATGTCAATGCGGCCCTCCGCGAGGTGCGCATCGCTCTGATCGAGGCGGACGTGAATCTGAAGGTGGCGCGCCAGTTCGTCGAGCGCGTCAAGGAAAAGGCCATCGGCGCGAATGTCGCCGGCAGCCTCTCCCCCGCTCAACAGGTCTTATCAATCGTTAATGAAGAGCTGGTCGAGGTGCTCGGTGGAACCGATGGCAAGAATAAACTCGATCTCGGCGGCAATCCGCCCAATGTGATTATGCTGGTGGGCCTGCAGGGCTCCGGCAAGACGACGACAGCGGCGAAGCTGGCGAACTACCTGCGCAAACAGGGCCAGCGCCCCCTGATGGTGGCAGCGGACATGTATCGTCCCGCCGCCGTGAACCAGTTGAAAACCCTGGGTAAGCAGTTGTCGATTCCGGTCTATTCTGAACCGATGGGCGCGGACCCCGTCGACATCTGCGTGCACTCGCTCGAGTATGCACGCGAACAGGCTTGCACGGTGGTTATACTGGATACAGCAGGTCGTTTGAATATCGATGAGCGCATGATGAATGAGATCATCAATATTCGCAATCGCGTGCAGCCGCGCGAGGTGCTCCTGATCGCCGACGCTATGACGGGTCAGGAAGCCGTGCGCGTGGCGGGCGACTTCAATAAAGCAGTCTCGCTTACCGGTATGATTCTGACCAAGATGGACGGAGACGCCCGGGGCGGCGCGGCCCTCTCGATCCGCTCCGTAACGGGAGTGCCGATCAAGTTTATGACGGTGGGCGAGAAGACTGACGCATTGGAGCCGTTTTATCCGGATCGCTTAGCCTCGCGTATACTGGGTATGGGAGATGTTATCTCTCTGATCGAACGCGCACAGGAGACGATCGACCAGGAGGAGGCGCTCAAAGCTCAGGCGAAACTACAACAGGGCAAGTTCGACTTCGAGGATTTCTTGAGCTCGATGCGCCAGTTGAAACGCATGGGACCCCTGCGCCAGGTGATGGAGATGCTGCCGGGCTTTAACAAACTGGCCGCGACCCCTGAGATGGACGAGGCCCTGGAAGGCGATCAACTGAAATACGTCGAGGCAATGATTCTCTCGATGACGCGCGAGGAACGGCGCAATCCTGACATTATCAATGGTAGTAGACGTAAGCGTATCGCCAGGGGCAGCGGGACAAGTGTCGAGGAGGTCAATCAGCTCATTAAGCAGTTCGGCGAGATGCGCACCATGATCCGCCAGATGAGCACTGGCAAAGGTCCATGGGCCCAGTTGGCCCGTCAATATGGTGGTGGCGAGGGTATACCGGGCATGCCTGCCGCCCTGCCGCGTCAAGGGGGCGGCAAGAAAACAGGTAAGTCGGCGCGCAAAGAAAAACGGAAACATAAAACGAAAAGCGGAAGGAGATAACCTCCTATGCGTACACCTCTGCCCTTCAGTGGCCTGCGTCTGGGGGCGCAGCCACTGCTGGCACTCTTGCTTCTCAGCATGCTGCTTTTAAGCGCCTGCGGGGGCAATACACAGGTACAACAACAGGCCAGTCAGAATCAGACGAAGCTCGATCAACTGCTGCAGCACGCTCAGGCGATCGGCGTCCCGGCTGCTCTTTTGCAGCCGGTCATAAAACAAAGACAACAATTACTGAGTACTAGCGCTCCTTTTAATCTCTTTAATGATCAACCTGCTACCAACTATTATCGAAATATCGGCACACGTTATGGACAGTTAGTGGTACAGACTCAAGACATTATCGATTCGACTACGACGCAGGATCAGACTCAGGCGCAACACGATGTGCAGAGCTTCAACGAGGAGCTCTCGCAGTCGCGCGCTCAGGGACTACCCGTCCAATATTTCGCGCAACAACTCAGCCGGATGCAGTCCTCACTATCCGCTGCGCAATATCCAAAAGACTACACAGGTGTCAGCGCACAGGTCCATACGATCGGACAGGCGTTGGACGCTATGCGCTCGACCGGTGCGCAGTTGAAAACATTTAAAAATACTGTTAGCCAGATGCAAATTGCGGGTCTGGACGTGGCTGCCATGCAGATCCTGTATCAAGGCGACCAGGGAAAGCTCGTTGCCGGTAAATCTACTGGCGATTTCCAGAACCTCGGTACGCTGATCAACGCCCAATACCTGCAGGCGGTCGTCAGCACAAATCTGGCCCTGCCCTATGTGACTCATGCGAAGCTGAGCGATCTCACCAGTAAATTCCAGTTCCTGAAGACGAATGGTATTGATGTTAGTACGTATCAACAGCAGTACGATACCGACAGGGCGATGGCGGGCAAGATTAAAAACGTGCAGGATTATATCAATTTCTCCAAAGAGGTAGATGCAGTGATTGCATCGATGCGCGACGATCTCGTGACCGGACAGGCAAAGGCGCTTTTACAGCAGTTCCATAAGGAAGCCGACGCCTGGAGTAACGCGCACCTGTACCACGATAAGTTCGATGGCAAGAACTATTCCCTGGCCGCCGCGTATCAGATGGCTGGCGTTGGTTCATTGCTCGACGAGGAACTGACGTGGTGCTACACAGTCGACGATTTCCAGAGCATGATTGGTACGATCAATGATGAGATCTTCAACCTGCATATGTTGGAGGCCGACTATAAGGATCATACGTCCTACACGAAGGTACACGCGACCGATATGCAATTGCTCAAACACTACAATCTGCAAAAGGGACAGGTGATTGTGGTGTCGACGGTTGAGCAGGCTCTGCGTCTCTATCAGGATGGGAAGCTGGTAAAATCCTTCCTGGTGACGACCGGGCGCGTGGAACTTCCAGCGCTCGCCGGCAACTGGACCGTCCAGAACCGCCAGTCGCCGACGGTCTTCAAGTCGCCTGAGCCGAAGGGCTCGCCCTACTGGTATCCCGATACGCCGATCCATTACGCGATTCTGTACCATCACGGCGGTTTCTTCATCCATGATTCGTGGTGGCGCGCCGACTACGGTCCCGGCACCCAGTTCCCACACTACGACTCCGGCGGCGATGAGAGCTTCTCCGGCAATGGCAGTCACGGCTGCGTGAATGTGCAGTTGGACCAGGCAGCCTGGCTTTACAACAATACGGACTTCAATACGCAGATCATCATTTACTAAGCCAGAAGTGGAGAGCTTTGGAAAGGGAGTTCTCTCACCGACACATTGTTTTGATAATTCTGGAATCGGGGTAGGGACCAGCTTCCAGCCATCGGTGACAATTAAATTAAAAAACGACTTGTCAAGGCAGGGAAAAAAGAAGAGAATCCATTCAAGAACAACAATCTCCATCAGAAAGGATTCTCTTCTATGC
>DAOTTD010000281.1:0-5946 GCA_034438015.1 Ktedonobacteraceae bacterium | reverse complement strand
TTTGCAATGGAGCAGTGCCTATTGTTCCATTTCTTCCCTATCCACCTGCTCGGTAGCGGTAATAAATGCCTCGCGCGCCTCGTCTGTTGTAGAGGCGGAAGCGACCCGAATGAGCAGATCTTCCAGTCTGTCCGGCTGCTCAATGACCGCTACAAGTCCCTTCGCCGTAGTCTTCAAGCGGGGGAAGCGTGTCTGTACAATTTCGAGCAGCTTCTGACGGAGCGACTGAAGACGCCTCTGACGTTCCTGCTCACGCCCCTTCGCCAGCCCCTCTTCCAATCCCTCTCTTAGTCCCTTTTCTAACCCTTCCTCGCGTCCCTCTTCGAGTATCTCCTGATACGCGGGCGTCTCGCGCAGAATATCTTTCAACATCTCAAATCTCCTCCTGAGCCAGATCTGATCTACTAGACTCTTCAATGCCAGTGATGCAAACAGACGCGTTAGGGCGAGTAGTTCTTTTCTCGCCGGGCCTTCCTGCGGTGAGAGCCGAGCTATGATTTGCTCAATGACCTCCCGTTTTGCACCACCCTTCGCCAGTGGTACTAGAGGCAGCAGGCCGGGCAGGTCCTTCTCCATCAACTCCTCGTAAGGAATCTCATACAATTGGATGACCCGAAAGTGAAAGCGTAGAAATTCTTCACCATCGGGCAATGTCCTTATGAGAGGCGAAGTCGCTACTTCACCGCCTTTTCTTAAGTATATCACGACGGAGCATATTGGACGCTCATAGTATCGATAAGCCAACGTGCTATATTCCAGTAGTCGTTGTTGCATATCGGCATCAGGGCCGCTTTGAAATTCCAGATGGATCATGATTAGCTTATCCATGTACATAGCTTCATGTATCTCATCCGCTTCGATCATAACGCTGTCGAACTCATGCGAGCGATTACCTGTAAACGCTGCTCCTTGTAGCACCCAGTCGAGAATATCCTGTGGACTCTCAGCGAGCAGGCGCTTCATACCACTATCCCACTTCTTCAAGCTATACAACCTCCAAAGATAACCTGTATTTAATTACAGTATAATAAACGTATCAAATATTCACGCACTTTAAAATTGAAGTGGATTGGAATATGACTTTAAACTTTTTTACATAAAGTGTGACGCGTATCTGCACATATCAGATACGCGTCACTTGTTTGCATTGTGTCTCTGTACCACTGGCGAGTTGCTATCAGGCGGCACAGAGTCGCTATATTTAGCCCTCAGTGGCGTCGATCACACGCATACAATTCATGAGTCATCCCGAATGGTTCGAACGGATGTTCGATGTCTATCCATCCGCTTCTCAGGCGGGATTGCAAAGGGCGGCCAGCCCTTTGCCGGGGCGCGGGTGTCCCCGCCGCCGGTTTTCTCTCCTCTCGCGCCGCCTGCGGCGGCGAGCAAAAGGGGGAAAAAGAGTAGTTCGGGGACACCCCGAACCCCGGCAGGGGGCGACGCCTGGGTCGCTGGCGCTCCCGCCTGCACCCCCGTTTTTGCGACCTTTTGTTTCTAAAGTTCGGGATAACTCATGACAATTATCCTGATTGAGAATACTACGAAAGAAGTAGTTCCAACTCGATCTCATCACGAATGGGGATGTCGTCGTTGCCGAGCAGGGGGATCTCCGGCTTGAGCCTGCGCGCTCGCGTGACGGCGTCGCGGTGAACGGCGAACAGGACGTAGCCGCGCTTCTGGTAAAAGCGCAGGGCGTGCATATTGTCGTTGGTCGTGATGAGCCAGAGCCGCGTGCAACCCTCCTGCCGCGCGTACGCTTTGACGGCCTCCATAAGGGCCGTGCCAACGCCGGGACGCGTGCTATCCAGGCTGACGATCTCGCAATCCCGTCCCTGTATAGCGTAGGTGAGTAGCCCCGCGTGCTCGCCTTCTACATCGGCTATGAAGCCCGGTAGCTCGTGGATTGTGTAAGTGACGCCGTGCCCAATCATGAAAGTGGAGCCCCAGCGCTGCATAATGAATTGTTTTACCCACTCATAATCGGCGTCCGTGAGTGGACGAATAGAGATATCCGGCACATGGGATCTTCTTCTTTCTACTACCCACCTCTACGGGTGCGTTTAATATATAATGTGGTAGACTTATCGGGCTATATTATAGCAAAAGAGAGCGTGGATGAATATGAGTAGCTTAACACTTCTGGGTACGGGTACATGTCAGATCGAATACGAGCGCCGCGCATCAAGCGTGCTGCTAGAGCTTGGTGACACCTATATTCTTTTCGATTGTGGGCATGGCGTGGTACAGCGCCTACTTGAGGTTGGAGTGCAGCATAACCAGGTGAACCATATCGTGCTCTCACACTTTCATCCCGATCACGTCTCGGACCTGGTGCCGTTTCTGCAGGCGGGAGCGTGGTCGAAGCACAACCCGCGCACCTCCGATATCCATATCTATGGTCCCCAGGGCGTGCGACGCGTGGTCGATGGCCTGGTGGATGTCTTTGGACTCAATAGCTTTCAGCAGTCCTCGTACTCCGTCGTCGTCCACGAGCTGGGGGAGGAGCGCTTCACCATTGGCTCGCATGCCTTCGATTTCGTCAGCCTGCCGCCGGCGGGCAATCATGGCCTGCGCTTCAGGTCGCATGGAAGGAGATACGCTATCACAGGCGATTCGTACTTCCACGCGGAGGAGATAGCTTTTCTTAAGGATGTCGATCTCGCGATTATCGATTCGGGCCATATCGAAGATAGTGATATTGTGGACCTGGCGCTGGCCTCGCGAGCAAAGCACATCGTCTGCTCGCACCTCTACCGCGAGATCGATGCGCCTCAACTACTATCGCTCGCGCGTCAGGGAGGCTACGAGGGCATTATCAGCGTTGGGCGCGATCTGATGGTTTTTGTGCTGTGAGAATTAATCCCCTTTCACAGTTGTCTTTCTTTGTAACTCCTTTTGTTAAAAAATTGCAATCAGTTGATTTTATTTGCCAAAACTATTGCAATTTTTATTTTTATGTGCTACTATTATCCATATCGTTAACGAAAAACACCAGGGAGACCGATGATATGTATCCATTGATAACGCGAGACCCCGTAAGTGGCGGTGAATTGATCGTGACGCGGCTGGAGTGTCCTGAGAGCGGCATAGTGATCGAGGGGCGCTTCAATCTCGGCTGGATCGGTCGTTTGACCGGTGAGCAGCTCGATTTTGTAGAGATGCTCGTAAAATACCGGGGCAATATTCAGAAGCTTGCTGCGGAGATGAATGTCGCCTATAACACGGCGCGCAGCCGCCTCGACGAGATCGTTACTGCGCTCGGCGGTACGCCTGAGAACGATGGTCGTCTGGACCGGCGCGCGATTCTCGACCAGCTCGCTGCCAAACAGATCAGCGTCGAAGAAGCTATGCGCATGCTGAAAGGGTAAGCCCATGTCCGCATCCAGAGATGAGCGCGATCGTATCTTGAATCTGATTGAAGAGGGACGGGTGACGGCTGATCAGGCCGCTCAACTCCTGGACGCCCTGGACGCAGAGTCCGAGCGGCCCGCTGAGCGCGCACGCGATCGCATGCTGCGCGTACGCGTGACGACGCTCAATCCCAGGCAGCAGAAGATCAACATTGCTGCAACGCTGCCGCTCAACCTCATTCGTACGAGTCTGCGCCTGGGGACGCAACTTCTGCCACAGCTCAGCAATACGGCGCTAGAAGATCTATTGAGGGCTATTGATAGCCGGGCTGCCGGTCGGCTCCTCGATCTGCAGGACCTGGACAAAGGTGAACGCTTAGAAATTTTTGTTGAATAACTCTTTTGAATAACAAGGAGCATCATACAATGCAACAGACATTCCCCGCAGGTACGGCTCAGAAAATAGTCATTTTTGATGTGGATGGCGACCTGGTTGTGCATGGCTGGGACCAGCAGACGATCCAGGTAACGTCCGACGAAAATATCGAACAGATTCAGCCGGAGGGCGACATCCTGACGGTTCGCGGCTGTAGTGATGACGTTGAACTCCTGGTCCCTGTCGAGACCGTCATCAGCGCCAGAAGCGTGGACGGCCAGGTAACGATCGAGAACGTACGCCAGGCAGAGGTAGACGCAATCGGCGGCGATGTATCCATAAAGACTATCAGCGGCAATGTAGAAGTGGCAGAGGTCGATGGCGACGCCTCTCTAACCTCTATAGGCGGTGAGCTGGCGTTGACCGATATTGCAGGCGACCTCATCGTGAAGCAGGCGCCCCTGGTGCGCGTCGGCGGCAAGATCGGTGGCGATGCCGCATTTCTAGCGGTCGCGCGCCTGGAACTTGAGAAGGTGGACGGCGATCTGAGGCTGGAGGAGACCCAGGAGACATCGGTTGGCAGGGTGGGTGGCGACCTGAACGCGAAAAACGGTATCGCGGTACTACGTGGCGGCAGCATTGGCAACGACTGCCAGCTTCAGAGCGATGGCAACGCCGATGTGTCGCTGGAGAATATCGGCAACGACCTCGTCGTCAGCGGTGTGGCGCGCCTGCAGGCCAGCAATGTGGGCAACGATTGCGTGGTGCAGGGAAGCGCCGCTGCCGAATTGACGCTCGGCAACGTCGGCAACGATCTACGGGTGATCGGAGCCACGCGCGTGCAGATCAGCAACATCGGTAGCGACTGCGAGTTGCGCGACATTCAGGGCGATGTGAGCGTGGGCCATGTCGGCAGCGATGCGCATATCCTTGGCGTAGGTGGGGACCTGCGCGTGGGTAATGTCGGCTCCGATGCACAGCTCAAGGGTATCGGTGGTAGTGTTAGCGCGGGCAACGTCGGCTCCGATCTGCACCTGCAGGCGGCATTCCCGGCGGGAAGCAAGACGCGCATAACCGTCGGCAGCGACGCGCGTATCGTCTTGCCGGATGAGGTTAATCTCACTATTCGCGCCCATGTCGGTGGCGATGTCAGCGGACGCTCTATCGTCTCGAACTTCGCTGGCAATTTCGTCAACCTGGTCTACGGCGAGGGCTCCGCGCTGCTCGAATTAAACGTGGGCGGCGATCTCAGTCTGCGTGGCAACGCACATCCACGCAGTAGCAGCAGTATGGGGGGCAGCACGAGCAGCCACGGAAGCTGGAGCAGCTCTAGTAGTAATTGGGGAAGCTCTGGGAGCGACTGGGGCAATTTCGGGCGCGATTTTGGGCGCGAGATGGCCGACTTTGGACGCGAGATGGATCGCTTCGGTCGCAACCTGGGCCGCGATATATCGGAAGCGGTCCACGAAGCTACTTCGTCGATCGGCTCGGATGTCGCCGGCAGCGTCGCCGCCGCGAAGGAGCAGGCGCGTCGCGCACAGCGTGAGGCCGAAGAGCGTCGTCGCCACGCCGAACATGGGTGGCGAAGAGCCGGAGAGCACGACCCCTACTTCAATGTGCGCATCAACGATCGCGAGTGGAAGATGGGCCCTGAGCGCATCGATGCTATTATAGAACAGGCCCGCCAGGCCGCCGCTGAGGGCGTTCAGGGCGCATTGCAGGCTGTTGAGCAGGCGTTAAAGAATCTTCACGTGCCTTCAAATCCGCCCATGCCGCCGAAGCCGGGGACGCCGCCCACGCCACCGCAGCCGAATGCGCCGGCGACGTGGGAGTCGCCGGCGCAAGAAAACGTCGCCCAGAGCGAGCCCGCCGAGCCGCCAACCGCCGACGCCGCGCCCGAGCCGCCCGTGAACCCTGAGCAGGAGCGCGAGGCCATCCTGCGCATGATCGCCGAGGGCCGCATCTCTCCCGAAGAGGGCGACCTCCTTCTAGAGGCGCTCGGGAGCTAGCCCTGTGCCTCAGTAGGGAGGGGCTTTACGCCCCTCCGGCCCGGCGGGAGTTTCTCTCGCCGACACATTTTTTGAGTATCCATCGGGGTAGGGACCAGCTTGCAGCTATCCGCGACAATTAAATTAAAAGAAGAGGGAAAAACCGGAAATCAAAGGGATCAGTGCGTCGAGGATGACGAGGCTTTTTCCGAACGGTTCGTTTGGCAGGACG
>DAOTTD010000280.1:0-3181 GCA_034438015.1 Ktedonobacteraceae bacterium | reverse complement strand
CGCTCTTTGTCGAGGAACGAGTGGCGCTGGCGCGTATTGCGCTGGCGCAGGAACAACCAAGTGAGGCGCTACGCATGCTGACAGGGACGCTTGCTTTAGCTAGCCAGATGGATCGTGTCTCACAGGTACTCACGCTCCTTTCGCTGCAAGCCCTGGCGCTCTCCAAGCAGAACCAACTCAGCCAGGCCCTCTCCATCCTGGCACGCGGCTTGAGCCTGGGCGAGCAAGAGGGCATTGTGCACACCTTCATCGACTCTGGAGAGCCAATGGCAGAGCTACTCTTGCACCTGCTGGAGGCGAAGCGTCAGGGCAGCCACGTGGTTGCCGTTTCCTGCTCGCAAGATTACCTGCTCACACGAGACCATTCCATTTCGGGGGCTAATTGTTGTGTTTCCAGATGAGTAAGACTCTCCCGTACCGAGGTGCTCTCCGCATAGGTAAAGAGTCCCTCTCCTCTGTGCAAAAATGAATGAAGTGATTATAGTGTGGGGCAAGAAGAGAAATCGAGGAGAAGAGGAGCAAGGATGGAGAGCACAGACAAAGCCGTTGAGGTCTACCAACTGCGCATCTGGATACGGAAGGTCAGTCCCCAGATCTGGCGTCGCCTGTTGGTACGTAGCGACAGCACGATCGCTGAGCTTCATGATACGCTGCAAATCGTGTTCGGTTGGTCGGATGAGCATCTTCACCAATTCCTTATTCGTGGGAAGCCGTATGGGATTGGGAGGATTGGTGGTATCATCTTCGACGACAATCCGCGCCAGGTCCAACTCCGTGATTTTCACTTCCGCCTCAAGGAGACGTGGCTGTATGAGTACGACCTGACCGATTGGTGGCAGCACGAGATTCGTCTCGAACAGGTTCTCTCTTTTGATCCCACAAAGCAGTATCCCATCTGCATAGCAGGGAAACGACGCGGACCTCTTGAGGATTGTGGTGGACCATGGGCGTTCATGGAGTTACAAGATGAACATCCTCAGTGGAAAGTCATGCCTGAGTTTGCGCAACTCCTGCTTGACCACCACGATGATCTGGATGATTACCAAGATGAGTTCAGACGCTTGGCCTACTGGGTAGCCCGCGAGAACTTCAATCGTCAAGCCGTCAATCGCCGCCTGGCTGCATATGGTGCTGGGCAGGCAGGAGAGGAAGGAAACTCTCATGCGTATCCGGGTACAAGTGCTCATTGAATCAGACCAGGAGGCGGCTCCTCTCCATGTTGAGGAAGTGGCCTGCTTCGAGCGAGATCAACTCACCCCAGAAACGCTGGGGTTACGGCTGGATGAGGCGAAACAGATGCTGGCCAGCGTCCAGCAGGTGATGACCGAGAGTCAGGTCGAGGAGTATGTCGAACTGCAGCGCCAGTGCTCGCACTGCCAGCAGCCTCTCGCATGCAAGGGACATCACCAGATCGACGTGCGAACCCTCTTCGGCAAACTGACGCTTTCCAGCCCACGCCTGTATACGTGCTCCTGCCAATCCCACCAGAAGCGTAGTTGGAGTCCGGTCGCCGCGCTGTTCTCTGAACGGAGCACCCCAGAACTGCTCTATCAGGAGGTTCGCTGGGCCTCGCTTCTCTCATACGGGGTGACTGTCAAGCTCCTAGGCGATCTACTGCCGATGGAGCACCAACTGAGTACCTCAACTGTTTCACGGCACGTTCACCAGGTGGCCGAGCGTCTTGAAAGCAAACTGGGCGACGAGCAGCCCTCTTTTATCAAGGGCTGTCCTGCTGAGTGGTACGAATTGCCCGAACCGGCTGCGCCACTCGTGGTGAGCCTGGATGGTGGCTACGTTCACGCCCGTTCGGAGACGCAGCGCAAGGATGGCTCGTTTGAAATAATCGTCGGGAAAAGCACCACTGGAGACGGAGCAACCACTCGCTTTGGGCTGGTTTCCGGCTACGATCCCAAGCCGAGGCGACGGCTCTTTGAGGTCTTGCACGGTCAGGGCTTGCAAATGAATCAGGCCGTCACGTTTCTTACTGATGGGGGTGATACCGTTCGTGATCTCGCAGAAGGTCACAGTCCGCTTGCTGCTCATATCTTAGACTGGTTCCACATTACCATGCGGCTGACCGTGCTCAATCAGATGGGAAAATCGGTGTTGGTTGAGCACAAAGGAGAAAAGTTCGAGGAAGAACTGGAGCGGGTCAAATGGTTCCTCTGGCACAGTAATGTGTATAAAGCACTGCAATTGCTGGAGTGGTTGGACCAGGATATTGATGCTGAGGCGAGCGATGAAGCCCGGAAACTAGCCAGAACCTTGCATGAGTTTGATCACTATATCCGTGCCAATCAATCCTCCATTCCCAACTATGATGATCGCTATCGCAATGGAGAGCCGATCTCTTCAGCACTCGCCGAATCCTCAGTCAATCAGATCATCGGTAAGCGCTTCGTGAAAAAGCAGCAGATGCGCTGGACTAGGTGCGGCGCTCATCTGTTACTACAGATACGAACACGGGTGCTGGACGACACCTTAACGACCACCTTCCAGCGCTGGTATCCTGGGATGAAAACAGGTAAGTTCCAACAAGAACCGGTTCAGAGGGCCAGTTGAGTGGTGCTTCAGATCCGTATGTGCCTCGCTGCTCTCTCATTTCGTTTAAATAATCGTTGTGCTCTATCTTTTGGATCGGAATCCTGATAGAATGATACTTATCTCAGGAATAGTTGAGAACTGGCGTGGTCTCGAGCCCGATCGGGGAGCATTTTAGAGAGCCATGTTTTATCATTATCACAGGAATCGGGAGCAAGCCTATGGCGCAAACCATGATGAGAGAGCAGCCGTTGGAAAAACTCGTGGCAGTCTTCCTCGGCGACCTTACCCATGCCAACCGCTCACCACATACCCGTCACGCTTACGCAACAGACTTAGCGCAACTGTGTGCGTTCTATCCTGGGCCAGTGAATGCGATGACAGCGGAGGTCCTGCGGAATTTCTTTCACCTGCACCTGCACCTTAGTTCTGCCACCAGAGCGCGCAAGCAAGCTGCCGTGGCACGCTTCCTCACCTGGGCGCATCAGCACGAATTGCTAGACAGCAACCCCATGCTCAAGATTGAGCGGGTGAAGCCTGATCCGCCACAGCCGCGTGGCATAGAGCGCGACCAGATTGAATGTATCCTCAGTGTCATTCCCACTGATTGTCAGCGTGACCGCCTGTTTTTCCGCCTCCT
>DAOTTD010000279.1:0-36538 GCA_034438015.1 Ktedonobacteraceae bacterium | reverse complement strand
TCAGCCCAGCACGCCCGAAGGGTAGCGCAGGTGAATAGGCTTGCCCTTCTCGAAACGTTCGAAGGCGAAGGGGCGCATATCATCAGGCGTCTCACCCGTCGTGATCAGGCGGGCCATCCATTGACCGATTATGGGCGAAAGCTTGAAGCCGTGCCCGCTAAAACCAGCCGCGCAGTACAGACCATCGTACGCGGCGAGGCGGCCCAGGATCGGGTGCGCGTCCGGCGTATCGTCGTAGATACCGGCCCATCCACCGCGCGGCACCGCGCGTGCCAGCGCCGGCAGGTAGATGCTGCCCCTGGCGCGGAAGTAGGCAATCTCCTCCTCCGTCAGGCCCTGTTGATAGGCATCGGGATCGCTGGCCTGCGCCACTTCCTCAGTCGAACCGACCAGCGTCACGCCGCCGATCTCCGGGCGCATATAGATAGCGTGCGTCATATCCAGGCAGACCGCGTGCCAGCCGTAGCGCCCGCCGGAGTCGTCGGGACGGCGCAGGGCGAGCATCGGGTGGCGCGTCGGCCTGATGGGCAGCGCAATACCGATCTCTCGCGCCAGCCCTACGCTCCACGCGTTGGCGGCCAGCACCACGATCGGAGCCACGAAGCTGCCCTGATCGGTCTCCACGCCCGTCACACGCGCTCCACTGGTCGAGATGCGCATCACCGTAACGCCCTCCCGTATCGTCGCGCCGCGCTCCCTGGCTCGATTGGCGAAGCAGTGCGTCGTCGCCATCGGATCGGCCACGCCCGCCTCGGCCTCGTAGCAGGCCAGCGCCGCGCCCGTCCCGCTGTACCCAGGCGCCGCAGCGCTGACCTCCTGCGGGCTGATGAGCCTGGTATCGACGCCCAACGCCTGCTGCAGCGCCACACTTTCACGCAAAGTAGACGTTCCCGACTCATCCACGACCACGAGCATCCCCGTATTGACAAAGCCGCAATCGCCGCCGACCACATCCGCGAAGTGGGCGAAGACCTGCAGGCTCTCCCTCGCCATACGTATCGTGAAATCGTTGGAGTAGTGCTGACGCACGATCGCGCCAGAGCGGCCCGTCGTCCCATTGCCGAGCGCCTGCCGTTCCAACAGCACAACGCGGCCCATGCCCTGACTGGCAAGCTGATAGGCGATGCTGGCCCCCATCACGCCGCCGCCGACAATGATGCAATCCGCAGTCTCGTTCATAAAAGGTTCTCCTGGTTCCCGTTGTGTATGGGCTCCCCTGGCGGGCAATGCCATTCAAATAAGAAGAATAGGGTAGACAAAAAGGCGACCATCTGGTAAAGAAAGAACAAACAAACGTATCTGCTTTCCAGAAAGGCACCTTTGTATGACCTCTAGGATACTGCATGAAATGACGGCTGGCAAGAGCTTTCAGCATCTGCCCTTGCCCATTCTTGAAGAGATCTATCCTCGCGCGTTGGTGTGCCAGGTCCTGGATCAGGTGGGGGGTTGGGAACGCCGAGAACGCAAGCTCAATCATGTGTTCATGGTCTACTTGCTCATCGCCTGGACCATCTCGCCTCTGATGGCCTTGAAACAGGTCCAGGCGCAGCTGATCAGCGCGCTCCGCTGGCTGAGCCCCGTGGAACCGGCCCGGCCGCCAGGCGCCTCGGCGTTGTGCTATCGACGCTGGAGGCTGGGAGTGAGTCCCTTGCGTCTGCTGATGCGATTGGCCTGCCAGCCACTCTGCCAGCCCGAGACGCCTGGGGCCTTTCTCTTGGGTCGACGCCTGATCGCCATCGACAGTAAACTGATCAATGTCGCCGAGAGCGCGGACAACGATTGGACCTTTCGTGGACGGACCCGCGATGACCAGCCGCGCCACAAGAGCCCCTTTCCGCAACTCCGGCTCGTCTCGGCCCTGGAAATCGGCTCGCACGCGCACCTGGGAGCGGTGCTGGCTGCCGGCTACCGCTCGGAGATGTCGCTGGTGCAGGACCTGTTGAGCTTCTTGCCTGCCGGCTCGCTGGTGCTGCAAGATGCGGGCTTTCGTGGGGCCTGGTGGATGCAACAGCTTCTGCAGCACGGCCACCACAGCATCACGCGCATCCAAGCCAACGATTATCCCTGCAAAGGTCCCCGGCTGGCCGATGGCAGTTATCTGGTGCAGACCCGTGGTTCCTGGGATGCTCCCTTGAAGGAGCCACTGACCTTGCGTATCATCGAGTATCGGCTCAGCCCCGAGCTGGCCGAACCCCTCTCGCAGATGCAGAAGTCGCGCATGCACTCCGGTCTGCGTCCGGTGAGCACGGCCGATCAGGTCTATCGGCTGGCGACCACCTTGCTCGATCCCATCGAGGCCCCCGCTCTGGAGATGGCCGCCTGCTATCACGAACGCTGGGAGCTCGAACTGGTCTATGACGAGCTCCAGGAGCATCAACTGAGCACCCCTCACCTGCTGAGCAAGACGAGCATGGGTGTGATGCAGGAGGGCTGGGCCATGCTGCTGGGTCATTATGCGGTGCGCGCCTGGATGATGCAATCGGCCTGTGAGCCCGATCCCCTCGACGTCGATCGGCTCAGTTTCACCCAGGCCCTCTGTGTGCTGGGCACCGCGCTCACCTTGAGCGAGCCGCTCTCCAGGGAGCCCAAGGAGCGCTGGAAGCCACGCCTCTTGCAGGACCTGCGCCAACACGAGAGCCTGCTTGCGCCTCGGCGGCTGCGCTGCTCTCCTCGGGTGGTCAAACTGGCCAGAACGCGCTTTTTCGCCTGATCAGAAAAGGATGTCCCCTTCGTCTTTCCTGATCAGACCAAAACCTGGAAAGATTTTGTGCTCCTTCTGCATTCTTCTGAGAGCCATGAGCAGGTTCTTCTTATTTGAATGGCATTGCCCCTCGCGGGAGCCCGACGGAATAAATCCTCCCGCCCACCTTGTTGGTAATTACATACGGCTCACCGGAGACGCTCCAACGGCTAGCTGAACTTTCCTTGACAAGCAAAAATAGGACATGGTAAGCTTCTGTTAGCTCTTATCGAAACTTAATTGATTGACTTACTCAAGTTATCAGAGGTGATCAAACATGGGTGATGCATCCCGTGAGATTCTGCGGCAAGCACGCAAGCGCGTACCGGAGTGGTCGGTTGCTCAGGTACACGACGCTCTCGAACAAAAGAAGGACGGTGATCAGAATATCGCCCTGATCGATGTGCGTGAGAAGAACGAGTGGAACGAAGGCCATATCCCTGGTGCCGTCCACGTCCCGCGCGGCTATCTCGAACTACAGATAGAAGAGGCTGTCCCCGACAAAGCGAAGAAGGTTGTTTTGTATTGCGCTGGTGGTGTGCGTTCACTTATGGCAGGAAGCACCTTGCAGCAGATGGGCTATGAAGATGTCGTATCTGTAGCGGGCGGCTTTGGGCAGTGGAAGGCCAGCGGCTATAATTTTGTACAGCCACGTACGATGAGCGCGGCCCAGGCCAGGCGCTATAGTCGCCACACCCTCATCCCCGAAGTGGGCGAGCAGGGCCAGTTCAAGCTGCTCGACTCGCGCGTCTTGCTGATCGGAGCCGGTGGACTGGGTTCGCCCGCCGCCTATTATCTTGCCGCCGCCGGCGTCGGAACGCTCGGCATTATCGATGCCGACGTGGTCGACGATAGCAACCTCCAGCGCCAGATATTGCATAATACCGGGCGCATTGGACAGTACAAGGCCGAATCGGCGCGCGAGACCATCAAGGCCCTGAACCCTGATGTCAACGTCATCACGTATATCGAGCGCCTGGACGAAAGCAACGTCAGGAACATCATCGCCGACTATGATGTCATCATCGACGGCACCGATAACTTCCCCACGCGCTACCTGCTCAACGATGCCGCCGTGTTGGAGAACAAGCCGGTCGTGCATGGCAGTGTCTTCCGCTTCGAGGGCCAGTTGACCGTGTTCAAGCCATATGATGGTCCCTGCTATCGCTGCCTCTACCCCGAGCCGCCCCCTCCCGCCCTGGCACCGAGCTGCGCCGAGGCTGGCGTTCTAGGCGTGCTGCCGGGCATCATCGGCATCTTGCAGGCGACCGAGACGATCAAGCTGCTACTGGGCATCGGCGATCCACTGATTGGACGCCTGCAGACCTACGATGCGCTGGCCGGCGAGTTCAACGAACTGCGCCTCTATCGCGATCCCAACTGCCCGGCCTGCGGCGAACATGCCCATCCCGAGGACCTGCCGACATACGCAGAGTTCTGCGCGGTGCCCGCACGCTAATTCGGCGCGCAGCCTGTGCAGGCGTTGACAAAATCGTAAGGGTGAAGTTGATCCGATCTTGTAGGTGTCAGTTTAACGATGGATGAGTTTTTGGCGGGGATGAGATAAATCGGCCCCAGGGCGCCCGCAAGGGGACGCCCCTACTATGATCCGTCCTTGCCACGAGATCACTATGGTCGCAGTAGGGGCGTCCCCTTGCGGGCGCCCTGGGAGCTATTTAATACAAGGAGAAATATATGGCAATCGTTCGTTTAGCGCCTGTTCTTCGTACGTACGCTGGCGGCGCAAAGCAAGTCAGCGCGCAGGGACGCACCCTCGCTGAAGTGCTCTCCAACCTCTACGAGCGCTTTCCCTCCCTGAGAGAGCAGATTCAGCCGGAAGAGGAGCTGAGCCGCTATATCAATGTCTACGTCAACGACCAGGACGTACGCTACCTGAAGGGACTACAGAGCAGCGTTGGCGAAAATGATACGATCATTCTCTTGCCGGCCATGGCGGGTGGACAGTAGGAGCAAGCGATGCGCTACGGCAGCATACTGGAGACGATCGGCAACACGCCACTGGTAGAATTGAAGAGCTTTAGCCCGCACCCAGGCATAGAGATCTATGCCAAGCTGGAGGGAGCGAACCCGACGGGGAGCGTCAAAGACCGCATCGCCCTGCGCATGATCGAAGATGCCGAAGCAAAAGGTCTTCTCAAGCCAGGTGCGGTGCTGCTGGAACCGACCAGCGGCAATACGGGTATCGCGCTGGCGATGATTGCGCGCGTCAAAGGCTACCAGTTCGTGGCCGTCATGCCCGATAATGTGACCAGCGAACGTCGCCAGATGCTCGAACTGTACGGTGCGCAGATTATCTCCTCCGACGGCGCTCAAGGCAGCAATGGAGCTGTCCGGCTGGCGAAAGAACTGGCGGTGGCCGACGAGCAGTATGTGATGCTCTACCAGTACGGCAACCGGGCCAATCCAGACGCCCATTACTACGGCACAGCACCAGAGATCATCCGCGACCTGCCCGATCTGGATGTCTTCGTCGCCGGACTCGGCACCGGCGGCACGCTCACCGGATCGGCACGGCGCCTGAAGGAGCACAATCCGGCGATCAAGGTGGTCGCCGCCGAACCGATGCAGGGCGAGGCCGTACAGGGTCTACGCAGCCTGCAGGACGGCTTTGTACCGCCCATATTCGATAGTACGCTACTCGACGGTAAGATCCTCGTCTCCGCAATGGACTCGATTCGCCGCACGCGCCAGCTCAAGGACCAGGAAGGTATCTTCGCCGGACCCTCCTGCGGCGCATCTCTACACGCGGCTCTACGTATCGCCGATAGCATGGAGCAGGGCAAGATCGTTGCCATCCTGGCGGATGGTGGCTGGAAGTACCTGAGCGAAGACCTGTGGACTCGTAACCTGCGTGAGCTTGAAGGTGAATTAGAGGCAAAAGTATTATGGTAGCTGAAGCAAGTTTTGTTGTGCGTATCCCCGCATCGATCTACGACGAGATGCAGGCCCATATCGTCGCAGGCTATCCCGACGAGGCCTGTGGCGCGCTCGGTAGCAAGGATGGGACGGTCGTCAAACACTATCCGACCGCCAACGCCGCTGAGCAGCCGGACGATTTCTCTATTATCAGCGAGGCCGATATCGTGCGCATCTATAACGACATCGACGCGTACGACGGCGACATGATCTACTATCATTCGCACCCCAGATCCGAAGCCTATCCCTCTCCGCGCGACAAAGAATGGGCGAAGCGCAGTGGCTACCTTTACCTGATCTTCTCGCACCGCCATTATCCCGACGCGCCCTATGCTCGCATCTTTGCTATCGATCCCGCCGGAGAAGTAATCGAGGGGCGTATAGAGCGCGTCTAGGAGCCTCCTTATTTAAATCTATTTACTATCATTATCTACTATCTTACGCCAAAATGGCTCTACAACAACTTCATACGAGCAACAACAAACCCTTTACATCTGCCATTATTTCGTGTATCATATAGTTAGATAGTCGAAATGATAAGGGGATTACATGTTAGAGGATACCGAGCAAGAGACGGCAGCGCTGGCGCGCGCTCTGCTTGATGTTATACCAAAGATAGTACGTCGATTGGGTGCTGATGTGCCACTTGAAGGCGAGCCAGAGGGATTAGAAGAATTTCCGAACTGGCGTGATGTAACCGAACTACGGACCACGCCGGGCCAGATCTCTCTTTTACGCGTCCTCGTTGAGCGCGAGCGCTGTACAATGCAGGAACTGGCGGGGCAACTGGGGGTTGCTCCATCTACTGTAACAGCCATGGTCAAGCGTTTGCTCGTGCAGGGCTATATCGGACGTGCGCGCGACGATACAGATTGGCGTACGGTCTGGGTAAAGCCGACCGAGCGCGGGCGTATGGTCGTGGCCCTGTTTGACTGTGCGCAGCAGGCATCGCTGAGACGGCGTCTGGACCAGTTGAGCGAGGATGAACGCACTAGCCTTGCCGCTGCCCTGCCCGCACTACGTCATCTGCTAGAGGTATAGCGCACGATAATAGTTGTAGCGCGCGATCAAAGATGAAACTGCGAAGATGCTGTACCTGATCTACCTTGCATTCATTGTATTCATCCTTGTAATGCTCACAATCGCCGGGCGACTGGCGCGTCGCAAAGTCATATGTATTTACGGAAAGGTAGCTATGCAATCTTCTCAACCGTCTTCTCGTCTCTCAACCGAAGGGACACAACAGAATCTCCCTCCCGCCACGAATGTTGCACCGCATCGTGATGGGTATCAATGGACGGCGCTCTCGGTCACGACCGTCGGCGCGCTACTGGCCTCCATTCAAGGTTCAGCCCTGCTCATTGCCCTACCCAATATACTGGCGGATCTACATATTAGTTTCTTTACAATAATGTGGGTACTGATGGGGTATCTGCTGATCACAACCGTGCTGACGCCTGTGATCGGGCGCCTGGCCGATATCTGGGGTCGTAAGCGGCTCTACAACAGCGGCTTCGTCATGTTCTCGCTCGGCTCACTGATCGCAGGGTTGGCGCAACCGCAGTTCCACGGCGCCGATATCATCTTCGGACGTGTCGTGCAGGGTGTAGGTGGTGCGCTCATGGTGACCAACAGCACCGCCATCGTCACCGACGCGTTCCGCAAGGGGCAGGTAGGGCTTGGCCTGGGCGTTAACCAGATCGCCGGTGCCGCCGGCTTTCTGCTGGGACCGATCATCGGTGGCCTGTTGACGGAGATCTCCTGGCGCTGGGTCTTCCTCTTCAATGTCCCTCTAGGCGTATTCGGCGTAATCTGGGGCATCATGCGTCTGCGCGAGCCTGCGCGCCCCGTCGTAAAGCAGCACATCGACTGGTTCGGCTGCATCACGCTCACCGTTGGCCTGACGGGCGTCTTGCTTGCTCTGACGATGATCGCCTTCCCCATGCTCAGCGAGCCTGTAACGATCGCTATCCTGGTTGTTGGCATCGTCAGCCTGCTCCTGTTTGCGATCTACGAGCCACGCATCAAAGAACCGATCGTCCAGTTGCAGCTCTTTAAGGATCGCCTCTTCACATTAGCGAACCTGAGCGGCCTGCTCAACGGTATCGCACGCGGGGCCGTGCTGTTCCTGCTGATCTTTTTCCTGCAAGGCCCCTACGGTCAGGACCCGCTGCGGGCTGGTCTGATGCTCACGCCCTTCGGCCTGGCCTTCATGATTATCGGCCCTATAAGTGGTCGTCTCTCTGACTTTGTTGGCTCGCGGCTGCTCACGCCAATTGGACTCGCGATCAGCGCGCTGGGACTTTTAGGGCTGACCACGGTCAGTCCGACGACGCCCTACTGGTTGCTCTCAATCTACATGGTACTGATGGGGGGAGGATCGGGCTTTTTCGCCGCGCCCAACACTAACGCCATCATGAGCTCCGTGCGCCCGAACATGCGCGGGGCTGCTGCGGGCATTCTGAGCATGCTCAACAACACGGGGCAGATGCTCAGCATCGCCATCGTCTTCCCGCTCGCGCTCAGCGCCGTCCCGATGGCGGCAATGATGCAGGTCTTCATCTACGGTGGTGGCATGAGCAAGTATCCAGCCGCGCTCGCCATCTTCCTGCACGGCCTGCACAACGCGTTCCTGGTCTCCTTCGCCCTGAGCGTCGTAGCGATGATCGTCGCTGCGCTACGTCCCTCGCATGGTCGCCTGAAGGAAGCGCGTGTGGGTGTGAAAGAAGCAACGAATTAAACGGGTCAAAGAGAAGCGGATACACTGCTCTGGTGCGTGATGTATCCGCTTTTTTCGATTTTCGTTATCTGTTATCGGTTGACGGTTTATTCTTGAGGTGGATTGTTGTCTCGTTACGAAGTTCTTCTAGCCGATCGACCCTAACCTGGCACCTTGACGTACAGGTTTCCTTTTGACGACATAAACACATTATAAGTTGTTCCACCGGGTTTTGGACCTGCTGACGCGTAAACCTGGGTATCAGTGACTTTTGCTAACAGGGGAAAACTACGCATTGTACTATACAACTTGTCTTCGTCACCCTTCATCTGGACATTTTCATTATTAATGCTAGAGATTAAAGTAGCCTGGTGCACCTGACCGTCTTTATCTCGTCCTTCTAGGGGCGTTAACTCATAGCCTGAACTCGGACCAGGAATATTCATTTTAATGGCACTCGCTTGTAGCATCCAATACTGGCCTTGTACAAGAAAGGTGCTATCTGAAGTTTGTTGTCCATTTTTGTCATACAAAGTCAGAGTAACATCCATATGTCCCGGAACATCTGTACTAATGGCTTGCACTCGTGCTACCTGAATGTCATCTGTGAGGTTCATGTGAGGTAAAAGCACGGAAATGTACAGAAAACTTGCTACTAATACTGCTAACACAAGCAACACACACAGGAAAGTGAGAAAAGGACGTCTCTTATTCCGATGGCGACGAGGCACATTCCGTCCATATGGATAATCATACGCCTCAAAAATTTCATCCATGTCAAAGTCCCTGCCCATGCCTCGACTGCTCCGCCTCATCAGTAATTTAGTGAGCCGTGCCAGATCTGTATAAAAGTCGCTGCTTATAGCCATATTCAAAGTAGAGTACCTTCCTTTCAGCTTTACTTTGAAGAAAAGGATACCAATGTGATATGCTCCACGGTCTATATACGTCGTTTATTCGATTCAGGTTGCGCTATAGATGATATCCATAACAGGGCAAGCAGCCAGATAAATGAAATTAGTTGCAAGGTAATTTTTATGTATAAGAGTGGTCGATGGAAAGGGGTAAAATAGTGGTTTTGTACGTCGATTTGTCGATTTTGTCGATTTGTCGATTGTGATTTTCTCATTTAGTATGTTATACTATACTTGTTTTCCATTGCCGAATGTACCCGTAGACTTTACTGGTTTCTGACTATAGAGGTGGGAGATGCTATCAAAAGGGCATCAACTGAGTCATTATGTCATCGTGCGCCTCTTAAAGAGCGGGGGTATGGGTGATGTATATCTCGGCGATGACACGCTTCTCCAGCGACAAGTAGCCATCAAAGTGCTTCGTATCGATCCGACACAACATTCAGATATGCGCGCTATGCAAGAGGCCGTTCGCCTGTTCTTACGTGAGGCTCAGGCTATTGCGCGACTTGATCATATACATATACTACCCTTGTACGACTCCGACCAGATCTATATCAGCGGAATACCGCTTATGTACATGGTTATGCCGTTCCGACAAGAAGGTTCACTCGCTGAATGGTTGCAAAGACATCACTATAAAAGAGTATCCATACGCGAGGTCGCGCTTATCGTACAGCAAGCTGCCAGTGCGCTCCAGTATGCTCATGATAACCGGATCATTCACCAGGATGTCAAACCTGCCAACTTTCTCATACGCAGTGACACAGAACACCGTGCACGCCTTGATCTACAACTCGCTGATTTCGGAATTGCCAGGCTTATGACTACTACCAGCGGCGAAAGTCAGCTCATTCGTGGTACTCCTGCATACGTTGCTCCTGAGCAGTGGGAGGGGCATCCTGTCCCTGCTACTGATCAATATGCTCTTGCTGTGATGGCTTATGAACTGCTTACCGGTCAAGTACCTTTTCCAGGCAACAATCCTCATCAGATCATGTATATGCACTTTCACAACCAGCCACCCCCTGCCAGTTCTTTTAATCCAGCTATCCCTAAAGATATCGATGCGGTACTTCTTCGCGCTTTAGCTAAGGCGCCCGCAGACCGTTTTTCTTCGGTCTCTGCTTTCGCAAACGCTTTCTACGAGCGTGCATCGCCCAATATTAGTGGCAACATCTTTCAGACTTTCACTATTACCTCCCTGGAAGCACAGAAAGGCACTTCCCGCGAAATCACTCTTCCTGGGGGAAGGCAGGTACTTGTGAATGTACCGGCGGGTGCTTACCATGGGCAGGTTATCCTGCTGCGGGGCTTCGGTGAACAACCTGCTAATGGAGGTCCCCCTGGTGCATTGATTCTTACCATTGCTATTGAGCAAATAGAACAAATCGTCACTCTGGCGGATGCTAAAACCCTCGAAGGAACAGTCCCCGCTTTCGATGTAAGCAACGATGTAGTGCCCACTGTGCGGCGTCGGTATTCCAAAGGCGCAGCTATTATCTTTGCAACTCTTATTGTGATTGTTATTATGGGGAGTGCTGGACTCTTTTATGTCGCACAGCTCAATGCAATTCATACGGCCAATGTTAACGCTACTGCGACAGCGCAATCCCATCTTGATACGAAAGCAACTGCACAGGCCAGGAGCGCGGCGACAGCGACCAGGCAGGCAGATGTTGATGCGACGGCGACAGCGCAAGCTAATCTGGATGCAACGGCGACCGCACAGGTCAGGATCGCAGCGACGGCAACGGCGCAGGCCAGGATCGCAGCGACGGCGACTGTGCAAGCCAATCTTAATGCGACGGCAACCGCCCAGGCTAACCTTACTGCAACCGCTACCGCCTACTCTGCCTCTATTGAGGGCACTCCAGAAATTAATGACACCTTGCAAGACAATGGTCTAGGGTACGGTTGGGATGAGAGCAATTTCTCAGGAGGGGGAGGCTGTTCCTTCGTGAATGGGGCTTATCATTCTACGATGCCCCAAAATAATTCTTTATCACCTTGTTTCGCTCAGAATACTACATACGGCAATTTCTCTTTTCAGGTACAAATGACAATTGTTGCAGGCGACCAGGGAGGAATTATCTTTCGTGCAGATTCTTCAAAAGATTCATTCTACTACTTCCAGATTAATAGGAAGACCCAGATCTATACCCTCGGAATTTACGATGGTTTTAACTCCAATGACATAATTAGTAGTGGCACCAGTTCTGCGATTAATACTGGTCTGAACCAGCCCAATCTCCTTGCTGTTAATGCAAACGGAAGCACCCTCGATTTGTTCGTGAATATGCAAAAGGTTGCCACTGTGAATGATAGCACCTACACTCAAGGGCAGATTGGTGTAGCTGTTTATGATACAACTGCCTCTACTGATGCAATATTTAGTAATGTGAAAGTCTGGTCCTGGTGATTACTTTCCTTGCCTTTGCTGATAGAAAGGTTCTCTGCAGAGTATCGGAGAACTGCTCCTGATGGGAAGAGCTTGATCTAAGCTATAGCGTTATCCGACAAACTATGCTAAGATTCTAAAGATATTTTAACGCAGAGCATATGTCCCACAGGACGAGTACGTAGACAAGGAGAGATTATTTGGCAACACACGATAAACGATATGTAATCGTAGGCAATGGCGTCGCGGGCACGACCGCCGCCGAGACCTTGCGCAAGAACGATCCGAATTGCAGCATTCACCTGCTTACCAACGAACCCTACCCACTCTACAACCGCGTCTCCCTGCCACGCTTTTTGCAGGGCGTCATTGTCGAAAAGAAGGTGATGATTCGCGACTTTGCATGGCACGAGCAGCGCAATATTCAACTGGTCACAGAGACTATGGCGACCAGCATCAATACCGATGAGCGCGTCGTCGTGACCGACAAGGGGCAGCATCTCCCCTACGATGCCCTGCTGATCGCTACTGGCGGCTGGGCGAACCCACTACGCGTGCCGGGCACAAAGGGTGTCAAGCATATCTATAACTTCGTCACGCTCGACGATACGAAGACGATTATCGAGCGCATGCTGGAGTCGCGCACCGCGCTCGCCTATGGTGGCAGCTTTATTTCTTATGAACTCTGTGATGGCTTTGCCGTGCGTAAGCTCGATACGACCTGGATCATGCGCGGTCCTTACTGGCTGCGCAACTCGCTGGACCCCGATGGCGGCGAGGTCATCGACAATATCGCCAAAAAGTTCGGCGTCCGGGTCATTCATGGCGACGAGGTTGAAGAGGTCGTGCCCAAAAACGGCGTGCCCAGCTACGTGAAGACGAAAAAGGGGCGCGAACTGCAGGCCGATATGATCGGCATCGGACTGGGCATTACCCTCAACACGGAGATTTTGACGCACACCCCCGTTGAGGTGCGCAAGGGTATCGTGGTCAATGAGTATCTCGAAACCAATGTGCCGGGCGTCTACGCGGCTGGCGACGTCGCGGAATTCTTTGATGGGGCCATTGGTCAGCACCACACGATGGGCACCTGGGACAACGCGATGGCCCACGGACGCATCGTCGGCGTCAATATGGCCGGTGGGCACCAACCCTATCTGGATGTGCCGACCTACACCAGCCCGCTCTTCGATGTGAATATCGCCGTCGTCGGTACCGCCGAATCAAATAACCACGAACTCTCGTCGATTGCCCGCCGTGAGCCGGGCGAGAAGGGCAACGAGAACTACCGCAAGCTCTTCTTCCGCGACAACAGGCTCGTCGGCGTGCTGATGATCGGAAGCCCGAAAGGTCGCAAGAAACTGGTCGATATCGTCAAGAATCAGCAGGAGCTCGAGACCGCGGCTGAGCGTGAAGCGTTATTAACTCTGAAGTAGCTTTTTCTCGCTCTATCCCTTATTCAAAGATGGACCCGGTAGCAGAGGAGAACGTCTTTACCTTCCTCTGCTACCGGGTTGTAAGATTGGTAGATATAACTCTATTGTACTACCGACCTGCCGGACGGCTTGACGGAACGGTCTTTTTGAGCTACTGTACAAAGCATTATATGCTATGGTTGAACCAGTATAGTATTCTTTATTAAGAAGGATTTAGTGAAATCTGTAAAACCAGTTCGTTCTTTGTATAACTTATATCTAGGGACCCAGAAGGTCAATTGAATCGGCTCCAGGAGATATTGTTGTGGCTATACAATGTCATTATTGTGGTACTGATCTACCAAGAGATGATGCCCGCTTTTGCAATAACTGCGGAATGCTTGTTCCCTCTCACCCTTTTAGTCCGCAGTCGTTATCTGCCGCAAAAATCAATGCTTCTCAATCCTCTGCTCCCTCCCAGATGCGGGAGGAGGGTAAGCCTGTTTTGCGTGAGCAGGTAGCGAATCTGTCCCCGACCCGCCCGCCACGTTTGCCCGCGCGGAGTGGGCCATCCTCATGGCATGGACAGTACAAGCCGTCTGAGCAGGGTGAGCAGGAGAAAAAAGGGCCATCCGATACGGTCGTGGCTGAGCCACAGGGAAAGCTCCAGGAGAAACTGCCAGAGACGCCGAAGCCCGTAACACACGAGGATGAGGTAGAGGACGTGCCTACGCGCACAATGGAGTCAGTACCCGCTGAACGAGCCGATGCCAGAGAGCAGTCCGTTGAACTACTACCGACCAGTCCGCTGGAGCTCTCTGCAATCGAGCGGGCGCAGGAGCGCCCGGTTGAGAAGTCACCGATCAGTCCATTACCCCGGCAGCCGCATGAGCAGGCTGACGATTCTCCGTATGACATAGAATACCAGAGCACGACCCCGCTCTCAACTCCAGGGAAAGCGACCTCGCAGCCCGCAAATACGGAAGCGCCAGTGCAGGATGCAGGTACTGGCAATCGGCAACCCTCAACACCAGGAGGAGCGCCTTCGCGACCCGGAAATGCGGAAGTGCCAAAACAGGACGCATATATTGCCAATCGTCAATCCGGGGCAGCGCCGAATGTGCCTGCTCCGCGTACGCCGGTCCCGGTACAGAGGGTACCTTCTCCACCAACGCCATTTCTGGGGTGGGAGCCAGTCGAGGCAGCGTCGAATGTGCCTGCTCCGCGTACGCCGGTCCCGGTACAGAGGGTCCCCTCACCACCGACGCCATTTCTAGGGCTGGGCGAGGCTGCGGCGCGCGAGAACGTGAGTCGGGTGCCTGCCAGGTCGCGTACGCGAGGGCGGCTCCCCATCTTGATTGTTGGCCTCTTGCTCATTATTCTCATTATTGGTGGTATTGGAGCCTGGATCGCGGTGTATCAGCCGTTTAGTATTGCTCCCATTACTCGTCCCCAACTGAGCTTCAGCAATACCCGGCTAGGTATAGCGCTATCGTACCCCAATGGTTGGACGCAGCAGGTTGTGTCCGACGCCGCCCATTTCTACGCCAGTAACCATACCGCCGAGATAGATATCGATGTTGCCAACGCCGGTGATGTGAACCAGGCATTGCAACAACAGGCGACAAAGCTGGGACTGAGTGGGACGAAGGCCGGCACCGCGCTTGCCTTTGCTGGAACAACGTGGCAGCAGTCGCAGGGAAATCTGCAACAGAGCGGCGCCAACTATACAGTCACGCTCCTGGCGGCTATTCATGGAAGCCATCTCTACACCATCGTGCAGCAGGCACCCCAGAGCAACTATGCAGATTGGGAGAAGGCATTCTTCTCACCGCTGCGCAGCTCCCTTCAGTTTTTGTAGTGTCGTGGGCGGCAAAGAGGCCCAGTGAAATGCTGTGCAGAGGCGAGAAGGCTGTTCAAAATAAGAGGCTGTGATATAATGTGCACGGCGTAAAGGCACGATCATTTATTTCAAGCGTGCAGGTGGACATATAAAACGAACATGCAAGCGCTCTCTGCACAAATAGAGAGATGGAGATACGGAGAAAGGAGCGCGCAGCAAAGCTACGCGTGAAGAACAGAACTTATGGACGATATTCATTTTGAGCGGCATTTTCGCACTCCCTACTCTGAGGGCTACTATATCATGCAAGGCAATAGCCTCCAGAGCAACAATCGACTGGGCACAGTCGACATTCACTTTACCACCACAGCGGTGCATGGGACGCTCATCCTGGAGCGGGAACTGGACGAGGCCGACCTGACCAAGTTGATCGAGCAGATCGACGAAGATCTTGTGTTGTCAGCGGACATGCCACGCGATGATTTTCTTGTGAGCGTCTATGTTGGCAAGGATGTTGGTTTTTACAGCGATGAATACTTTGCCGAAGAGAACGGCGACGTTGGCGATTTTGAAGATGACGACGAAGACAGGTAGCCTTCCTTCCTGACCTCCACGACCCTAATTTTCCAGCAGGCCGCGCCGCATAGCGTACTTCACAAGCTCGGCGCGGCTATGCAGATTGAGCTTATCCATGATGTGGGTGCGGTGCGTATCTACAGTCTTGGGACTGATTACCAGCCGTTCCGCAATCTGGTTGTTTGTATATCCCTCAGCGACCAGCTTGAGGATCTCCCGTTCGCGTTCCGTCAGACTGCTATAGCTATCCTTCTCCTCGCCTGTGCGTACACGTTGCAGATAATCGCCTACCATCACCGACTGTGCCGTTGGCGAGAGGTAGAATTGACCACTCTGTATCACATGCAAGGCCGTAATCAGCTCCGTGTCGGCAGCCTCTTTAAGCATATAGCCCGATGCGCCGGCACGTAAGGCCTGGAAGACGTATTCATCATGCTCGTGCATAGTGAGCACCAGGACCTTGACATCCGGGGCCACTTTTTTGATCTCACGCGTGGCCTCAATGCCGTTGACATCGGGCATAGTGATATCCATCAGCACGATATCCGGTTGCAGGCGCCGGGCCTCGTGAATAGCGTGGCGACCGTCCTGGGCCTCTCCGACCACCTCCATGTCGGGCTGTGCGTTGAGCATCATCTTCAGCCCGGCACGTAGGATGGTATGATCGTCGGCCAATAAAATTCGTATCTTCATATTCTTTCTCTTGCGCGTGAGTCAGTATTGTGTTCGGTCTGCTTATACGGAGAGGGCAGCTCTTTCGTAGGGAGAGACGTGAGCGGTCGCGGTATACACACGCGGACAATCGTTCCGCTACCCGCTTGAGAATCGATAGTCAATGAACCATCGAGGAGGCTTGCTCGTTCGCGCATACCCACCAGTCCCCAGCCGTGCTCCTGTCCGGGACCCGGGGTTTTCTGCAACTGCTCGGCATCAAAACCAAGGCCATCGTCACTAATAGATGCGTAAACGGTGTCTGCATTTTCTCTCAGTACGATAGTCACCTTACGTGCCTGAGCATGCCTGGCGACGTTCGTCAAAGATTCCTGTATAATGCGGTAGAGCGCAGTCTCCACGTCAGTCGGTAAGCGCTCTTTAAAAAATGGCGTTGCTCGCAGACCGACATCTATAGTAAATTTTTGTTGATATTCTTTGAGATACCAGCGCAATGCCGGGAGGAGCCCCAGATCGTCGAGGGCGCTGGGGCGCAGATCGATGCTCAGGTTGCGAATAGCACGCAGCGTCTGATGGGCCAGCCTGCGCGTGTCGCTGATGCGGGAGCGCGCCTCCGGCGTCGTAATCGATTCTTCGAGAATCGCCAGGCTGATGAGCAGGGAGGTCAGGACCTGGGACGTTTCGTCGTGCAGCTCACGGGCGATGCGTTTGCGCTCCTCTTCCATGGCATTTAAGATCTGGGTTGCGCGCAGGCGATTCGCCTCATCGATCGTCTCTAACATCTCATTGAAGGTGCGCGCGAGCTGATCGGCCTGCGGATCGACCCCGGTGAGCGGGGCGCGCAGCGTTCGTTCGCCCGACTGTACTCTGTTCATCACCCTGCCAAGCTCCATGAGCGGTCGAAAAGCGATCTGGAGCACAACGAAGTTCAGCGCCACGCTAACCAGCCAGCCGACCGTAACAAAGATGACCAGGATGGTTGAAGCGGACGGCAGAGTGTTGAGTCGTGATGCCAGCCACGTTCCCCCGGTGGCGCCGACGAAGATAATGACGCTATTGGCGATTAAGACGCGATAGAAAACGGGTATGCCAAGCATCGGCTTGAGCAAGCCGTTGTTATGCATGACCTTCCCGTATTTTTTGCTGGAATCAGTCATAATGAAGATCTCTTTGCTGGATTATCTACTTTCTTTTACAATGGTAATTGTATCATAAGTCGTCCCTTAAAAGCGGGACAGTATGCAAGCATGCTACATGCTTGCTGTTTTTCTTGAGTTTCTTCCAGAGCTTCACGTACATTGGGTTACTTATACCACAACTTTAAAAATTGTAGTTCTATTATGGGTTTTCCTTCTGTCTCAGTTCCTCGCGAAAGTCGCGCACCTCTTGCACATTAGTATACCCAGCCTGTTCTAATTCTCTCAGGTACTCATATGCTCTTTGGGTTGCGTGATCAGACTTAAGGACCTCTGCGCGTCGAGAAAATGCACGAGCAGCTTTGACGCCTTCTTCAATTTCGTGCAGCATCAGGTAGGCACGTGCCCAGTCAAGGTAGATCCAGGTGTCCAAACGTGTGTTCTGATCAGCTCGGATCTGCTGCATGATTTCATCCTTCATAGCAAGCGTCATTTCCGGCTTGCCGAGAGCAAGATAGCCATAGCTACGCTCAGCTAATATTCCAGACATGTTGTAAAAAACTGCCTCTTCATCATCATCGTATGATGAAAGGTAAACGGCTAGCTTTTGTGCTTGTTCGCTCGCACGCTGGAAGCGAAGATCATCACCTGTACTTGCATAGATGCGAGATAAATAAGAATGAATCAATGCTGCCCATGCTTTACTTGCATCAAAGGAAATGTCACGAGCTTGTTCTAAACAGTCTACCGCTTCCTGTTTACGCCTACTCCGTTCTAGTTCTACTCCCATATTCATAAGAGCATGGGCAAGTATTCCTGGCTCTCCAAGTTGTTTTGCCGTATCATACATCCCTTTGTACGTTTCCAGGGCTTCATCATAACGTCGTCGTTCAACATGTAGCACGGCTCGGACGCACTGAGCATCAGCGTATAGTCTTAAAAAACGTGGTTCCATCTGAGAAGAGAGCGGTACTGATCTAAAGAAATGATCAAAGAGGCGATGAATGCGCTCCGCACTTCTCTCCGCTTTAGAGATTGGAGCGATTTGCCTGAGGTACCAGGTCTGTTGAAGAAGTTGCTCGACCGCATCCAAGGTCTCATTTACAAGGTATTCACCACGACCGGGAAGCGTATCTGGATGAAAAGGGTCGTAGATGGACAATCCTAATTGCCAGAGAGGAATATCCAGTATATCACTTAACTGGCGGAGAGTGTCATTGTCTTTGATGTGCTTCTCTCCAGATTCGACACGTTGTACATAGCGCGGGTCCACTGCCCCACTAGGCCATAGCTCGGCAAGTTTGGACACCGACAGCCCGCGCTGTATTCTAAAGAGTCGGATTGTTTGTCCATAGTGGTATTCATGCTTGCTCATTTTGCACCTCCGCTCTATTCTACAACTTGGCTGTTCCTGTTTGTACGGACCTCAAGGTCCGTACTTTAAAACATACAATATGCCCTGTGCGGGCCCTTCTATTATATAGAATTTCACGTAGACTTTAAGTGTAATGTGTGTCATGGTGAACTTGACAGATCTTCCTTGCCTCGTTAACATGATGTTAGCGGCCCTTGACATGACGATCATGGCATGTTATTCTTGACATGTGTAACGTGTCATGTCATGCTCGTCATTTGGCGGCAAGTACGACGAAAGGGAGTGCATGTCAAGCATGGCATCAACTACACAGTTACGGCAGATACGGGAAAGTCTTGGAGCCACCCAGGAGGCGGTCACCCGGAGGACTCGCGGTATTAGTCTCCGTACCTATATTCGGGCTGAGAATGGCGATCGAGTGACATTCGATACAGCGAGTCAAATCCTAGAGGCGATTAACAACCTTCTTATGGAGGTGAACAGACAGCCAGTTGCGTTAGAAGATCTAGGACTGAACCTTTATTGAGAGCGCAATTGAGTCACAGAAGAGTGCTTGTAGCTTGACCGGCCAACGCACTCCCCTGCCCTGCCCTTGATCGTTGTGCGACCAGAGGCTCTATATAGTATACCTTATAAGGCAACACTGTAAAAGTCTCTGGACAAGTGTACCCAGGAGGTTACACATGTCCGCAAATCCCAACCAACCACTTGAAGACGACGAAGAGTACACCGTCGTCCCCGTCATTCCCACCGACTACCTGTACCACACCGACGAGCATCCCGAATGCTTCGAGCCCGATTGTGACTGTCACCAGCAGCGCATCGCCGATCTCAGCTAGGACTATCAAGACGGGCTCGTGAGCGCCGAGGATGCGACCCGCATAGCCAGCGGCAAGGCTGTATAAAAGGAGCATTAACATCATGGATGGAGAAAAGAAGTGCCTGTTGGTTGCCCTGTGCCTGGGCCTGCTCTGTCTGACGGTGATCGTCTCCTGGCTCTTCATCGCGCTCTGGCCGCTGCGCGAACTGCTCGCCTTTGGCCTGCTTGGCCTGGGGACCGTCACCGTGCTTGCCTACGTCTCCGTCACCGTGTTGGGACGGCTCAACGAACAGTCCTTACGTCGGCAGCGGCTGCTCTACCAGCGCGAGCGACCCCTGGACGAGCTAGGGCGTCCGCTCCCCTTGCCTCACTATGACCTGCATCAAGGGCACTACGCCTCTACTCCGGCGTCGTATCCCTATCCACCGCAAGGAGGACCTCACTATGAGTAAGCACATCCCATTGAATCGTCAGCATGACGACAACCTGCTCACGGGCCCTTTCCCACATCCAGGGCACCCGCTGACTCTGGCTCATGAGCGCGATGGCGACCATGAGCACGAGGCTACCCTTCCTGCCCCATTGTGGATCGACGTGCGCGAGGCGGCGGCGGAGTGGACGGGACTCACTGCTGAGATCCTCTCCCTTGCTAACAGTACGACCCTTGCCTGTGGCTTTCAGGGGCTTGGTCAAGGCTTGCTCGCCCTCTCCTACGAGGAAAGCGCCTACGCCCACTACCACCTGGTTGCCAACCGGCTGCGACAACCGCCCGGCACGGTCGTGGAGGGATTGGAGCAAACCCTCAAGGACCTGCATGAAGCCTACACGCAGTGGGTGAGTGTGGGCTACTGGTTAGAGCGGGTTGCCAATGCGGTGCCCCCTGCTTCCCAGAGGCTTGAGCCGATCCGTGACCGGGTGCATACCGCCTGGGCACACCAGCAACGACTCTACTCTCTGCTACTGCATGGGCAGCAGGATGCTGCCCAGGTACAGCGCCGCCTGGACCAGTGGAACCAGCGTGTCAGGCAGATGAGCTGTGCTGAGACGACCGCCCAACAGCGGCAGGAGGGACAGGCATGAGCAAACGCGTGACCTCCGCCGCCCGGTATATGCTGGCCCTCAATGACTGTCGGGTCTTTGACCGGCACCAGCGGCACGCCACCTTTGTGGTGGGGCAGTATCTCTGCACCACCTGTGGGGCCTCGTTCTACTGCCCCGGCTGTACACTGAGCATCCCCAAGAACGCACGGGCGCGGCTCTGTCCCGAGCATCACGCCGAGCAGGAGGCCCGTGACGAGCAGGCCCGCCGCCATCGCCACGAACAACAACAACAGTCGTCACAACCGTCCATCCAGAAAGGAGTCCCATCATGAGCGAACGCCTCTCACCCGAGCGGGGAGCCGCCACCATCCAGGGCAGCCGCCGCACGCTGCGCGAGCAACACAGCATGTGGGAGCAGGGGGACAATCCAGCCCTCGCCCAGGTCGCGCCTACCTATCGCATCGCCCGTGCCAGCCTGCCTGCGCAGGAGCGCCGCCGTCGTGCCTCACCGCAACAGCAGGACGCATCCCGCCACGCCGCCGGGCACTCCCACGCCATCCATCCCGAGGATCGGCCCTACCTGACCGACGGGGAGCAGGAGCGCTCCGCCCGCCGTACTTCCACCGCCATTGACGAAGGGTTGGAGGAGCGTCCCGCCCGTAGCAGCGCCCGCCGCTACCGCTCCACGATGACCGCCGAACAGCAGACGGCTCCCATTGCCCGCAGACGCTCGCTGCACTGGACGGTCCTGGTGGGGCTCACCCTGCTGTGCATGCTGGTCGGCTTCCTTGTCTTCTCCGCGCTCGCCACGTGGTGGCAGCACACCGAGGACAGCCTGCGTTACGGCATGCCCCGCACGTACCAGATGGATGCGGTGGTTGGGCACCAGGACTCTGCCGCCCACCCGTCCCACTTCATTGCCCTCAACCTGGACGGCCATCTCTCCGTCATCGAGATGCCGGGCGGGGACGTGAGCAAGACGGTCATCTACGCCGGCCCCGTCCTCTATGGGCAGGACGCCGACCTGGTTGCTGTTACGCTCTCGATCGGCCATGACGGGCAGGGCAAACCGGAACTGATCCTACATTACCAGAATAACGAGGTCATCCTCTCTGACGGCACGGATGGCAAGTTCCACCTGCAACCACCGCAGTAGGTTCGTAGCGCGTCTCTGAAAAAAAACGGGTGCAGCGGGAGCCAGGAGCGCCGCACAAGAGAACGGCCCCTGCTCCTGCTGGCACGATGTTGAGCAAGCAAGAAAGAAGGACAGGCATGATGCATCTATCAGACCCGCAGGGGCACGAGCCCAAAGGACCCACCACCGGACCGTTGCGTCCCGTGATTGTCGTCATGGACACGATTGATGATGAAGCAGAGGAGGACCCTCGTCTTGGTGAGGCAACGCCTCCACCACCACAGGGCGAGGACGAGGAGGAGCAGGACCGCCTGCCACCCGTACCAGCAGAGGAGAAGGGGAGTGCACCACCGCAACCAGCACAGCAACCCAAAGAGCCAGGCGCGCCTGAGGACGACGAGCCTCCCACGCCCGGCCCACCACCACCACGCGAGCCCAGGCCGCTCTCCCTCCCGAACGCCACCGCCCGGCCCACCCAGCGTCAGCTCTCCCTGCTGACCGCCCTGATCGGGATCAGCCTGATGCTGCTTGGCGTTGCGGTCGGCATCCTGCTGGTCGTGAGTCCGGCAAGTCTGGGCTCCGTGATGACCTTGCTTCCTGGTCTCAGCCCACGCGCCTCTATCACCCTCACTCCCGCCCAGGCGAGCCTGCACACTGCCGTCTCGCTCACCGCTGTCACCGGCACCCCTGATCCCACGCGAGGACAGGTACACGCCCGCCTGCTCTCTGAGCAGAGTCCCGCCTTCACACAGACCGTCTCTACCAGCGGACACGGCCACACCCGCGCGCAGGCAGCGGGCGGCACCCTCACCTTCTACAACGCCGCTCCCTACACGCAAACGGTGGCCGCAGGCACCGTGCTTACCGGCACCGATGGCATCCAACTGGTGACGGATCAAGCCGCGCTCCTGCCCGCTGCTAACCTGCCTACGGTGGGTATGGCGACCGTCCCCGCCCAGGCGGTGCAGGTCGGTCAAGAGGGCAACATCGCGCCCCTGGATCTCAACGGGTTGTGTTGTGTGGCGGGCGTCTCGGTCAAGAACACGGACGCCTTTACGGGAGGGCAGCTTGCCCGTGACTATCCGGTGGTAGCACAGCAGGACGTGGACGAGGTGGTCACCCAGGAGAGCAGTACCCTTACCGGGCAGGCACAGGCACGCCTACAGGCAGACATGCGCCCAGGCGAGCAACTCATTGCCCCCGCACAGTGTCACCCGAATGTGAGCACCGATCACCCGGTGGGCAGCGAGGCGGCCCACGTCACGATCACGCTCACCCTCACCTGCCAGGGCGAGGTCTACGATCAGCAGGCGGTGCAGCAGCTTGCGAGCGCCGCTCTGAGCGCCCAGGCCCGCACAACCCTGGGCACCGGCTACAGTGTGCAGGGTCCCATCACCACCAGCATCACCCAGGTCGCCACAACAGAGCAAGCCCACGGCACCCTCTCGCTGCTGGTGAGCGTGCAGGGCACGTGGAGCTATCAGTTCAGTAGTGTGCAGATTAGCCAGTTGAGCAGAAAGATCGCGGGCCTGCCCAGGCAAGAAGCGGTGTCCCTGCTCAGGCACGACGCCGACATCCAGGCCGTAAGTATTACCGAGACCTGGAACGCGAACACGTTGCCCACCGATCCGGCCCATATCCAGTTCATGGTATTGAGCAATGTGGGTGGGTAGGACAGAGGTCCCTCTGAGCCAGAGAGCCGCGAGAGAAGAGAGGTGTGACGGTCATGAGCCGCTTTGTCCGCTTTGAGATCAAAGCCTTGCTCCCAGAGCAGAGCACGCTCATTCTGGACAGAGAGCAGGGCGTGCTCTCCTTGCTTGGGGGAGGAACCGAGAAAGAGATCAGCGAGCAGCAACTCTTGACGCCCTCCGAGATGCCGGTCATTGAAGCCTTGCTCACCAATTATCCTGACTACTGTCCCTATGAGGTCGTGCTCTCGGCCATGACGGGCAAGAGCCTGGAGAAGTGTCGGGAGCGCGTGTTGTGGGGCCTGCAAGAGGGAGAAGTGGACGTGGTGATGCGCCCGGTACGCAACCTGTTGGGACGTGCGCGCCTGAAGTTGCGTCCCTTCGGTATCGATATCCGCTCCATGCTCCAGACCGGCTATATGCTGACCCCGCTCAGGCAGCGGATACGGGAACGGGTGAGGATGGAAGATACCAATACCAGGAAGGAAACACAAGGACATGAAAGAGCGCCAGCACCGCCAGAGAGAGCAGGATACAACCTACACCCTCACGAAAGCCGTGACCCATATTCGGCTTGGTGAGACCAATGCCTGCAAACTGGCCGCCCTGGACGCCCTGGCTCCGGTGTACCAGGCGCTCTGTCAGCAGTACGTCACCTACTTTTGCACCGAAGAGCCGCCCGATAAATTTCATGCTCCTGTCTTTGCCACCCCGCTTTCTGAACGCTGGCACCGGGTCGCCATCCAACAAGCAGCAGGCATTGCCCGTGCGTGGCGAACCAACCGGGAACAAGCGTATCAAAGCTATCTCGAAGAGCGAGAGAACTACCAGGAAGCACTGGCAACGCCAGATTCCAATCAGAAAAAGTCAGCCTGGAAGGAGTGGAACACGCCCGTCTTGAAACAGGTCTGTATCCAGGCGAATGCGAATGTTGCTGTGTTGGAACCATCAGAGGATTCAAGTTTTGACTACTGGCTCAGGATGAGTACGCTTGCGAAGTACAAAACTATTCGTATTCCGGTGAAATTGGCAGACTATCATCGCGAGGCCCTGAAGGACAAGAAGATCAACACCGGTGTAACGTTAAACAAACGAGGTGATGGCTGGTGGCTCACCCTCTCCTACGATGAAACCGTGCGGGTTCACACCGAGCCGACTACCTCAGTCGTTGGGATTGATGTAGGAATAGCAAACTTGGTGACGAGCAGTGATGGCAAGCACTACGGCACCTTTCATGGGAAGCTCCGCGAGCGACAGAAGCGTGACCGAGAGAAGCGCCGCCGCAAAGCGAAGCTGCGAGCCTGCCTCAAAAAGAAGGGGGTCGAGAAGCTGCCTTCGACCAGCAGCAAGAGTGGACAACGGCTCAGGCGCCACGTGCGTCAGGAGATCAATCGTGCGGTCAATGTCTGCCTGGATGAACACCCTGATGCACACATTGCCTATGAACACCTGTCAGTGGCCTCCATGAAGTTCAAGGCGCGCGCGATGAATGCGTATCTGCGCGCCTCCAATCTGGCACGCATTCCCGAAAAGATCGCCTGGGAGGCGGCGAAGCGGGGAGTGGTCGCCACGGAAGTCAAGAGCGCGTACTCCTCGCAGGAGTGCAGTGTGTGCCACTATCCCGATCGTGCCAATCGCCCGGACCAGCAAACGTTTTGCTGCGTCGTCTGTGGCTTTTCAACGCATGCCGATCACAATGCCGCCACCAATATCGAGCGGCGCCTTGGGGATACTGAACTGCATGCCTGCAAACGCAAAGAGGATGTCAAAGCCGTGCTGATCAGGCGGCACGAGATATGGAAGAATCATAACGGTTGGCCGTAGTCCAACCGCCCGCCTAGTTGGTGTATTCTGCGGAGGACATTCAACGGGCGTAGGTGAAGGTTAGGCATCTTGGTGAATGCTTGCATTTGTCAAGATGCCTGATAACTATAGGTTTTCAATGTTTCGTGTCGAATCAGGTGTGTAACCAGGAAAAATCAGGTAAGTACCTGATGTTTTCAAGGGTGGAACAGGAGTACGCTATCTGTACTGACATAGAGATATCTGAGGCAAGATTGCAATTTTCGCCTGTTCCTCTTCCACTCAGGCGATATAATTCATTATAATCTTGTCAAAAGGATGCAAGCGTTCTTGCTGTGCTCTGCCGTGTTCTGTAGAGAATGTTGTCCTGGCCTGAAAAGGAGGGGTACCTGGACGAACAGGTGTATGATATAATCAGCGGCGAGAACTATTTGCGACGATATTTTTCCAACAAGTCTAGATCCTTTGAGGAGGCAAAGTGGGCTCTACTTCTAACAAAAGCTTGCTTGATGTGGCGACGCAGAAGATCGTCGAAAGCCAGGTCTGGCGTTCTGTCTTCCGTCATGGCTATCCCGATACGCCCTTAAATCAATCTCTGGTGATGATGGGGAATGTATTTCTGCACCTGCACCCCGTCAAGGTCAGCCGCCAGGCGATGAAGATTACCTATACCTGGTGTATGGGCGGTATTTCTTTCTTCTTGTTCCTGCTGCTGACGATCACTGGCGTCTTTCTTATGTTCTACTACATACCCAGTACTAGCCTGGCGTATCAGAACATCAATCAATTGAACAGCGCGGTCTCATTTGGTAATCTTGTGCGTAACATGCATCGTTGGGCCGCTCACTTGATGGTGGTCTCCGTGACGCTGCATATGATCCGCGTCTTTTACCACGGCGCGTATAAGCCACCACGCGAGTTCAACTGGGTCGTAGGCGTATTGCTGTTCTTTGTAACGTTGTTCTTGAGCTTCACAGGCTACCTGCTCCCCTGGGATCAGATCGCGCTCTGGGCTATCACCGTCGGCACCAATCTCGCGCCGTACACCCCGTTGCTGGGCGACCCGGTCTACAAAGTGCTGGTTGGAGGTGGCGCGGTAGCGCAGGCCACGTTGATACGCTTCTATGTCGGTCACGTAATCCTGTTCCCGCTGGCTGGTGCATTGTTGATGGCTGTTCACTTCTGGCGTATCCGTAAGGATGGCGGTGAAGCCGGTCCTCCACCTCCCTCTCGCCGTGAGTTGGAAGCCCGTGAGGCCCGTGAGCGTGCTGTAGCTGGCACGACTGGTTCGTAAGAGGGATCTCTGTTCCAGTACGGCGTTCTTGACGCTCTTGAGAGGATACTTACATGTCAATTGAACAGAAAGAACCACAGGTACAGACACAGGCGGCTGCAACGCAGCGACGCTATCGTACGCTGGCGGTAGTGCGGCAAGAAGCGATCACGCGTGTCGAGAAACCGCTAGAAGATTCGGTCTTCGTCTGGCCTCACCTGCTGGTGCGTGAGTTCTTCGCGGCTACGGCGGTGACGGTGATGGTCACGTTGCTGTCACTGCAGATCAACGCACCACTGCAAGGGCCCGCTAACCCGAACGTGACGCCAAACCCGGCGAAGGCCCCCTGGTACTTCCTGGGCTTGCAGGAACTGCTACACTACTTCGCACCGACTTCAGCAGGCGTGCTGGTGCCTGGATTGACGCTGTTGGGGCTGGCGGTGCTCCCCTACGTAGATCGCAATCCAAGCCGCGCCTACTCCGATCGCAAGGTCGCCATTGTGACGTTCACCATGTTTGTGGTGTTCTGGGCGGTGATCACGCTGATCGGGAGCTTTTTCCGTGGCCCAGGGTGGCTGTGGATATGGCCGTGGAATACTGGCGTCTACTTTGATCTCTAAGCAAGGAAACAATTGCTATGACGATAAATGACATCGATAGACCGCCAATCACGCCGCAGCAGTACGAGGTGCTTCATGGCGGCGGCGCTGAGGCGGCGGAGATCGCGAAACAACGTATGTCGCGACGACGCTTCGTGCGTCGCTCTATGCTCGCGGTGTGGGGCGTCTCTACGACCGCAAGTGTGGCGGGTGCATTGTACATGCTCTATCCTAACCTGGCAGGCCAGTTCGGCTCGGCGATAACTGTCGGCAAGAAGACCGATTTTCCAGCCGCGCTACCGGCCAATTTCAAAAGCAATACCGCTGGTGTCCACTACAACCAGCAGGCAAAGACGTACCTGGTGCATATGGCCAAAGGCACGACGATGCTTTTGAAGGGCTCTGATCTCTCCGACCAACTGGCGTCGGAGACGATTGTAAAGGATAGCGATGGCACGTACTGGGTCGCGCTCTATCAGCGCTGTGTCCACCTGGGCTGCACGTACGCTTTCCGTGATGATTGCATAAGCTTCAAGTGCCCGTGTCACGGGTCACACTACAATGTGGATGGTGAGTATCTGGATGGCCCTGCACCCAGAAGTGCGGATCGCTTCGCGCTTTCTTTCCAGGGAGATGAAGTGGTGGTGGATACCGGTACTTTGAATAATACGGTGCCACACCCCGATCCAACAACGCGCATAATACCTGTGCCTACCGTGTTGTGCACCTGATCTGCGAGAGATGTCAAGTCCCGTGTTTGGGAACTCTCTTGTAGAGATATGCTTTGTGAGAAGCTGTCTTCTGAAGATACTTGCTTGGGAGACAGCCTGCTATGGGCCATAGCGGGCCTGGAGAACTTCGGGATGATAACGCTGTCTATGCTCTTAAAGGTCGGGGAGCGTTGAGGCTCTTATCAAAAGGTAATGTTTTATGGTGAATTTTGGACAGGCTGCCGTAGGCATTGTTGTGTTGCTTGTCGTTGCTGGTGGTTTGCTGTATTTGTTCTATTCTCGCACGAATGCGGTAGAGAAGGCAGGCTACGGCGCACTGGCTATGCTTAGCATCGTCTCGATCATGATCCCGGTCTTCTGGATTCGCGAGACGGGATTTGAGGCGAGCCAGCAGAACACACAAGAGGAAACCGCCGTTACGAATGGAATGCAGCTCTACGCGCAGTATTGTGTGTTTAATTGCTACGCTATTGTGAACAACAAGTTAACGAATGTAAAGTACAATGGTTATACCATTGACGCTTTGAATCAATTAAGCGATTTTCAGCTGCAACGCACTATCGCAGCCGGGATATGGAATCCTCAAGCCCCTGCGCCTGCAAATTCGAGTCAGATTCCTATGAGCCAGGACTACGGCGGCTCGCTGGATGCCAATCAACTCAACTACTTGTTTCAGTTTATTCGCTCTGCCGATACGCAATACATGAAAAAGCAGGGCTATGACACTTCTGTTGTACAGAATGGGTTTAATGGGCTGATCGGCTACCTGCAAAATAGCGATCCTACCGCCTACCAGACCGCTGTGAATCTGGGTAAGACCGGACAATTCGGCACGCCAGTGAACGATACTGGTAAAAAGACTGTTACTCTGAATATCACCCAGCCTATCTCGGGCGCTGCCTGCACGCCGTCCTGTTTTAACCCGCTCAATGTCAAGGTGAAAGTAGGAACAACGATCACCTGGGTTAATACAACCAGTCTGCCTCACACGGTTACGGCTATTGTTGGAAACGATCCAACGGCTTCTCCGAAGCCCGCACCAAATATTTTCGACTCTGGCGTTGATCCGTCGAAGTATTTGAAGACTGGTGGGAAGTTTAGCTATACCATAAAGGCGTCGGATTACAAGGTGAATCCAGATCATACCATTTACTACTTCTGTCGCATCCACCCAACGATGTTGGCTGAACTGATCATAACACAATAGGATCTGTTGGGGTAACATCTCGTCAGAGGTGTCGCTAAGTATTACTTTGATCGCTGGTCATGTCGTCATAGGAGATATGAATGGCATGTTGAAAGGGATTGCGATCCATGCAACAAACACAACAACAGGGGGCGTCCGAGCGTATTTCATGGGCTCGTGCCATGATCTTCGCTATCGGCTTCTTTTTCCTTTCAGCCCTTCTTGTGGGGCAGATCCCCAGTTATATTAACCTGCAGCTCACTGCTGCATCTCTTCAAGGAATGGAGATCGGGTCTTTAGGGCTGGGCCTGGTCTGCCTGGGTGGCTTTGCGATCATTCAGGTGATCGTACTACTTTTTGATCCTAAACCGCTGGTGCCTCCAATTATCTTTACTGGCCTGGGAACAGTACTTTCGCTCGGTGGGCTGGCAATCGTGTTATTGTCTAGCTTGACTGGCTGTTCAGCTACCCAGACAACCTGTAACCAGTATTTTCCCACCGCCAGTAGCTCCTGGAACCCTGTTCTAGGTGGAAAGGTGCTCTGGTTCCAGCCGGGCGCGGTCGATTTCGTTGCGCTCGGTATCGCGATATTGGCAGTTGGCGTTGCCATGATCTTCTACAGCCAGCTTGCATTGCGCGAACAGCGTAACCCTGATCGTCGTGATCTGGGGACGACCCCTACCATTCGTTGGCTGATCATTGTGGGTTCTATCCTGCTCGTCGCTTTCATGGTCTTCTATACGTATGCTGATGTCACTGGATTGGGTACTCTGCTGTTTCCAAGTCGTCCGTACTTTGGAACAAGGCTGGTGACTCTCTGTGCAGGTCTTGTGCTGGGTGCGTCTATTTTTACGACTGCCGGGGCATTTGCTCTGCGTTTGCACTATTTGATGCGACCAGTGCGAAAACGCACGATGTCGGGACTCTATGCTATCGGAGCTCTGGGTCTCGCTCAGCTAGGAGTGATCCTGATCATTGCCTGGTTTGTCATCTATCCGCTGATGGCCTGGATGCACAGTTGGACCTTTATTGGATTAGGTGACTATCTGACGGTCTGTGGTCGTAAGACCTTTGTGCCAGGGAGCTGCGCGTTCTCACAGCAAGGTGGCTATATTGTGAACGCAATTGTCACTACGAATTTCTTTGTCATGCTGATGGGCGCCGTCTGGGCGTGGAAGTCGCACCGTAACCTGGTCGTGATCGGCAGTGTAGTGACAATGGCTGTAATCGCTGCGGGAACGTTGCTCGTCCATACAGCGGCAACGTCGAATCAGATTTTGACGGCTATGATGCTCTGCGCTGGAATGCTCATATTGGCAGCCGTCTGGACGTCTGTGTCGCGTCGCGAATTTGCCATCGTGGGTGAGAAGAATCTTGGTTGTCTTGGGCAATGGCTGGTGGTTGGTACCTGCCTTTTCATTTATATTGGGGCATTTGCCTTCTTCTCGGTGCCGGTGTTTCCTGAGACGGAGACTAACATCACGTTCCAGGGAGGTGTTGGTATTCCACCAGTCGCGCCCGCTGGACAGACAGCTCCGATTGTCTATCCTGACGCGATGGTAGTGGTGTTCGTCATGGCAATACTGGCGGCTATTCAGTTTTACTTTCTGACACGTAACCGTTATAAGGTGTAACTGAAGAGCATATAGGATGCGGTCCATTTACGGGGACGAAAAGATGAGAAACCATTCATCTTTTCGTTCCTATTTTTGTGCATTCGGTGATCAGGCATGCTATAATGGAATATGTTCTGTGAGTGGGAGGATTTATGTATGCAGTATGAGCAGCCCCTCAGAATTCTGATCCTTGCCGCCGAGATTGTGCCATTCGCAAAGGTCGGTGGGTTAGCAGATGTGGTGGGTGCGCTGCCGAAGGCTCTCAAGGCCCTTGGTCACGATGTCCGTCTGATTATGCCGCGTTACAGGCAAGTTGACCCGGAACGTTTTCAGTTAAAAACGCTGTTCGATGCGGTCCCCGTGAAGATGGGACGCTTCAATGTCCAGGTCGGTGTTCGTGAAGGAACGATTGGTGACTCTATACCAGTATATATGATCGATGCCCCACGCTACTTTGATCGCGAAAATATTTACGGCTATACAGATGATGGAGAACGCTTTATTCTCTTCTGTCGCGCAGCCCTCGAAGCGGTTCGCGCCCTGAACTGGTCTCCCGATATCGTGCACTGCAATGATTGGCATACTGGCATCGTTCCTAACTGGATGCATACGGTCTACCATACCGATCCGCTCTTTACCAATACTGCTACGGTGTATACCATTCACAATCTCGCGTATCAGGGCATCTTTGGCTATCGCATTCTTGAGGTCGCAGGCGTTGCAGCGAATGGTTTTCTCTATCCACAGCTTACCGAACTGGCAAACGTGGTAGATATTATGGGGCGCGGTATCCTGTTCGCCGATGCAATCACTACGGTGAGTGAGCGCTACGCCCAGGAGATTTTGACACCGACCTTTGGTGAGAAATTAGACCATCTGCTGCGTTCGCGTCGCAATCGCCTGTTCGGTATCCTCAATGGCGTTGATTACCAGGAAAACAATCCTGCCACTAATCATTATATTCGAACCCACTATGATGCTGATTCCCTTGAGATGCGCGCGGAAAACAAAGCCTTTCTTCAGGAATATGCCCATCTCCCGGTACGCGCCGATGTCCCTCTGCTGGCGATGATCTCCCGCCTGACGGATCAAAAAGGGCTTGACCTGATCGCGCGCATCATTCAGCCGTTGCTTACGCAAGGTGTCCAGTTTGTTGTGCTTGGCATTGGCGATCAACACTATCATGAGCTATTGCAAAACCTGGCGGCACGCTTTCCCGATCAGGTTGCTGTCTTCCTGACGTTCAATACCGAACTGGCGCAGCGCATCTACGCGGGCAGCGATATGTTCCTGATGCCTTCCCGCTTTGAACCATGCGGTTTAAGTCAGATGATCGCTATGCGCTATGGCAGTGTGCCTGTCGTACGCCGCGTGGGTGGCCTTGCTGATACCGTGCAGGAGTACGATCCGCTCACTGGCGAGGGAAATGGCTTTGTTTTCAATAATTATGATGCCTGGGAGCTGTTCGCTGCTGTTGTACGCGCACTGGAGGTCTATCGTTTCAGAGATGTCTGGCGCGTTCTTCAACTGCATGGTATGGCGGCTGATCACTCCTGGCGTACCTCGGCGCTGCGCTACGTAGAGATCTATCGCAATGCGCTGGCGTTTCACAGAAGCGGCAAGTAACACTAAATCAGGGGGATCGGCAAGGTAACATCGACTGTCGTCTCCCTATGGATACCCGAAAAACTCCTTTTAGCTCCTTGAAAGGAAAAAGTCCTGTCCATTGCTAAAAACTTGAAGTTTTAAATGCAAGGGCTTATACTAGGGTCAAAGCAAATATAAGATGTGCTGATGGAGGTTTGAGGTGACGTGGAAAGTGGGTCTATCCTCAATAACGTATTTGATACCGCTGAACAGCTGGGAAGATGCCGCACGGCTTGTCGTACTGGCGCTCTTCCTGCTTATGCAACGACAGGTGCATTCGGGCAGGTTAGCGAGCGAACCGAAGTTTCGCTCGAAGCGCTGGTGGGCATGTTCCGTACCGCCCTCGCTTATGGAGATGAGCAGGGGCGCGATACCGTTTTCGCCGCGCTTATCTGTCGCACGCAAACAAGCAATGAATACTGGGCCTCCACTATGCTCAGCGACGCCTGTCTCGATGAGCGTCATATCTTGCTGTACGATCTGTGCGCCGATCTGCACGAGAGCATCTTCCGCGCTTTGATGGACCCGGAACGGTCTTTCTGGGAGGAAAACTTTCTGCGGGCCCTCCATTTTGAGCGCAGGCACGTGTATCAGGCGTTTATGATGCGAGAAGGCTGCTGGCACGATCGACAGGTGAAGCGCGCGACACGTATCCCGCGTTCCCTGCTGGCGAGTCTTGATCGACTCCATTTGCTTGCCAATGGTGATTCTTGTCCAATGGAGGTTGAGGACGAGAAGGCGCATACCATGCTGCTCGCGGTTGAAGCGAGCGATCTCGCGCGCGTGGTGATGCTCCTGCCGTACAGGTTAAGGGCCGTAATTCTCCTGCTGTTTTGGGAAGAAAGATCGGAGAAGGAGGCTGCCCAGTTGCTCAAAGTTACCACGCGGACGGTGTGGAATCGCAAGCAGAAGGCGTTGGGCGTTGTTGCGCGAGGCATTAAACGTTGAAAAAGATGGTTTCTCTCTATAAACGGATATAATGAGAGAGAAATTTTGAGCAAATAAAAAAGAAGAGATGGAGCGATCTGGACTTGGCACAAAAGATAGCATACCTGGATTGTCATTCTGGCATCAGTGGCGATATGTTCCTGGGAGCGCTGCTTGACGCTGGCCTCTCGCTGGACATGTTGAAGGATGGCCTGGCGGCCCTGCCTGTCAAGGATTATCAACTGACCCTTGATGTGTTTGAGGATAAGGGGATACGCGGCTCGCGTTTCGATGTACTTTTATCGGAACAGGAGCAGCCGGCGCGCCACTTCTCCGCTATCGCTGCCCTGCTACAGTCTTCGACGTTGCCATTGCGTGTACGCGAGACCGCGCTGGCAATCTTTCGCTGCCTGGCCGAGGCGGAGGCGACGGTGCACGGCTCAAGTATCGAGGAGGTCCATTTCCACGAAGTTGGAGCCGTTGATGCGATCGTCGATATAACCGGAGCGGCCATTGGTATAGAGACGCTTGGTATAGAGCAGATCTATGCCTCGCCCCTCCCCTTGACGAGTGGACATGTCAAAACGGCGCATGGCCTGTTGCCGGTTCCGGCTCCTGCGACATTGGAGATTCTGCGCCGCGTCGCAGCACCCTGGCGACCAGCTCCCGTTGAAGGCGAGCTGGTGACGCCAACAGGGGCCGCTATTCTGGCAACGCTCGCGCGCTTTGAGACGCCGGCAATCACTATCGAGCAGCTCGGTTATGGCTTTGGGCGCAAGCGACTTCCCTGGCCGAACTGTCTGCGCCTCTGCCTGGGTCGCGCTCAAAGCGGAGGTCATCCAGGAGACGAAGAACCGGATACCGATTGGGTGACGGTCATCGAGACGCATATCGATAATATGAGCGGCGAACTGCTGGGAGGACTGATGGAGCGCCTGTTCGCTGATGGGGCGCTGGACGTGAGCTACTCGCCGTTACAAATGAAAAAGAATCGCCCGGCTACCCTGATCACCCTTCTCTGCCGGCCCGAAGACGGTGAGCGCATGGCCGGCATCGTGTTGCGCGAGACCGATACACTGGGCGTGCGTATACAGCAGGTGCAGCGGCGTAAAGCGCAGCGCGCGCAGCAGAGGATCGCGACGCCTCTGGGCCCGATACTAGTAAAGGTTAAGCGGCTGGGTATGCGTATTATTAGTGCCGCGCCCGAATATGAAGAGTGCCGGCGCATCGCTGAAGAACGTCGCTTGCCGCTAGAGCAGGTATACGAGGTGGCACAGGAGGCAGCCCAATCTCTTATAATAGGATAGTAGGAAAGCGTAACAAACAAGAACCTGGAAACAAGATAGAGCATGGAATTCATCGACTGGCGTAAATCGCCCGAGAAGATCGAGATAGACAAAAAGTCAGAAGATACGGTGCGCAGGAGAAATAGAAGGTACCGGGATTACGTCGAGGACCAGATTCGCGAGGCGCAGGAGCGTGGCGACTTCTCGAATCTCCCTGGCGAGGGGAAGCCGCTGCACCTCGAAGACGAGACCCATTTAGGCGAAAGGGCCCTGGGCTACCATCTCCTCAAGAGCAACGGCTTCGCACCCACCGAAGTGGAGCTTGCCAAAGAGATACGCCAGGAGCAAGAACGCGCCGAAGTGAGGCTTGAGCGCGTAAAGCACCTGAGCAAGAGACTACGCGCCCGCCGCGTGCCTCCCTTCGCCAGTGAGAAGCGCGCCTTCAACACTACGGCAGCAAAGGCGGCCAGCGAGTACGAGCGTACATTGCGCGAACTCAACCGCAAGATCCTGACGCTCAACCTGATCGCGCCCTCCTCGATGCACCTGCCTCTGCTAGAGGTCGAGCCGCGCGTGGAGGAGTTCCGCGCATCCTGTCCCCTCTTCGAGGATGTGACGCGCTCGTAGGCTATGGTTGCGAGAACGTGATGTGAAGGGCTGGAGAACTGCGTGTCACTACCCTGCGCTGTTTTTCATATATTCATTTGCGGAATAGGAGAGGTTGTTTGTTTTATGCAAAGTAGCAGGTAAAAGGATAAAGAAGGTTTAGAAAAGGTAGGATTTGACGTGAGGAGTATAATGGATATGTAAGGGCTTATTGGTGTGGTCATTAGTATACGACAGTTTGTATGCCAGTTTGTCTGGATTGTGCCAAATGGGGAAAGATGCGATGAAAAATTGCAGGGTGAGTTTTAGTCCTGACGAAATTGACGAGAGGGCACAGGGAGCTATTATTGTTGAGGCTGTGAAATGAGGTAGGTATATGTCGTTGTTGTTCGCTAGACCAAAAGATAACACTGCAAGGAAAGGTGAAATAACTGAGAGCATCGTTCTAGCAAGATTGATACAATTGGGACATCAATGCCTCATTCCCTGGGGACACGATCATCGTTATGATATTGCAATCGATGATGACGGGAAGCTCGTGCGCATTCAGTGTAAAACAGCGCGATACATTGAGGAAAAAGGCTGTATCGAGTTTAACACAGCTATCACTTATGCCAGAGTCGGAGGAAAGCCACATATCAGGAAAGGATACAAGGGGGAAGCAGATTACTTTGGGGTTTACTCTCCTGATACGGGTAAAATCTATTTAGTGCCCGTGGATGATGTACCGATAGGCTCTAAAGGGCTTTTGCGCTTAGATGCAACAAAGAATAATCAACAAAAGGGCGTGAAATGGGCGCAAGACTATGAAATATAAAGAGCCGGTGAAGGGATTCGAACCCTTGGCCGCTCATTTACGAAACGAGTGCTCTACCACTGAGCTACACCGGCTAACTGTCTCTAGAAGCTCTTTTAGCGCTTCATTGGAGATATCTCTTAGACACAGCAAATTATATCCATAAAGCCTGGTCGTGTCAAGCACTTTTCGAGGGTTCTTTGAAAAAAAGAGCTGATCAGACGGGCATTGAGCTGAATAGTCGAGGTAGGGAGAGGATAATTGATGAGTTTAATTGAGAAGGAATCAGAGAAGCGTGGTGGATGCAGCATCTGTTGAGCTTTTGTGTGGGAAAGCAGGCTTCGCTTGCTTGAAGTGCGTACTGCATATGTCGCAAGTGGAATTCTTCCTACTACTCGATAAATATCGAAATGATCCTATCAATTAGTTCAAATCTGAGCAGTTAATCTCGACAACTATACTGTGATATGGTAAGATATGTGACAATGTTCCGATTTTGTCTAGTTTGGAGACCTGTATGCGTGCCCTATTGCTGGCAACGACCAATCGTCATAAGTTAGATGAGTATCGCGCGATCTTCTCGAATCTACCTTTTACTTTGCTTTCACTTATTGATATCCAGCTAGACATGGATGTGGAGGAGACGGGGACCACCT